>JAHHTP010000033.1 GCA_020024615.1 Oscillospiraceae bacterium
CGGATGCACTGGCAAACCTTGTTTCTATTGTGTTAGGGATTTCATTTGCCAAATCCGCAAAACCGGCTGTTTTCTCATACAAAACCTTATTGCTTTGAGTCAAATAGACATTTCCTCTGAAATTACTATTAAATATTTTTTCATATCCATAGTTCGACCTCCGATGTCAAGGCATAACGTCTATATTTTTTAGTATATCATGATTGCATAATTTTGTCAACCTGACCGCGCAGTATATTTTGATAAGTCTAACACTTTACTTTATCAAAAAATCAGGGGCAATCCCGAAGGATCACCCCTGATAGATGGTTATGTGTAAATCAGCTAGGCAACACTAGATGAATGAGTAATTACTTCCTTATCTGGCACATCTGAAAGGATAAGCCTTTTTTCAACATATTTTAAATTCCTGTTAAATACGAATTAACGGATTTCCGTATGCATCCTGACGATAATTCGGACTGCCAAACAAAATCATAACGCCTTCTACCAAACCCCAAATAGCACTGATGCCACCAGTGCAGAATGTAAGTATCAGCTGAATAATAGCGATATCATTCTTACCAAGATAGAAATTATGAACGCCGAAACCACCCAAAAAAATACCAAGCATACCTGCAACCAGCTGGAATTTCTGACTCTCGTATAGCGGAACATTATTTGCGTCAACACAAACGCTCGGACTTCCAGCCATAATCATAATGCCTTCAATCATCCCCCATAATGCACCAAATCCGCAAGTCAAACAGGTGACGACAATCTGTGCAATTGCACGATTGGTTTTCCCAAGATAGAAATTGTGGATACCAAAACTGCCCAAGGAAACACCTAACAGTCCGGCAATCAATTTGGATTTCTGTTCCATATTACAATCCCCTTTCACAGTATTGTATTTTTGTTGTATCCTTATTATAACGCAAATTTTCTTGTTTGTAAATATATAATCACAAAAAAACAGCACCTCAAAGCGAGATGCTGTTAAATTTTTATTTCAGATAATTGATCGGGTTGACATACTGACCATGCAACATAACCTGGAAGTGCAGGTGCGGGCCAGTAGAACGCCCCGTGTTACCGATATAGCCAATGGTTGTACCACGGGATACACTCTGGCCAACCGATACATTGAAACCGCTACAATGCGCGTACCAGGTTTCCAGACCATTTCCATGGCTAACTTTAATCAGATTTCCAAATGTACCACAGGTTCCAGCATAGGTAACTACGCCATCTGCTGCGGCAAAAATGGAATCGCCGTAGCAACCACCCACTTTAGCGATATCGATTGCTCGATGGAAAGAACCCCAACGTGAACCAAAACCAGAGGAAATATATCCACCATTGGTCGGCCATGACAGCCAAGTTCCAGTATTATTATTACCGCTATTAGTGGAAACAGTAGACGGAACCGTTACAGGATCCGGCTCTTTGGTACCAATTACAACGATTTCTTTGACCGGCTGTTTGGTGATTTTTTCTTCTACAATCTTGCGTTCGGTTTCGTATCCGTTCAGTAAGGTAACCTCGGCGGTGATGGTCTGTTCACCATTCTGACCTTCCTGTTTAACCTTTTTTTCACCGATCGGCATACTGTCAGATTCTTCTTTTACCGTATCGTATTTCAAAGCAGTGGTATATACATCAGTAGTCGTAGCAGTAATCGACAGATATGGTTCCGATACACCAACTAAAATTTTATCATCCACATACAGTTCGCTTTCAATCTTTGGATTCCATTTGATCAAATCTTTATAATTTACATCAAACTGAGCAGCGATTCCAATCGGCGTATCACCAGTCTTAACTGTATAATATTGATCAGTGGATTCCTCGGAATCCAGTAAAGCTTTCATATCTTCATAAGAAACGATATTATCCGCTACAAAATAACCTTCTTCGGTCTGAATATCTTTTACAAAGGATGCGCTGTCATATCCAGTTTCCTCAATATAGGATTTAATTACTTCATCCAGATAAGCATCAACTGCACCAATTTCCTTTACTGCCCCAACAAACTTGCCATCGACATAAACGCCTTCTGCTTCCATAATATCCTGATCAGCATTTTGCATCATACGGTTGGTCAGTTCAGATGGTGTTACCATTTTATCTTCTTTATTTAATGCGCGAAGGGAAAGTTTTGCATCAACCGATACGGTCTCTCCGTCCTCTGGTACGATGATGCGACTCTGCAAATCCTTTGCTGCATCCGAATATACGGTTTCATCCTCAATATATCCCAATTCTACACCGTTATATGTGACAGCAAATGCATAGTTGGTATGTAGCAAACCTGAAATCATATTGACTGCAATAACAACGGCAACAACTGGCATTACATAGTTTAAGGTGGTTACCATGAAATGCTTTCTCTTTTTTTTACTGCCCCAAAAATAAGAAGCAACCTGTTTGAGTCGCTCCTTTACAGACAGGGAAGTATTTGCATTCCAAATCAAGCTGAGATCTTCTTTTAAGCTCATAACAGTATGCCAAAATGCCATAAAGATATTACCGACACCTGCAAACACTCTGCTAAACCATTTGCCAACAACAGCAAAGCTATGTCCAATCATCTTTACAGCTTTAGTAAGATTTCTTTTATACCAACCAAATACTTTTCTTGTTCCTTTTCTGAAATTCTCACTCAGGCAGCGTCCAAACACTGCAAAAAATGTACCGATACGCTCCAACAGATAAAGCAGTTCAAACAGAATTTCATTTTGATTGTCCTGTTTCATATCGTTTCCTTTCCGTATAAAATCAGTTTGTCTTTTATGTCGTTTTTTCATCCTCTGCTATTATACTACATACTTTCGAAAATTGCAACCCTTTTGTAATCTTTATTTTGCGCAAAATAAAGGATTCCGGAATAAAATTCCGGAATCTGGGCATTGTTCAGGAAATTTTAACAATTGTATTTATTACAAAATGTTACTTTTCTGGATTGTCCTGTAACTTTCCTTCCATTTCTCTAATTCTTTTTTCGGCAATGGCCAATTCTTCTATCGTCTGGCGCAGTTGACATTCGGTATGTGAAATATGCAATGACATCGAAAATAGCTTGACCAATAATATAAAAATCCCCACGACCATAACCAGATTGGCAGCAGAATAAAAGCCCAGTAAATCCGCAAAAAAGATCACAATCTGTGGAAACACACTTAAAATCAGCAAACAAAGAGAGAAAATAATCCAAAACACAGCATCCGCAATCAAAAGCTTCTCCTTTTGGATACGGCGCATCATGAACACAAACACCAAAATCGAAACCAAAACCAGACAAATACGAATTGTAATTGACATAACGCTTATCCTTTCCGAAACCATTGAATCAACAGAATTGACAGCATCATACGCATCATATACTGTATGACCCTGCCAAACCGTAAATAACTCTGCCCTACAAGCCGTTCCCGCATACATACTTCTACTTCCTGTACCGCATATCCTCTATGAATCAAATAGGCAATCATATCTGGTTCTGGATCAAAATTCGGGAATTTGAAAAAATCAGCGATTAGCTTTCCATTGTATAAACGCATACCAGAAGTCGGATCAGTAATCTTTTTTCCGGTGGTCAGCCAAATAGCTCCCTGCAATAATTTTCCACCAACGCGGCGCATCGAATGCTCTTTATGCTTACCATAATACCTTGAACCAATCACCACATCGGCTCCCTGCCTTGCGGCTTTCAGCATGTCCGGGATATACTGCGGCATATGTTGCCCATCTGCATCTAATTGCATGCAGTAACCATAACCCATGCGATTAGCATAACGGGCTCCTGCTTGAAACGCACCACTCAATCCCAAATTCACTGGCAGCTGCAAGAGCGGATACCCATTTTCCAGGCAGACCGCCGCTGTGCAGTCAAGTGAACCGTCATCAACTACAATGTAATCAACATTTGGACATTCCTTATTTAATTCCGTCACCGTCTTTTGAATACTTTCGGCTTCATTATAAGCCGGAATAATCACCAGAAGCCGGTCAGAATAATCAAGCTCCATCTCATTCTCCTTTTTCTACATTAAAATATTATTATTTCTATCTTACCATATCAGCAGGAATTTTTCAATTCCTTTTGTGGCAAGTTGACCGCAAAAAAAGTTTTTTCCCGTTACTTACAAGATATTTCGCTGAAAGTGATTCTTTTTTTCGGATAAGACTTGACAAATCTGCAATAATACGGTAAAATAATATGACGAGTTAAAAGGCACAAGAGAGGTGTTTGTATGCTGTTGCAGTTAACACAGGTTTTTGATATTGAAGGCAATGAGGCTGAAGTTTCATTCCCGCTGGATTTATCTGACTGTGATATTGACGGATTGTGTCCGTTTGATCACCCGGTTGCTGTTCGTGCAAAAGCGGTCAACCGCGCCGGAGTTGTAACCTTGTCTTACAGCATTACATCTGCCATACAGCTCAGATGTGACCGCTGTTTGACCGTATTCCCATATCAACTGGATATTTCCGGAAAACAGGTTTTGGTACGCAAGATTTATGATGATTCCTTTTTGGATGAAGATTATATCGAAGTACCGGATGATGTCTTGGATGTTTCCGAACTGGCAAGGGACGAAATTCTTCTTCACCTGCCTTCCAAGATCCTTTGCAAAGAGGAATGCAAGGGAATTTGCCCTCATTGTGGTATTAACCTAAATGAGAAATCCTGTAATTGTGGGGATAAAAAAGCAGATCCCAGGTTGCAGATATTGGGACAGCTTTTAGAACAAATGTCTAATGAAGAATAAATAAGGAGGCGTAAAACATGGCAGTTCCAAAAAGAAAAGTATCCAAAGCAAGACGTGACAAAAGACGTTCCGCAGTTTGGAAACTCGATATGCCGGCTCTGAGCAAATGCCCTCAGTGTGGCGAATTAAAAGCTCCGCACAAAGTTTGTGGTAGCTGCGGCTATTACAAAGGCGTAGAGGTTATCAAAAAAGAAGCTTAATCTGTATTTTTGAATTTGCTGATGAAGCAGGACAAAAAAGAAGCATAATTGCAAAATGCTTCTGGCAGATCTTGAAATTTTCTGTCGCCGCAGTAATATTGTGGCGGCAGTTTTTATTTATATCAAAAATTATCTTGAGGGAGGGTTAAGCGTGAGCGTTACAATATCTCACATTACGCCGCACAGCATAGCACAAAAATACGGCTTGCATCCGGGCGATAAATTACTGACTATAAACGGGCACGATATTGTGGACGTACTGGATTACCAGTTCTACGCCGATGAAGTCGATCTCACACTGCGTGTTAAACAGATAAACAAACCGCTGGTTCGGGTTATCCGTCTGCATAAACAGCAGTATCAAGACCTTGGGCTGGAATTTGAAACCTATCTCATGGACAAACAGAAAAGCTGCACCAATAAATGTATTTTCTGTTTTATCGATCAGCTCCCGAAAGGAATGCGCGAAAGCCTTTACTTCAAGGATGATGATTCTCGCCTTTCCTTCCTGTTTGGCAACTATGTCACCATGACCAACATGCAGGAAAGCGAACTGGATCGCATTATCGCAATGCACATCACTCCGATCAATGTATCGGTTCACACCACAAATCCTGAACTACGCTGCAAAATGTTAAATAACCGTTTTGCAGGCAACATTTTAGAGCGTCTAAAAAAACTAACCGATGCAGGAATTGCGCTCAACTGTCAGCTGGTACTTTGTCCAGGTTACAATGATGGCAATGAACTGCGTCGCACGCTGGATGATTTAACTGCACTACCGAACATCATCAGTATTGCCTGTGTGCCGTTCGGGCAGACTAAATTCAGACAGGGCTTAACCCCTATTGAGAGCTACACCAAGCAAACTGCTTCTGAAACAATTGCCATTCTAGAAGAATATGGTGATAAAACCTTGAAAGAACACGGCAGACGCCTCGTTTTCGCTTCGGATGAATTTTACCTGACCGCTCAAAAAACAATACCGCAAGCAGAATTTTATGAAGACTTCTCTCAGATTGAAAATGGTGTCGGCATGATCAGCTTGCTTGTAGATGAATTTATGGATGCCTTAAATCATGTTCCAGCAGATCAGAAAACCCGCAGATGTTCGATTGCAACTGGCATGAGTGCAGCCCCAACTTTGCAGAAATTAGCAGATGCTGCTATGCAGAAATTCAAAGGGCTGGATTGTAAAGTATACCCGATTACCAATCATTTCTTCGGCGAGACTATTACTGTTACCGGCTTACTGACTGGAACCGACTTAAAAGAACAATTAAACGAGAAAGAACTGGGATCACACCTGCTGCTTTCATGCAATATGCTGCGCTCTCCAAGAATGCACTCGGATGAAGCGGATGTATTTTTGGATGACATGACAGTCAAGCAGCTGTCAGATTCCCTGGATATACCAATCACCATTACCGAAACCGGCGGCGAAGACCTTCTTTCCGCCATGCTAAAACAGTAAGGAGGGAAAACTTATGGCAAAACCTGTTATTGCGGTTGTCGGCCGTCCGAATGTCGGAAAATCGACCTTATTCAACAAACTTGTCGGTCAGCGCGTTGCCATTGTTGAGGATACACCGGGTGTTACCCGTGACCGTATCTATGCCGACTGCGAATGGCGCGGCAAAAGCTTTACGATTGTAGATACCGGCGGTATCGAACCTGCCTCGGATGACATCATTTTATCCCAGATGCGTCGTCAGGCAGAACTCGCAATTCGTAGTGCAGATATCACAATTCTTGTTGTGGATGTCAAAAGTGGCATGACCGCTACCGACCAGGAAGTTGCGGAAATGCTGCGCAAGAGTGGAAAACCAGTCATCGTATGTGTCAATAAATGTGACGGTGTCGGTGATCTGCCGGATGATTTCTATGAGTTTTATAACTTAGGAATAGGCGACTTAATTCCGGTTTCCTCAGTACACGGTCATGGCACCGGTGATTTGCTGGATGCTGCATTTGAACACCTCAATTTCGAAGATGATGAGGAAGTTGAGGAAGGTACCATCAAGGTTGCTGTCATTGGCAAACCAAATGTCGGAAAATCTTCTCTGATTAACTATATCGCTGGTGAAGATCGCCTGATTGTATCGGACATTGCAGGTACTACCCGTGATTCCACTGACACCTTAATCGAAAATGAGACTGGCAAATATATCTTCATTGATACCGCAGGCCTGCGCAAAAAATCCAAAATTTTGGACGCCATCGAGCATTATAGCGTTCTGCGTTCTTTGATGGCGGTAGATCGTGCAGATGTATGTGTTATTGTTATCGACGCAACCGTTGGCTTCACCGAACAGGACAGCAAGGTTGCAGGTTATGCCCATGAACAGGGCAAAGCATGCATTGTGGCAGTGAATAAATGGGATGCCGTTGAAGATAAAACTGGTCACACCATGAAAGAATTTACCGATAAGCTCAAGCAGGATTTCAGCTTCATGTCCTATGTCCCGTTTATCTTTATTTCCGCTAAAACTGGTCAGCGTGTGGACAACCTGTTCCCTATGATCCGCGATGTATATCAGCAGAACGGTATCCGCATCACCACAGGTGTGTTAAACGACCTGCTTGGCTATATCACTGCAAGAGTTCAGCCGCCATCTGACAAAGGCAAACGCTTAAAAATCTATTACATGACCCAGGCTTCGACCAATCCGCCGACCTTCGTCATCTTCTGCAACAATCACGAACTATTCCATTTCTCCTATCAGCGTTATATCGAGAACCAGATTCGTGAGAATTTCGGATTACAGGGTACCCCAATACGCCTGATTATTCGTGAGCGTGGCAAAGATAAAGATTGATATCAAAAGAACAACTCCCCGGAAAGCACCATATCTTCCGGGGAATTTTGTTGGTGCATCATCCTCTGAAAAGTATGTAAATATATTCGCCTTGTTCACACTATTTACTCGCCCGTAAATTCATAAAATTGCCATTGTATTCAAAATAGGGATATGCTATAATGAAAATATTATCCTGATCGAAAAGAGGCGAAACATGGAATTTTTAAGATTTTTAGAGGGGCTACGAACCCCTTTTCTTGATGTGTTTTTCCAATTCATTACGATGTTTGGCGAAGAAACCGTCTTTATTCTGATTGGCATTCTATTTTTTTGGTGCATTGATAAAAAGCACGGCTATTATCTGCTTTCGGTTGGCTTTTTCGGCATTGTATTGAATCAGTTTCTGAAAATATGCTTTCGAATCCCCAGGCCGTGGGTTCTTGACAAGGAATTTACAATTGTCGAAAGTGCCAGAGCGCAGGCAACCGGTTACTCCTTTCCAAGCGGACATACCCAAACTTCGGTCGGAGCGTTCGGCGGTATTGCAAGATTTACCAAAAAAACATGGGTTAGAATTGTGTGTATTATCATCTGTCTGCTGGTTCCCATTTCTCGCATGTATCTCGGTGTACACACGCCAAAAGATGTCGGTGTTTCGTTGGTTATTGCGCTGATTCTAATTTTTACACTGTATCCTCTGATGCAAAAAGCGTTGGCAAGCCGCAAAGGCATGCGCATTTTTTTCGGCTCCATTGCCACAATCAGCACGGCTTTTTTAATATTTGTGCTTTATTACCCGTTCCTAGATATTGATATAAGCAACTATGAGCATGCAGTCGAAAACACATATAAAATATTGGGATGTTCACTGGGCATGTGGTTTGCATACGAAATAGACGATCATTTCATCCATTTTGAAACGAAGGCTATATGGTGGGCTCAGATTTTGAAAGTTATTCTCGGTGCAATTCCGCTTCTCGCTGTTAAAATTTTGCTGAAAGAACCGCTGTATGCATTGTTTGATGGCAATTTCGTTGCAGATGGCATCCGCTATTTCTTAGTGGTAGCCATTGCGGGCGGTATCTGGCCGCTCACCTTTAAATGGTTTTCCAAACTTGGAACTGCAAAACAATAAAAAGGAGATATCTTCATGACATCTCCTTTTTTCTTTATTCATCCTGTGTCAACAGCTTCGGATAGGTAAAATCCATCAACACTGCACCAAGCGGTGCACAGATCAGAATCGAAAGCACCGCTACAGTAAGCATCAGACTACCGTTGTCCATTCCCATAGACAGCGGTATACCACCGATTGCAGCCTGAACCGTTGCTTTTGGCAGTTCAGCAACTATCGTAAACAGCTTTTCTTTGGCATTCAGCGGAGTTTTAGCCACAGCAAGCCATACCCCAACACTGCGGATCACCAATCCAACAAGCAACATCAGAAGCGCCTTGAACCCCGCTTGCGGCAGATAAGAGATTTCCACACTTGCGCCAACCAGCACAAACAGGAAAATTTCAGCAGCAACCCAAAGTTTGGAACACTTCTCCCCCAACCGCAAACCAACTTCCGGCCGTTTGGTGCGCAGTGTTAGTCCCATGCACATAACAGCAAGCAGACCCGAAACTGCAACCGAACCATCCAATACATCCTCAAGCACCACAAATAACAGAGATATACCGACCAATATCACCACCTTCACACTGTCCCGCAGATGATAATTCCTAAAAAACCATCCCAGTAAAACTCCAATAGCTGCACCAAGCGCAACACCAAAAATACAGGCAGTTGGCAGACGCAGCAAAGCAGAATATGGGGAATCATCCCCCATTTCCAGTCCCGAAAAGATGGTAAACATGACAATAACAAACACATCATCCACAGATGCACCAGCCATCAGCATCTGTGGAATTGCCTTTTTTGTGCCACATTTTTTGTCCATCAGCTCAATCATTTTCGGAACCAATACAGCCGGAGATACTGCGCTAAGAATACAACCAAGTACACCCGCCTGCAAATACGAAATGCCCAGAATCATCGGTGCAAATATCGCATAAGCAATAATTTCAAAGCTTGCTGGCAGGAAACTTAAAAATAGCGCGCCTCGCCCACATTTTTTCAAATCCGCAACAGAAAGACCCAGTCCGGCTTTTAATAAAATTAAAATCAGTGCAATCTTTCGCAGCTGTGCGGAAATATCCAAAATGGAAGAATCGACCAGATTGAAAAGCTCTGGCCCCAACAAAATACCGCACAATAGCATACCGAGCAACCGGGGAAGCTTCAGTTTTTCAAATATCTCCCCCAACAAAAAGCCCAGAAGCAAAATAAGCGCGATTGATAATAACATATAAATCCCTCCTTACATAAAAAAGCCGACAACTCCTGTATAAAACAGAAGCCATCAGCTTTTTAAGCGGTTTAAGAATCAAATTCTTCGGGAGAACCTCATTCCCGTTTATATTCCGTGTAACTCATAATATAGTAAACACGCAGTTTTTTGATGTTTTGTTACTTATATGTTGATTGTTCAAATCCTATTAATGGCATCTAAAAGTTCTTGAATATTAAAATGCGTGTATACAGACTCTGTTATTCCTTGACCGCTATGACCAACAATTTTCTTTGTAATTTTCTCATCTACACCAGCCGCTGCCAGCATGGAAATGCAAGTATGTCGTGTATCGTGTGGGAGATGTTTCATATTTAAGTGATCTAATAATGGCTTCCAGTATATTTTTTTATAGGACGAGTATGATATATGAGTAACATCCTTTTTTGTGATCAAATACTTGCTGTCAGAGTTATGATACCATTTTTCAAATAGAGGCAGCACCTTGTCTGCAATTGGGACTGTTCGGATACCTGCCTGGGTTTTAGATGCAGTGACCTTAAATGATTGTTCCTCTAAATTGACATTTTCTTTTTTTAGATCTAACAACTCACCAATACGCAATCCGGTATAAATCAAAATCAGAATTACGCTATAATAGGGATTTGAGGGTTCTGCCCTCCATAATTGCTCAATTTCCTGCGATGTGAAAATGCTTCTATGAATTTTATTAGGGTTTCCTGCATTGATTTGCAGGTATGTTATTTTATTGCGGTCAGGTGTGATATAGTCATGAATGATAGCATAGGTGTATAGGTGACTTAGTAGAATTTTCATCTTTTTTAAAATCGGAGCGTTTTTTCCAGATTGATCCATAGCATTCTGCAAATGAATCAATTTGATGTCTATTAAACACATTTTATCTAGTTTGGCATTTTCGCAGATTTTCCAAGCTGTTTTTAAACCTTTGATATTGCTTTTGCTGGCAGTTGGAAAGAATTCAGCAGACCATTTATCGTAAATCTCTTTGAGCGTAATTTTAGATATATCAATATCATACGAATTTTGGTTGTATTCAGCGAGTGCAGAAAGAGCTTCTTTTCGAGTAGGATAGTAGCCTACAAATTTATATTTTTGTTTTGCCCGACTATTTTGCATATCAACATCCCATCCGCAAGTTATTCTGACGGCCCAAGGATTCCTACGGTTGCCAGACAATTTGTACACGGATCCATAACCGTTCGGTAATCGCATAATTATACCACCTTTCACTTGAAAAAAGTATTCCGGTGTGGTATAATGTTAGTGTTCTTTTGGGACATTATCCACATCCGGGTATTTGTCTTGATAACTCCGCTCAGGTGCGCCAACACCGGGGCGGTTTTCTTTTTGCCCACTCTGTAATAGAGTGGGCTTTTTTATTATATACCATTTTGGCATTGTTAACAAGATATCTTTAAAATACATATTAATACAATGCGACCTTAAAACGTAGTAATGCTATCAGCAGCATATTAATCAGAAACGCTATGCCAGTAACTTTTATAAGAAATTTTGCTTTTTCTGTTTCATCATGCAACAGGTATCCGATGGACATTGCAAGGCCTATAATTGGAATTAAAACGGCAAAGATGCACACCGCTATATTCGGTCTATCATTTAAAATTTTAGATGCTGGAGTTGCGTGTGTTTCTGGTGTTTTTCCAATTCTGCGACCGGAAAGTGGTAGATGACAAGCAGGACATGTATCAACTTTCCCAGTATATATTTTTCCACAACTTTTACAATATCTTTCAAAGGACGCTGTACTACTTTTTAATATAGCACCACATTTTTGGCAGATCCTCTGTGTGTTTTCATTCATTTCTCGACATTTTGGACAGATTTTCATAATATGTCCCTCACTTTTTAATCCTTAATTTTACCAGTTCCTGCGGCACTTCACACATGGCTGCAAGCTGGGGGATGGTATAGCCGTTTTCCCTTGCTTCTGCCAGATCATCGTCTGATATGAGCAGGTGAGCGGCAAAGGTATTTGCTTCATTTTCACTTTTTTGTGTGCATTGGTAGGTATAATTGCGCAAAAAAGGCGTATTGGTGCCCGGATGAAGAATATCATGTCCCAACTCATGCGCACAGACGACACGCCGCTCTAATGCATCAAGCCGGTTATTGATTAGAATAAACTTCTGTCGCCTCACAGCCATATAATAGCCTCTGACAGATGTCCCTAAATCATCAAATCGAATGTTGATATTTCTCATTTTAGCTATTTCAAATGGGTCTCTGGTATGATATTTCGCAAGCAATTTTTGTACAGCTCTTTTAGGCAATACAAACACCTCACTCTTTACGGTATTTTTTTGGAGTGTATTTCTTCTTGGCCGTTATTTTGGCTATGCGCAGGTTGTTTTCAATACTTATCTTAAGCAGTTCCCTTGTTTCGTCGTCCAACGGTTCACCATCAAACATTAAAGAATTTTGATTCATGCCTTCCAGAATGTCTTCCAACTCTTTTGCAATATCTCGTTCCTCTTTTGGTGTTAGTTCTGGGGGAGCGAAAGAACCAGGATCGTCACTGATGCCTAAAATATAATCTGTGGTACATCGAAAAATTTCTGATAATTTTTGTAAAGTATCAGCAGTCAAAGGGATTCTTCCCGTTTCATATTTTGATATAGTTGCACTTTGGACATTTAATCTTTTGCCAAGTTCCTCTTGTTTCCAACCTTTTGTTTCTCGTAATAGTTTTAATCTATTCATGGAATCACCTCGATTATATTATATAATTCTTATTAGGAAATGTAAATTTATTATCTTAATTGGAATTATTTTAAAATTACTATTGACAAATTCCTTTTAGGAAGCTATAATATAATTATCTTAATAGGAAAGGAGTGAGATAAAATATGAAAAATATAACTATAAGGAATTTTAGGACCCAAAATAAAGTACCAGCGCGCAAAATAGCTGATGTATTAGGTTTAAAAACAATGGCTGCATACTATAAAAAGGAATCTGGTTGTGTTGGATTCTCATTAGAAGACGCAAAAAAAATTTCTGAATATTTTGGAAAATCCATTGAAGAAATCTTTTTTATTGGAGAAAATTCCTGTACAGAAAAATAAAAAAGCAGATCGTATCATCGATCCGCTCACCATTTGTTTTAGAAGTCAGTTTTTTTGCAGTAATATTTTTGGCATTGCTCTTTGTATTTGCAGTTTTTAATAGAACAATTTAAACCTACCACTGTATATAGAGTAGATGGACGACATTCAGTGGATGAAACGCATAAATCAATACGTTCTGCAAAAACAGTTAACTTGCGATTTATTTGGGCAATATCGCAATAACCAGAAAATACTTTAGTTTCCAATAATGATACACCTCCTTTCATTATAATGCTAGCACATGAGGCATATCATTTACAAGAGCATACGCTTGTGTATTCCTAATTGGAATTATTTTTGCTTTTTATAGTTTTACTTTCTTAACAAGAATCTATGGTGCGGATTTAAAAAGTAATGGATAAGCTGCTTAAAGAGGGCAAATAAGCAAGAATCCCCTATCCCTATGATAACACAAAAGGAGCGTGAAATAAATGGGAAGAAACAGCTGGTTTCAAGTTGGAAAATATGCAAATGAATTATTATTTATGGTTTTCAGAGTGTTTTTTCCAGAAATTAAACTCAATGATGTCATTGACGGATTTTTGTAATTCTTCAAATTCGTATTCTTCCAAAACAATACTTTTACCATTCATAATGAGTTTTATCGAATGTGATTCTCCTTCGATAAAGCCAGCTTGTTTATCATCATCAGAAAGTGTGCTTGAGTTTCCTCCAGCTTCTATATACTCGTCTATTGGGATTTTTTCGATGGTTTCAACATCTTCCACAGTATATCCTAAAGAAATAAGGTATTCTATGAAGCCGTAGTATTGTTTTACAATTTTGGTGATTTCAGGGTATTCGGGAACACCCATTAATTGAAAAGGGACGATCCCCAAAGCATCAGCGATTTTTTGTATCACATCCAAGGGAATTGTGACAAGACCTTTTTCGTATTTTCGAATAGAACTTTCTGTTTTTCCAATTTTCTCAGCAAGTTCGCGTTGTGTCATTTTTCCTTTTCGATATTCTTTGATTTTTTGTCCTATTTCATAGTTCGTCAAACTCATATTTTCAATCCTTTCTTTTTTCCATTATACTATAAGCGACAATTAAATTCAAGTTATATCTTGTTATTTTAAAAAAACATATTGACAAAGACAATTATATTGGCTATAATATCATTAAACCGATAATGTGATTGACGGTAAAGAGGTGTGAAAATGAAAATAGACAAAATAAAACTTCATGTAGCAATGGCGCATAAATTATATACTGCAAAAAAACTTTCGCAAAAATGCGGAGTGTCAGAAGCTACGATATGTCGGATATCAAATGGAGTACGAGAAGCAAGACCCAGTACAGTTGAGAAGATTGCCAAGGCTCTCAATGTAGCGGTGACAGATATTACAACTTGAATTTATAACGGAAAAACATTGCCCCTATCCCTATAATAACACAAAAGGAGCGTGAAATAAATGGGAAGAAACCCTACAAAGTGCATAGATAAACCATACTGCGATAAACGAAAAGAGGCTGCAAAACGGGATGACAGCTTAAACAGCCGAGAAGGTGCAGCCGAGAAACTGGGAATCAGTGCTTCCACACTGGCTGACTATGAACTGGGGATTACTACCCCATCACCTGAAAATATTCTGCGAATGTCCCTGCATTATCATTGTCCGGAACTGCGGAATTATTACTGCGTACATGAATGCCCGATTGGAGATTATGATGCTACACCAGTTGACATTTTAGATTTAGACCGAATTGTTATTAAACTGATGCACACATTATGCGGTGTAGGAGAGATGAAGCAACAGTTGCTTGATATCACCGAAGATGGCATTGTAGATGAAGTTGAAAAGGTTGCAATGCTTAAAATATATCGCAATCTGGATAAAATGATTGCAGATGCCCAGAACTTGAAATGTTGGATTGATAAAAACCTAAAGGAGGTGTAAATATGCGTGATATCTGTACAAGAGTGCCGGTTGCGATCGCTGCCCAAATTCTTGGTTTTGATCCACAATTTGTCCGTGTTGCAATGCAGCAGGGCACGCTTCCTATTGGGGATGCGTTTAAGAGTGGTCAAAAGTATGTATATATCATCCAGATCAGTTTGTTATCTGCCTATTGTGGCGAGGATGTTTCCGACCGTGTGGCGTATCTAATGCAGCAAAAGTACATGCGCAAACTGCGCAGTACATAACAAGCGGAGTTATCAAGAGAAATAAAAGAACAAATTATTCCGGAACATAAAGAATCATGAGTTGGCGCTCGTGATTTGGATATATAAGGATGTGCTGCATACAGCAGCAAAGGAGATGAGTTGCTATGATTAACGAGTTTTTTGATGCAATGGTTATTCTAGTGATGATAATGGTGTTAGGCTGCATTGGCTGTATCATTATAGGGGTATTCGGCTGGCTTTATGAAAAAGTCACTGGCAAAGAGTTCTGTACAGTGGATCCGGCGGACGAGTTCCAGAATGAATCCAATTTTGAGCAGGAAAGGCATGTGGGATGAAAGAAGTTACCTGATAGAAAGAGAGGTTAAAAGTTATGAGTAAAACAGGAGTTGTTAAAGGGTTCAAGGTGTTCAATTCTAAATGGACTTGCAACCCAAACGGGAAACTGTTTCAGTATGCGGTTGGAGGCATTTATGAAGAAGATGTGAAACCTATGGTTCGTGATCGGGGCTTCCACTTTTGCGAAAAGGCGGCTGATTGCTTCAATTACTATCAGTTCAACCCGAAAAACAAGGTTGCGGAAGTGCTTGCATTGGGTGAAGTCGATTCGGATGGAATAAGATCTTGCACCAATAAAATTCAGATTGTCCGTGAAATCCCGTGGCAGGAACTTCTTGAAATCGTGAATATGGGAAAGGGTTGCACCGGACTTGGGAACAGCGGCGATGGGAACAGCGGCAACCGGAACAGCGGCGATGGGAACAGCGGCAACCGGAACAGCGGCGATGAGAACAGTGGCAACGGGAACACTGGTAATAATAATAGTGGTAATTGGAATAGTGGCGATTGTAACAGTGGTGATTGTAACAGTGGCGATTGTAACAGTGGCGATT
>JAHHTP010000034.1 GCA_020024615.1 Oscillospiraceae bacterium
CAGTGCCCAAACCTCCATCTCACCGAAACGCTGACCGCCGAACTGAGCTTTACCACCCAGAGGCTGCTGCGTAACCATCGAGTACGGACCAATTGAACGAGCATGAATTTTATCATCAACCAGATGATGCAGTTTCAAATAGTACATATAACCGACAGTTACCGGATTATCGAAACGCTCACCGGTACGGCCGTCATATACATAAGTTTTACCATCTTCGCTTTTGCCGGTCGCAGCAAGCAGAGCGCGAATATCAGACTCATGTGCGCCATCGAATACCGGGGTAGCAATGTGCCAGCCCAATGCTTTACAAGCATAAGCAAGGTTAACTTCCAGTACCTGACCAATGTTCATTCGAGACGGAACGCCCAGCGGGTTTAACACGATGTCAAGCGGCGTACCATCCGGCAGGAACGGCATATCCTCCATCGGCAGAATACGGGAAACGACACCTTTGTTACCATGGCGTCCTGCCATTTTATCGCCAACAGAAAGTTTTCTCTTCTGTGCAATGTAGCAACGGATAACCTCGTTGACACCAGCTCCCAGTTCATCAGTATTGGTGTTCTCACGATTTAATACCTGAACATCAACAACGATACCATATTCACCGTGCGGAACTCTTAGAGAGGTATCTCTTACTTCTCTTGCCTTCTCACCGAAGATTGCACGTAGTAATTTTTCCTCAGCCGTCAGTTCGGTTTCACCTTTTGGGGTAACCTTACCAACCAGGATATCTCCAGCACGAACCTCAGCACCAACGCGGATAATACCATGCTCATCCAGATTAGCCAGTGCTTCAGCACTGACATTCGGAATTTCGCGGGTAATCTCCTCCGGTCCGAGTTTGGTATCACGCGATTCAGTTTTGTGCTCCTCAATATGAATCGAGGTGTAAACATCATCACGAACTAATTTTTCATTGATTAAAACGGCGTCCTCGTAGTTATAGCCTTCCCAGGTCATGAAGCCGATTAAAGCATTCTTACCCAAGCTGATCTCACCGCCATCGGTGGACGGACCATCTGCTAAAACATCGCCAACTTTAATAATCTGACCTTTGCTTACAATCGGTCTCTGATTGATGCAGGTACCCTGGTTGGAACGCAGGAACTTGATCATATCATAAGTGACTTTCTGACCATCAACATCCAAAACAACTTCATCAGCAGAAACTCTTGCTACAACACCATTGTGTCTAGATACAACAACCGAACCAGAGTCAACACCGGCTTTGTATTCCATACCAGTACCAACAATCGGAGCCTCGGTTTTTAACAGTGGAACTGCCTGACGCTGCATGTTCGCACCCATCAATGCACGGTTTGCGTCGTCGTTCTCTAAGAACGGAATCATTGCGGTTGCAATGGAAACCAGCATTTTCGGGGAGACATCCATGAAGTCAACTTTTTCACGCTCGATCTCTAAGATCTCATCACGATAACGGGCATTTACTTTTTTACGGGCAAAGGTGCCTTCTTCTGTCAGCGGTTCGTTCGCCTGAGCGATAACATAGTTATCCTCAACATCTGCCGGCATGTAAACGACTTCATCCAGAATTTTACCAGTCTCTTTGTCAACACGGCGATACGGAGCCTCAACAAAACCATACTCATTAATTCTTGCAAAAGTTGCAAGATAAGAGATCAAACCGATGTTCGGTCCCTCCGGCGTCTCAATCGGACACATACGGCCATAGTGTGTATAGTGAACGTCACGAACTTCGAATCCGGCACGATCACGAGACAGACCGCCAGGACCCAGTGCAGACAGACGGCGTTTATGCGTTAACTCTGCAAGTGGGTTGTTTTGGTCCATGAACTGCGATAACGGAGAAGAACCGAAGAACTCTTTGATTGCAGCGGTAATCGGACGGATATTAATCAAAGAAGTCGGCGTGATGTTTGCATCACTCTCCTGTGTCTGTAAAGACATTTTCTCTTTGATAACGCGTTCCATTCTGGTAAAGCCGATTCTGAACTGATTCTGTAACAGTTCACCAACCGAACGGATACGACGGTTACCCAGATGGTCGATATCGTCAACTGTACCAACCTCATAGCACAGGTTGGACAAATAGTTAATAGAAGCAAAAATATCATCAATGATGATAATACGCGGAATTAATTCAAGTGCTCTGTCTTTGACAAGTTGAATCAGAGCTTCGTGATCATCGCCAGCTTCAGCCATGATCTCTTTTAAGATGGACAGGCGTACCATCTCGTTGATACCGCATTCTTCTTTTTCCTCCTCGGTAATCTCGATAAAGTCTTCGATATTTACCATGCCGTTGGAGAATACTTTTACAATGCGTTTATGATCGCCGTTTGGATCCATGCTGTTTGGATCGATAACAGTCAGGTATACAGTAGAAATACCTGCACGCTGGATTTCCATTGCTTTTTCAGCATCAATACGATCACCAGCCAGAGCTAAAACTTCACCTGTTTCCTCGTTGATAACATCGCGAGCCAAAGTATGCCCTTTGATGCGGGCAGCAATTGCCAATTTTTTATTGTATTTATAGCGGCCTACACGGGAAAGATCATAACGATGCGGGTCAAACAGTAATGGAACGATATGCTTGACAGCACTCTCGATGGTCGGCGGCTCACCCGGACGAAGTTTGCGGTAAATTTCCTGCAATGCTTCTTCACCGTTTTTAGTGGTATCTTTATTTAATAAGGTGGCATCAATCAGGTGATTATCCAGATAGTTGCCGTTTTCATCCATAACATTGAAGATCTGATGGATTTCATCCACAGAACCAATCTTATCGGTCATAGCAACGGTATAATCTGCGTTTAAATCTTCAACAGAAACATCATCACGCAGCATTAACAGAGCTTTGATCAGTACAGTGATCGGCAGCTTTCTGTTTTTGTCGATACGAACCTGGAAAAAGTCGTTGGAGTCGGTTTCATACTCCAGCCATGCGCCACGGTTCGGGTTGATGGTAGAAGTATAAAGTTTTTTACCGTTTTTATCATATGTTTCACTGAAGTAAACACCCGGCGAACGAACAAGCTGTGATACAATAACACGCTCAGCACCATTGAACACGAAAGTGCCGCTATCGGTCATCAGTGGGAAATTACCCATAAATACCGACTCGGTTTTAACATCTCCGGTTTCTTTGTTCTGTAATCTTGCAGTTACACGCAGCGGTGCTTCATAAGTGGTGTCACGTTTTTTACACTGCTCGATGGTGTATTTCGGGGTCTTTTCCAACTTGAAACCGATGAAATCCAGCACCAATTTACCGTTGAAATCGGTGATCTCGGAAATTTCCTCGAAAACCTCCTGTAAACCTTTTGTAATGAACCAATCGTAAGATTTTTTCTGTACTTCGATCAGATTTGGGGTTTCCAGGACTTCGTTGATTTTAGCAAAGCTTTTGCGGGTGCGGGTACCAAACATCTTATCAGTTGCATGAACGCCATCAACGTGATCGATAACCTGATTTTCCGCAGTCATTGGCTTTTCTACTACCATTGGCATATCCACTCCATTCTCTTGATATATCTGTAACACGGGCCTTTTGACAGCACAAAATCGATCCTGTATCGCTCTTCAAAAAAGAAGTTTGTTGCGGGACCGGTATCAGCTGCAAAAAGATATCTCTTTGCTTTTAGAAAGAGCGCCGTGTGCTGCACATCCTACCAGTGCCTGCTGCTTTCTATTTCCTATACCAGAATATTAAAAGCAAAAAACACTTGCACTTTTCTAAAATTTGTGGTATACTAATACTGTAATCGAATCATCGAAACAGCATTTTGATACATTATAATATTTTATCACTTTATCTCTTGTCTGTCAAGAGATTTTTTTAATTTCGTGAAGAAGCACTGTTATCTCCTTATAGGCAGTGCTTCTTTTATTTATTTTTTCAGAGATTAAGCATTTCTCGTAATTCTACAATGATTCCCTGCGCCATCCGATAAAAACCAAGATCATTTGGATGCGTTCCATCCACCGTACAGTCATCTCGACAATCGGTTCCGAATAATAGATCACCATCCAAAAAGCGAATATTGGTGTCCCCTTCAGCTTGTGCTTTTTCAACAGTCTGACGGATCACCGCCTTCATCTCTTGTTTCAGTCCAAAATGTACATCTGTACGGGAAAGACACAAAATCGGAATATCCGGGTGCGCTTCTCGCACCGCCCGATACATCGGCTCATGCGTTTTGGAAAGATGCACCTCATCCGGCGCATTATGGTCATAATCCAGCACAAACGCACACATTGGCAGGGATGCAATATATTCCCGCATTGCTGCTTCCCCTTTACCGCTTCCAGAAAACCCTAGATTTATCTGATCCAAATTCAGGGCGCGAGAAACAAACCCCTGATAGCTGTTGCCCGGACGAGATGCACAGCCTCCCTGTGTGATCGAAGAACCATAGTAAACCACTGGATCTGCAAACAGGTATCCAGCACTTTTCATAATCACCGCATCCATCTGCAAGCCAATATGTAGCAGCGTTACATTATTATAGAGCGGAAAATGCATCGTAATATCCCGTTTTCGGCGATCACCGAAATGAATAATCGATTCATATCCATGCGCCCTGTCTTTCGCATCCCATGGTGGTACAAAACTCTTAAAATATCGGCATTCGTCCTGATCGGTGATATATAAATCAAATCCAGTCGAACCAGTCAGTGGCTGATGTGGCATATTGCATAGTATATCATATCCGCAGCGCAAAGCAACATATTCCGAATCAGTGGTAAACCGAATTCTGCCACCAGCAGTGTTGCGATAAAGTCCATACACCCCTTCACTCACCGATTTTGCCACCTCATCCGGCATTCTTCGGTACACCGCAGGAGACTGTAAAAGTCCCTGTGGCTCCAAACCATAAACTGTAAATCCTTCCTCATTGGGTTCATGCCAAACCACATCCGGTTGATCAATTCGCACCGAGATCTGTAAATTGGCATCAATTTCACTTAAACTTTTCATCTTATTCCTCTGCTTCGTATAGTTCTATCATCGGCGCTTTCATAATGCCAACCTGTTTGAGCTGATACTCATAGCTGAATGCGTCACCGACTGTTCTCCACGCATATGGGCCATGCCAGCTTAATGTGGATTCGCAGTTGTGTACTGCTCCGAATCCATTGAAGCGATGACCATACAACGTAACCTCTGCGGTATGCTTGCCAGATTCCAATCTGCCCAATTCGATTCTGTAAGGCGGATACACCAGCATCCCCACATCCCTGCCATCACACGAAACACGCATTCCCGCTCCACGGTAGAAATTTATAAGCATCTTGACATTATAAGTCTGCTCCAAATTAAAATCAAAGCGGTAAGTCACATTTCCAGTGTAGAATGGCAGTCCCTGCGGAACAATATCACCAAATCCCAGTTTTTCCGGCAGCGCAGTCAAAGTCGCATCAATTCCGACCACCTTTACGCCAAACTGCCCCAACAGATAACACCACTCAATCTGTAATTTTTCAACAAACGGATAAATAATCTCAATCGTGTTCCTGCCCTTTACCAGTTGTGGCAGTTTGACCGTTTCAATCGCCTCATCCACATAATATCCTTCCGGATTTTCAGTTACTCTCACTCCATTTACAAAAATCTCTGCCTGTTCTGCAGATTCAAGCGCCAGTCTGCATCCGGCAAATGCCTGCTCACTGTCAAAAGAAAAGCGTAGTTTTGCAGTATGTCTAACATTGTTATCTTCAAACGGCTCGGTAACCCAAGGCTGTGCAATCTGGCCGCCACGCAGTTCAAAACCAGCCAATTCTCTCAGTTTATTGTCTGCACGCAGCAATTCATCTTTCTGCGCGTACGGCATATCGTCCAACGCATACTCTGCCATATCCAATAGCAGCGCATTATCCTCAGATAATCTGTAATCCACTTGACGCAGAATCGGAAATTCGCTGACTTTTACTGGTTCTTCCAGCATCAGTGCAGCAATAGAACCTTCACATGGCGTCAATTTAAACAGGAAAGATTCATAATCATGTTTGGTAATCAAAATCACTGTTTTATCTGCGGTAACACAATAGGAAACCGGTTTCACAACGCCGTTTATGGTATCATACAATTCTGGTGTAAAGCAGCCATCAATGGTAATGCGCAGCGGCTGGCTGTTTAATACATCCGGCATTTTCGGCTTGATGCCCTGTACGACAAACAGCCATCGAAAATCCTTATCCTGACGATACTGCATTAGCAGATTATCAGCCATGGTACCATCATTGCGGCGAATGGATACCGTGCGATACGGCTCCAGTGCTTTATAAAGTGCGCCTTTGTCAAACGAAATAGCACTACATTGGCTGTATAATGCTTTAGCCTCATCCGACACCTGAGCATCGACAAATTCCGGTGCGCTGCCCATAAAGATAACCTTGCCGCCAGCATTTGAAAAATCACGCAGACGCGCAACCGTAGTGCTGCGTAAAGTCCGACATCCCGGTACGATTATAACATCATACGCCATTTCGCCAACCTGCATTGGATTTTCTGCCTGCTCACATTGGGACGGCAGCAGTGATTCGCTGATGTAGTTGAAGTCATACAAACCGAATAACAGCCATTTAGTCACCTGGTCAAAATTGCTGTCGAGTGTCTGTCTTTCCAGCGCATTTTCCTCTTTCGGTCCCCAATAAAGCCAACAACTTTCGATAGGATGGATGACACCAACCTTTATAATTGGTCTGCCGCGCGTAATCGCTGTATTTACCCTTGCAAAATGATCTTCCACATATGCATATTCCTTATACCACGGGGATTGATAGGAAATCGAAGCCGGATAATCGCGCTTTGCCTCACCAGCCATCGACACCCAAGACAAATGCGGCACTCGAATCGTAACCCCCAAAGCCGCCTGCCAGTCACCCTGGAATTTATGTCCTCTGAAATCAAAATCCCAACCGGTGACACCGTACAATTCAGACAACATCCCCTCATATCCATATTGATGCACCGCCGACTGTGCCTGTTTTGCGGTAGTGAATTCGGTTCCATCACATAGCATATCAATACCCGGCAGATCAAACGAACGATAGGAACGCATAGCCTCACCTAGTGCAGCGGTCTGTGACTGCAAAGTTGGCTCCTCCATCATATGTCCAGTTAGTGCAATGCCATGGTTTCTGCACCAGCCACCACACTGATCGGCAAAGGCTTCGGTAAACCGTTCACAGATGTGATCGTGGTAGTAGTAACGGGCTTTGGATGGCATTTTATCCGGCAAATTCCAAATCAGTTCCGGAAGATGCTCCATAATATCCATGCCATATGCTTGTTGATAGGTTTGGGCAAAATCCGGTGTCCACGGCAATGTGACATCCATCTGGTCATTTGCAAAGTTCAAAGTCTGTTTTCTGGTAAACTGCGGCTCATCCGTGAAAATAGACGGAACCACATCGCCGAAATCCGCACCAACAGCAGCCAAATAACTTTCATAGGTAATACGGATAAATTCCTGCATAGCCTGCGGACTCAAAGTGTCAACATAAGTCTGATTGTTAAACCAGGATGTTGGGCTGCCACTTTCCATATAGGCATACCATTTTCTGCCCTGGGTTTTCGCTTCAGGTGATATTTTCTTTCCAGATTTTAGACTTCCATCCTCATTTAACACAATGTCATATACGCCAATCAAACTTCCGTTTTCGCTTCTTCCAGCAACCGATGTGGAATCGTTATGAGTCACCAACTCAGCTTCCACATATGCTTTTGGGGTAAACAGCAGATTATGCGCACGATAAGCCGGATTTTTGGTAACCAATCCGCCGCCAAATCCACTCGGCCAGCGATCTTCGTCATACAAATATGCGCGCATATGGTCATTTTTCGCCTTATTAACGCACGCCTTTACCATTTGCATAAATTCTTCTGATAAATATGCCGTGCCCAGACCTGTTCTAGCGTGCATATGAAATCCGCCAAATCCCATCTCATGCAGCACATCTATCTGGCGTTTCAGCTGTTCTTCATTCAGTTTGGTATTCCACGCCCAGAATGGCGTACCGCGATATTCACAGGTTGGATGCGTAAACAGTTCCAAAGACAAGCTGTCCGCATCGTTTTTTACATAAAATTTTGTCATATAAATCTCCCATTTGTTGGTTTCAAAAGCAGACAAATGCTTATATCTTTATTATACTCATTCGCACTGAATTTTCAAGCACTTTTTAACATTTTTTCGTACATTTTTTCATGATATCCCTATTTTTAAACAAAAGCACAAATTTAGTGCACGATTTCTCTTGTCCTATACCATAAAATCCATTATAATAACAATAATCTCACAAGAAAACCCAGGAGGAATTTATATGGATTTTGTATCTTATGTTAACCCAAATATCGGTGGTATCGGCCATCTGCTGACCGCAACCAGACCGGCTGTTCAATCACCACACGGCGCAGTCAGTGTATTTCCGGCACCGCGTCCCGGTGTCACCGACCGCTATAACTCTGATAAAATCTTCGGATTCCATGCAAACGATGCAATCGTTATGCCGATTTCCGGAGAGAAAACCGATTATCTGGAAATCGGCAGTACTTACGACCACGACTTCGAAGAAGTACATCCGGATTATTATTCGGTTTATCTGGAAGACATCGACACCACAGCAGAACTAACCGCATATCACAATACTGGTATCTTCCGCTTTTATGGCAGCGACTGCAAAGCGCTGGCGTTCTATATCTATGGCACACCGGAATATAGAATCGAAGGAAACCGCATCTATCTTGCCACACCAGTATCTTCCTTCTACAAAACTGTTAAAATGCATTCCATTTATCAAATTGAAGGCTGCACCAAATTTGAGACCACCTCAACACAGGTAGAAAACCAGTATCATCCGGGACAGTTTGACCACATTACTGTTATTATCGCACATTTGCAGGATACCCATACCGAATTGAGATTCAATATTTCTTCGGTTAGTGCAGAAAACTGCCTGCACAATTTTGAAAACACTGTCTTAAAATCCACCTTCGAGCAGGCTCGTGAAAAATGTCACAATGCTTGGAACAAGATTCTCTCTAAAATCCGCGTCACTGGTGACAACGAAGACCGCAAAACTGTGTTCTATACCGCACTTTATCGCGTAATGTCCAGAATGCGCAACTTTGCGGTTGACGGACAGTATATTGGTTATGATGGCAAAATTCATGATGATGAAGGGGTCGGCTATTACTGCGACGACGGCATCTGGGATACCTACCGTGGCGCACATCCGCTGCAAATGCTGCTTGAACCAGATGTACACAAAGGCATTCTTGCCTCCTATTTGCGAATGTTCAAAGAAGGAGGCTGGATGGCGCGTTTCCCGAGCATTGGCGGCAATATCCCGTGCATGCTCGGCTTTCACACCGTTTCGCTGTATGCAGATGCGCTGGCGAAAGGATTCCCGTTTGATCTGGAAACCGCATATGCAGCAGCCTATAAAAACGCTATGAAACGCACTATGTGCCCATGGTGTGACGGCGAAGCAGGTGAATTGACCCATTGCTATCACAAAAAAGGCTTTTTCCCAGGTCTGGAGGAGGATGAAGAAGAAACTTCCACTGAACCGACCCATCCGTTTGAAAACCGTCAGTCGGTTGCAGTTACCATTGAGCAGTCGTATGATGACTGGTGTGTTGCGCAGCTTGCAAAAGCGCTCGGCAAAAAAGAGGATGCTATATACTTTGAAAAACGCGCTCTCAACTATCGGAATGTTTATAATAAAGAGACCGGTTTCGTACATCCGCGCAAGATGGATGGCAGCTTTACCAAAATTTACAACCCAAAATTCTGTGGCGGCCAAGGTGGCAGACGCTATTTTGCTGAAAATAATGCTTATATCTATAATTTTGCTGCACAGCATGACCCACTGGGCATGGTGAAAATGCATGGTGGAAAAGAAGCGTTTGAGCAGAAAATGGACAATCTGTTTGTGGAACAGTATGACGGTGTATTGAAGTCTACCTTCTTGATGCAGTATCCAGATGCTACTGGTTTAACTGGTCAATTCTGCATGGGCAATGAACCAAGTTTCCACATTCCGTACCTATATAACTTCTGCGGCAAAGCATATAAAACACAGCGCAAGGTACATGAATTGATGGATCTGTGGTTCACCAATTCTCCATTCGGCATCTGTGGTGACGAGGATGGCGGTGCTATGAGTGCGTTTGCAGCATTCACTGCAATGGGCTTCTACACCGTTACCCCAGGCAGCGACCGCTATGATCTGGGTTCTCCGTTGTTTGATCGAATTGAAATCGACCTGCCAAACGGCAAAACCTTTACAATTGAAGCGGAAGGTGCAGCACATAAAGCAAAATATATTGCAGCCGCACAAATCAATGGTGAAAACTTAACTGTACCATACTTTACCCACGCACAGATGATGGAGGGCAAAACTTTAAGTCTTACCATGTCTGAGCGTCCAAATAAAGCATTATGGGCTGATGCTTTTGACGCCTGATTCTATTACCGTGTCTGCTTTTTCAGGCACTGTTTTATTCTGCCACTAACCATTTTGTTACAAAATTTGACAAAACAGTTAAAATATAGCAAAACAATTGAAAAGTAGAATCGTCTGTGCTATAATAGTATAGGTAAAAATACGCATTCCGCTTTTGATTTCATTGACAAAGAAAGGAAGAAATTTTTATGAACGGAAAATATGAACACATGGTAGATTTAAGTGACTTTACACCAGAACGCTGGAACAAAGTCGTTGACCTGGCAATCGACATTTATCACCATCCAGACATCTACGCCGGCGCATGCAAGAATAAGATTTTAGCCACCCTTTTCTATGAGCCGTCCACCCGAACCCAGATGTCTTTCCAAACTGCGATGTTAAGACTCGGCGGTTCGATCATCGGTTTTGACAACCCGCAAAATTCCTCTGTCAACAAAGGCGAAAACTTAACCGACACCATACGCATTGTCAGCGGTTATGCCGATATTTTAGCAATGCGTCATCCGTTGGAAGGTGCCGCAAAAGCAGCTGCCATGTACGCGGACTGTCCGGTTATCAATGCTGGTGACGGCGGTCATCTGCACCCGACCCAGACTTTAACCGACTTAGTAACCATGAAATGCGAAATCGGCCGTCTGGACAATCTGGTGATTGGTCTGTGCGGTGACCTGCTCAATGGCCGTACCGTTCATTCCTTAGTCAAGGCTATGGTTGCTTATCCAAACAACCGCTTCGTACTGATTTCTACTCCAGAACTTGCAATGCCAAGCTACATCAAAGATATACTGGATGCAAATAACTGCCCGTATACTGAGGTTTACAGCCTGGAAGAAGCTATTCCAGAATTGGATGTCCTGTACATGACCCGCATTCAGCAAGAACGATTTGCCTCTGAAGAAGAATATCTGAGCCAGAAAGATGTTTATGTTCTGGACAAGGCAAAAATCTTCAAAGCAAAACCAACCTTAAAGGTTATGCACCCGCTGCCGCGAATTGATGAAATTGAAATGGATGTTGATAATGATGAACGCGCAATCTATTTCAAACAGGCAAAATACGGTGTATTTGCTCGCATGGCACTCATTCTCACTCTGCTGCATTCTGAGCCGACCTATACATTAGTCAAAGGCCAGGATACCGGTTATAAATGCACCAATCCACGCTGCATCTCCAATCAGGAACATTACTTGACACACTATAATGTTGTGGAAGGCGATATTCAGGTTTGTGAATACTGCGATCACCATCAGTTAATCTAATCTTTAATATCCAACCAATATCAGCGGCAGACAGTTTTGTTTGCCGCTTTTTATGGAGGAAATATGAAATTTTCAGCTTGTGTTGAAGTACTTTATCCCAACCTCCCATTTGAACAGCGCATTGCAGCTGCAAAAAAGGACGGTCTTTCTGCTGTTGAATTTTGGAGCTTTGCAGGCAAAAATCTTACTTCTATCAAAACCATCTGTCAGCAGCAGGATATTCCAATCGTGGCCTGCTGTGTATCCACAAACAACTCGGATTACGCAAAACAATTTGCTGAAATCGGTCTGATTGATGAAGCTTCCCCTGCCCTTTTTTCAGAAATGTGCAAAGAATCACTGGAAATCGCCGTAAACTATGGCATTGATAATTTGATTGTCTGCTCTGGGCAGGATCATATCGAACATGATACGGCTTATAAAGACCATTATCTAACCCAAAGTTTGATCTGTGCCTCTGAAATCTTCAAAGATAGCCCAGTTACACTGGTGGTAGAACCGCTGAATCTTTTTAATCATCCGGGCACCTATCTCAGTCGGACCGATCATACCGAAAGAATTCTCATAAATGTTAACAGTCCAAAGGTCAAAATGCTGTTTGACATCTATCATCAGCAGATGTCGGAGGGAAATTTAACCACAAACATCAAACGCATGCTGCCGACGATGATCGGACATTTTCATTGTGCTGATGTGCCATGTAGACATGAACTGGGTACTGGTGAAATTAACTGGGACTATCTATTTTCCGAAATTAAAAAAGCAGGATATGACGGGTATTTCGGTTTGGAATATCTCCCAACCAAAGATACATCCGATGGTCTGCCAAAACAATTTTTCTAAGAAAAGGAGCAATTATGCAACTTTTTACAGCTAAACCTGCCGATGCCACTGATATAGCCGTATTTTTAACCAGAAATACTGGTAAAAAATGGGATGAAATGCTAATTCAAAACGACATCGCTGATCTAACGCTATATTGCGTCAAACAAAACAATCAAATCATTGCAGTTTTCAACATCAAATCACTTGGTGACAAAGCAAAACTCCTTTACCGCCTGTATGTTGCAGAAAATCTGCGCGGTAAAGGAATTGGAACTTCTATTCTAAATTTATGTAAAAAAAGAGCAGACCAATCCAACAATCCCATCTATGCCGAGTGTCCGCAGCGAGATGACAATATTCTGCATTTTCTAAAGAAAAATGGATTCCAACAGATTTCCTCCTACAATGACAAGGAAACGGTTGTTGCCGTCTGTGGATATATTCCAAGGTGAAATAAATGGAAAAATACTGTAATACTTACCCTTTTCGATATTTGAAAAACTATATGTATGTGGTAATCGTTTCAAAATATGAAGGAAAGCTTTTGCTCTCTCGGCATAAAGCACGCACCACCTTTGAAACACAAGGTGGACATATTGAAAAAGGCGAAACAGTTTGGCAGGCTGCCATGCGTGAATTATATGAAGAATCTGGTGCATTGGAATATACACTGCTGCCTGTCTGCGATTATCGCGCCGGCGATGCCGAAGGATATGGCGATGGTGCCGTTTTTGCCGCACATATCCATAAAATTGGAACGATGCCCCCATTTGAGATTGCTGAGATACAAACATTCGACACACCACCATCAAACGAACAGCTGACCTATCCGTGGATTTGTCCTGTTCTTTTAGAAGCATCAAAATCTATTCTTTTTCCATAATTAAAGCTCCCTGCTAAAAAACAGGGAGCTTTCTGCATAACAATAATGTTGTTGAAAAACGACACCGTAATTTTGTTGATATAGAAGATCAAGCGAATACAGACAGTAATACACCAGCTGCAACAGCAGAACCGATAACACCTGCAACATTCGGACCCATAGCGTGCATGAGCAAGAAGTTTTTCGGATTATCCTTCTGACCAACCTTCTGAGAAACACGAGCTGCCATCGGAACAGCAGATACACCAGCAGAACCGATCAGCGGATTAACTTTACCCTTGGTCATTACACACATCAGCTTACCAAACAGGATACCACATGCAGTACCAATGGAGAAAGCAATTAAGCCTAAAACAACAATCTTGATGGTTTCCCAAGTTAAGAAATACTCTGCGGTAGCAGTAGCACCAACAGAAACACCTAAGAAGATAGTTACAATATTCATCAGCTCGTTTTGAGCGGTCTTAACCAGACGATCAACAACACCGCACTCTTTCATCAGGTTACCAAACATCAGCATACCCATCAGTGGTGCAGCAGACGGAACCAGCAGAGATACGATTAAGGTTACACCGATCGGGAAAATGATCTTCTCGGTTTTGGAAACACTTCTAAGCTGTGTCATCTCAATCATACGCTCTTTTTTAGTGGTCAGTGCCTTCATAATCGGCGGTTGAATAACTGGTACCAGTGCCATGTAGGAGTAAGCAGCAATCGCAATGGAGCCCAGCAGTGCTGGAGCCAGCGTTTTTGCGACATAAATTGCGGTTGGACCATCAGCACCACCAATGATACCAATTGCAGCAGCAAATTCCGGAGAGAAGCCCAGTAAAATTGCGCCTACAAAGGTAAAGAAGATACCTGCCTGGGCAGCAGCACCCAGCAGTAAGCTCTTCGGGTTTGCAATCAGCGGACCAAAGTCGGTCATAGAACCAATGCCCAAGAAAATTAAAGACGGATAGATACCAAGCTTAACACCAAGGTACAGTAAGTCTATCAGACCGCCCTCTTCAACAACCTGCTGGAAATCAATGTGCTGTCCCAAGAACAAGTCCATGTGGAACAGTTCAGCGCCCGGAAGGTTGGTCAGCAGCATACCGAATGCGATACCAAGCAATAATAATGGCTCGTACTGTTTGACAACGGCCAAATAAATCAAGAAGCAAGCAACACCCATCATAACGATGTTGAGCCAGTTGTCAGCAAGCATCGCAAAACCGGAATCCTGCAAGATACCCAGAATACTATCTAAAAATACTTGCATAATTTAAATTCCTTTCCTGTTTACAAAACACATCGTCAGAACGGACGGGTGTTATCGATTACGCCAGCAGCATTCCATGCATTACGAGTTTCTTTAACGCGTTTAATGCTTCTGATCGCAAACGGTTTGTCATTGCCCTGAGCGAGCATCATTGCGGAGATTGCAGCAGAGATTGCAACAACCACTTCATCGCTGATTCCATCGGTTTCAGCAACATCTTCAGTTTTCGATGCAGCAGCCGGGGTCACAACCTTCGGTTCAGCTTTCGGCGCAGCAGCCTCTGCCTGTGCATTCTTCGATTTTTTTGCATTTTCCTTCAGTGTCATTACCTTACCCATAATCCAGATAAACGCAATGATAACACATAATGCAGCAAAAACTACCAGCAAGCCGGAAACCACCAATGCAGCGGTATCTACTCCACCCCAGTCTGGAAAGTTGGTCTGTACCATTCATTTCCCTCCTTTTTCATAAACTGATTATTTTGAGTGAATGGTCACTCATTTGCAAATTAGTTTTCAGCAAACCAATTCATCCATACTAATTATACACTATCTTTTTCTGGTTTGCAACACTTAATTCAAAAACCTCTAAAAAAATAATTTAAAAAATTTCAAAAAACCTGTTGACAAATCAAAATAGATGTGCTATAATAAATGTCGTTGCAGCAAACGGCAACACAAATCAATGGAGAAGTCGCCTAGCCCGGTTTATGGCGCACGACTGGAACTCGTGTATGG
>JAHHTP010000035.1 GCA_020024615.1 Oscillospiraceae bacterium
GAGATATGGTATAATAAAGAACAAGAAGTGAATGGTCTGGCGCATGTTTTCCCCATAATATGCGTCTTTTCTCCTGTGTGCGGAATTTTCCGAATGGGTAGGACTGTTCACTAAAAAATTTTGGAGGTAAATTGACAGTGAGCAAGAAATTTGTATACCTGTTCAGTGAAGGCGACGCTTCCATGCGTGAGCTGCTGGGCGGTAAAGGCGCTAACCTCGCAGAGATGACCAAACTGGGTCTTCCGGTTCCGCAGGGCTTCACCATTTCCACCGAAGCTTGCACCCAGTATTATGAGGATGGCCGTACCATCAATAATGAAATCCAGGCAGAGATCAATGAAAACATTATTAAAATGGAAGAAATCACCGGCAAAAAATTCGGTGACAAGACCAATCCGCTGCTGGTTTCCGTTCGTTCCGGTGCGCGCGCTTCTATGCCGGGTATGATGGACACTATCTTAAACTTAGGTTTAAACGAAGATGTTGTTGAATACATGGCAACAAGCTCCAACAATCCGCGTTGGGCTTGGGACTGCTATAGAAGATTTATCCAGATGTACTCTGATGTTGTAATGGAAGTAGGTAAAAAATACTTCGAAGAGCTCATCGATAAAATGAAAGCTGAAAAAGGCGTTCAGCAGGATGTTGAACTGACCGCTGAGGACTTAAAAGAATTAGCTGCACAGTTCAAAGCTGAGTATAAAGCTAAAATCGGCACAGATTTCCCGAATGACCCGAAAGAGCAGTTAATGGGTGCAGTTAAAGCTGTATTCCGTTCTTGGGACAACCCGCGTGCTAACATTTATCGTCGTGATAACGATATTCCGTACTCTTGGGGTACCGCTGTAAATGTTCAGATGATGGCTTTTGGTAATATGGGCGATGACTGTGGTACTGGTGTAGCATTTACTCGTGACCCGGCTACCGGCGAGAAAAAACTTATGGGTGAGTTCTTAACCAACGCTCAGGGCGAGGACGTTGTTGCTGGTGTTCGTACTCCGATGCCGATTGATCAGATGGCTGAGAAATTCCCAGCTGCATTTGAGCAGTTCAAACAGGTTTGTGTAACCTTAGAGAACCATTACAGAGATATGCAGGATATGGAATTCACCGTTGAGCATGAAAAACTGTATATGTTACAGACTCGTAACGGTAAGAGAACCGCTCAGGCTGCTCTGAAAATTGCTTGTGATCTCGTTGATGAAGGCATGAGAACCGAGCAGGAAGCTGTTTTGATGATCGAGCCGAGAAACTTAGATACCTTACTGCATCCGCAGTTTGACACCAAAGCGTTGAAAGCTGCTACCCCGATTGGTAAAGGCTTAGGTGCTTCCCCAGGTGCTGCATGCGGTAAAGTTGTATTCTCCGCTGATGATGCTGCTGCTTGGAAAGCAAAAGGTGAAAAAGTTGTTCTGGTTCGTTTAGAAACCTCTCCGGAAGATATCTCCGGCATGAAAGCTGCTCAGGGTATCTTAACCGTTCGTGGTGGTATGACCTCTCACGCAGCAGTTGTTGCTCGTGGTATGGGTACTTGCTGTGTATCCGGCTGTGGCGATATCAAAATGGATGAAGAAAACAAACAGTTCGAATTAGGCGGCAAAGTATTCCATGAGGGTGACTGCATTTCTATCGATGGTACTACTGGTAACATCTATGAAGGCTTAATCCCGACTGTTGATGCTACCATCGCTGGTGAGTTTGGCAGAATCATGGCTTGGGCTGACAAATACAGAACCTTAAAAGTAAGAACCAACGCTGATAACCCAACCGATGCTAAGAAAGCAAGAGAGTTAGGCGCTGAGGGTATTGGCTTATGCCGTACCGAGCATATGTTCTTTGAAGGTGACAGAATCGACGCATTCCGTGAAATGATCTGTGCTGACACCGTTGAAGAAAGAGAAGCAGCTCTGGATAAAATCCTGCCGGTTCAGCAGGGTGACTTCGAAAAACTGTATGAGGCACTGGAAGGTAACCCGGTTACCATCCGTTTCTTAGATCCGCCTCTGCATGAGTTCGTTCCGACTACCGAAGAAGATATCCAGAAACTGGCTAATGCTCAGGGCAAAACCGTTGAGCAGATCAAAGCAATCATTGATTCTCTGCATGAGTTCAACCCGATGATGGGTCACCGTGGCTGCCGTCTGGCTGTTACCTATCCGGAAATCGCAAGAATGCAGACCAAAGCTGTTATTCGTGCAGCTATCAATGTTCAGAAAGCTCATCCGGATTGGAAAGTTGCTCCGGAAATCATGATTCCGTTAGTAGGCGAAGTAAAAGAGCTGAAATTCGTTAAGAAAGTAGTAGTTGAGACCGCAGATGCGGAGATCGCTGCTGCTGGTTCTAACCTGCACTATGAAGTTGGTACTATGATGGAGATTCCGCGTGCTTGCTTAACCGCTGATGACATCGCAAAAGACGCTGACTTCTTCTGCTTCGGCACCAACGACTTAACCCAGATGACCTACGGCTTCTCCCGTGACGACGCTGGTAAATTCTTAGACGGTTACTATGACGCTAAGATTTTCGAGAACGATCCGTTTGCTAGACTGGATCAGGTTGGTGTTGGTAAACTGATGGAAATGGCTATCAAATTGGGTAAACCGGTTAATCCGTCCCTGCACATCGGTATCTGCGGTGAGCATGGTGGTGACCCGACCTCTGTTGAGTTCTGCCATAAGATCGGTTTAGACTATGTTTCCTGTTCTCCGTTCCGTGTGCCGATCGCTCGCTTAGCTGCTGCACAGGCTGCACTGAAATAATTGTGAGTCATCACACAAACAGGAACTTATGACTGTGATATAGTCTAAATACTGAAAAATAAATCGAGCATGTTGTAATGGATTGATAAAATTCGTTGCGGCATGCTCTTTTTACAAAAAAATATAAAAAATTTTAAAAAACCCCTTATTTTAAAAAATAAGCTGACGAGAATACATATGTAGGGTGAAATAAAACCACCTTACTACACATTCGTATTGCTGATTCTGCTGTTAATGGATAACAGAATGGAATCGGGATATTCCACAAACTGTGCTGAGGCGTAAGGATTAGCCTTGTCACATTAATCATACTTTAAGGAGCATATTTATGCGTATTCAACACAACATCACTGCGATGAACTCTTATCGCAACTACACCAACAATGCTAGCGCACTGTCCAAAAACCTTGAGAAACTGTCCTCCGGTTACAAAATCAACCGTGCAGGCGACGACGCTGCAGGCTTAGCAATTTCCGAGAAAATGCGTGCACAGATCACCGGCTTAAACGCTGCACAGAAAAACGTTAAAGACGGTATCTCTCTGGTAAAAACCGCTGAGGGTGCTTTACAGGAAGTTCACGACATGCTTAACCGTATGGACTACTTAGCAACCCAGTCTGCAAACGGCACCTACGACAACGAAGTTGACCGTGCAAACCTGCAGAAAGAGACCCAGGCACTGTTAGACGAGATTGACCGTATCGCTGATTCCTCTAACTTCAACGGCCAGAAACTGCTGGACGGTTCCCTGAGCGAACTGGACATCAAAATCGGCAACGCTAAAGTTGGTGGTAGCGAAGCAACTGTCACTGACCTTGCTGCTACTGGTGCAGAGAGCGTTGTAACCATTGATGTTGGTAATGCTAGCAAAAAATCGATCCTGACTGTAAATTATGTTGATGCTGACGGTAAAGCTCACACTGTCAAGGTTGACTATACCGCTAGCTCTTCGGCGGGCAAAAACCTTAATGCTATTATGGGTGCTTTGCAGAAGAATGAGGAACTGAGCAACATTTTCAAAATTGAAGCAGGCGGAGGCAAAAATCAAATCAAGTTGACTTCCAAAGTTACTGGTCCGAACGGTGCTAAACTTAGCAATATTACGACAGATGATAAAGGAGTAACCTTTAATCCGACGACGGATGTTACGGATGGTGAAGTTGCTAAGAAGAAGGTTAATGGTAATAACCCTCTCAAGAAAGATGATACCATCACTATTAATGGTAGAACCTACCAGATGGTTGACAAGGCAGGCGACAAGGTTGCAGAGGGTAATATCGCTGTAGTTCTGGGCTCCAGTGCAACAAAAACTATTGCCAGCCTGAATGAGGCACTCAAGAGCTCCGGCATCAAGGTTACTGGCACTAAAACAGAGGTTCTGACCTTCGAGCCTTCTGAACCGGGTGCTGGTCTGAAATTGCAGATTGGTGATACCGCAGACAGCTACAACCAGATGAAGGTTAAAGTTGGCGATATGCACACCGATGCATTGGGTATTAAGGGTCTTGATATTTCTACAATTGCTGGTGCTAATGAAGCAATTGCAAAAATTAAAGATGCGATCAATTTTGTATCTTCCACCCGTGGTGACCTGGGTGCAAACCAGAACCGTCTGGAGCATACTGCAAACAACCTGTCCACCATGGAAGAGAACATCCAGGATGCAGAGTCCACAATTCGTGATACCGATGTTGCAGACGAGATGACTGCATACACCAAGAACAACATCCTGTTACAGTCTGCACAGGCAATGCTTGCACAGGCAAATCAGCTTCCGCAGGGCGTATTACAGTTATTACAGTAATTGTTCTGGTGGCTTCAATAGCAAACCAATTGATTGGGGCGGGCGTTTGCCCGCCCTTTTTTTAGATTGAATTAGAATTAAAAATACCGCTTTTCTGGAAAGATATAGTGGTTTGACATAGATGATGTAAGACCCATCAAACGAATTGGATGTGACGATATGAAATTGATTGAAATTGCCCGCCGGTGTGCGGAACTGAAGCAGCCAAAAGGGGCACAGGATGCCTATGGAATGGCGATTGGGCAGGGAGAACTTTCCCCAGAGGAGGAATTGGAAGCAGCCAGTTATATTCTCTTTTCCAAGGGGGATTATAAGATTGCTTATACTTCCTTTGTTTCGCTGTTTCAAAAAGGATACTTTCAGGCGGAGATTCTGGAAATTCTCAGTCAGGCGTTTTATTTTCCGAATCTGCAAAAATTACAGAAAACCTATGAAAAAAACTGTGCGGCACTGTCCGCCTACCCTTATTTATTCCGAAAGGATTTTCCAAAATTTGAGGAACTTCCAATCTGGTTTTTTCCTTATGACAACAACGCGTTTATCCCATATTACCCTGATGAACAACGATTTGGGGATTATGTAAATCTTGACGATTCCATCATCGATCGGTATTTTTTTAAAGACCTTAGCAAGCCGGTTTTGGCAGATGATGTTTACTCCCAGTATCAACTGGAATATTTAAATGACAATGTGCGGAAAAGTGAATGGGTAGCAAAAGAAAACCATATCTATCTGCACTATACCAATTTTATGACCTTTTGCGCCTATCTGCAGGTGCTGGACTTCAAGAAACTGTTGCGTGATCAAAAGTTAGTATTTTTAATGGAGGATGAGGTCAGTCGTTATCCGATTGATTTCCAAAAAGAATACGGCATTGATTACAGTACCTATCCGGTCAAGCCGCTGGAGGTGCGGGAAATTAATAAGCTGATTTGGCATACCCAGCTGGCAACCCATAATGGTGGAGATTTCTTTAACGAAATCTGCTATGGACATCCGAATCTAATTATCTGGGAATCGGTTATGTTTGATGAGATATTGAAAATGATTGCAGAGTATCGTAAGAGATTGCGGCGGAGAGCAACGGGGGATGCTACGCTGCGTGCTTTGCAGGGCTTAACTATGATTACCGACAAGGATATTTTGGTGGCACTGTATCTTTATGGAAATGATAAACTTTTTCATCCGAACCCGAATGAGCGTATCGTTCCTGCTTTATTTTTGCAGCCACACTTTGGTCATATTGATTATCAGTGTACAGTGCGAAATGAAAAGCGCGGTTGGGCAACGCTGTTTTCTGAGCAATATGAATCAATTCGTACCTCGCCCATCTTCAAAGGTTTTAAATATATCAAAACCTTTACGCCGATGCGCCGTCCCACCACCAGTGTGGCTGCTACTGTGCGTTTTATTATGCAGTGGAATCCCAAATACAGCCCGGAGGACGCAGAGAAAGGTTATCTGCCTGATATGGTAAATAACCGTCTTTTAAATCGTAGTTATCTGGTGGATCCGTTTGATCGGCTTTATCATGACAGCCGTCTGGTGCGGTTTGAGGATGGTAAGCTGAATCCAAAAGCAACCTTTACTGCGCTGGCAGAATTTTTGGATATTCCGTACACCGAGTCGATGACCTATTGTTCTGGTGTAACCGGCGTCAATCCAGAGAGTTTACAGGGAAATGATCTTGGTTTTGACCCTGCTGCAATTTACCGCACTTACGACGAATTTTTGGGGACACCGGAGCGCGCTTATCTAGAGTATTTTATGCGCGATGCGTATGAAGCATATGGCTATGATTTCCAGTATTACAAGGGAGAACCAGTAGACGAGCAATGGGTTGAGGAGAAAGTAGGGCAGTTTACCTGTTTGGATACACAGATGGAAAATGGTTGGCGCAATTTGCTTTGTAAAAATTTTGTGCAGTTGGATGGTAAGAGCCAAACAAACAGAGAAGATGATGGAGATCGACCTAAAATAACGGAAGCCGAGTTAGAAAAAAAAGTACAGGATTTTATGGATTCAGTTCATGAAAAGCGTTTGACTTATGCCAAGTATATGCTCAACGGGCTAAACTTTATTAACAAGGAAGGACAACCACTTCATCCGATGACGCCGTTAAAATTAGATCCTGCGCTGCTGGAGCAGCCGCTTTACCGCTAATTGCTAAATTAGGAGAAAAATATGGAACAAAAGGGAACGGTATATTTCTTTACCGGCCTGTCTGGTGCAGGCAAAACCACCTTGGGCAGCCGCTTTTATAAGGGACTCAAAAAGACGAAACCGAATGCCGTCTATCTGGATGGTGATGAGATTCGGGTAGCTTTTGGCGAGGATGTAGGTTATACGGATGAAGAACGCCGCCGTTGGGCGGGGCGTATTTTCCGGGTGTGCAAGCTACTGTCAGATCAGGGGATTGATGTGGTGGTTTGCTCCATCGCCATGTACTCCGAAGTACGCCATTGGAATCGGGAGAATATCCCAAATTACAAGGAAATTTACATTAAGGTTTCCAAAGAAACGCTAATTGCTCGGAATCAGAAGGGGCTATATTCCAGCGGAAAAAATGTAGTAGGTGTAGATTTGCCTTTTGATGAGCCGGAGTCTTCTGATTTGGTGGTGCATAATGATGGCGACCGCACCCCGGAAGCTGTGGTAGCTGAGATTGAAAAGGCTCTCTATCCCAACATCGTAGAAAATCCCATTGATAATCGGACATATTGGAATCAGTATTACCGAAATAAGGTCTGCCTTACTACACCTTCTCCCTTTGCACAGTATGTGCTGACACTAATAGAGCCGGGAAAAGATATGGTAGAGTTGGGCTGCGGAAATGGGCGCGATGCGGTGTATTTTGCACAGAATGGTATGCATATTACCGCACTGGATCTTTCTAAAGAAGCGATCGCGGAATTGCAGAGTCAAAATATCCCCAATGCTGAGTTTGTCTGTGGTGATTTCATTACCGCCGATTGCCACACTGAGAATGCGTATGATTATGTTTACAGCCGTTTTACCATTCATTCCATCAATGCAAGACAGGAGATGATGCTGCTACAGACAATATATCGCGCTCTCCGTTCTGATGGCAAGTTCTTTATTGAAGTGCGCAGTGTTAATGATCCACTCTGTGGGAAAGGGCAGGCGTTGGAGCGCAATGCTTATTTCTATGATAATCATTACCGCCGTTTTATCGTACTTTCTGAGCTTGTGGAGCATCTGGAAAAAGTGGGCTATCGCATTGAATATGCGCAGGAGGATACTGGTTTTGCACCTTATGGCAATGATGATCCGCCTGTCATTCGTATTGTAGCGGTAAAGGCTTCTGCTATTTAAGCAAACAGAATCAATTACTATAGTTTAAATATTCAAAATAAATAAGGGCATGCTGAAATGGATCGAACGATTCCGGGTGGCATGCCCTTTTCCTGTGATAATACTTTATGAAATACTGTTCTGACTTTTTATCAGGATAGCAATAATGATAATTGCGGTTACAAGGCGGGTGTGATATAATATGGATTAAAGACAGATATTTCTGTTTGAATCAAATACGAAAAAGGGTGAAATGATGTTACAGAAAATTTCCAAGGTATTAACTGGTGATATGCTGAAGGTTCTCTGCGATATGGGGCATGGCGATATGCTGATTTTGGCAGACGCTAATTTTCCAGGAGAGAGTATTGCTAAAACAACTTCTATTGGTAATTTAATTCGCTGCCCAGGTGCGGATGTTGCGACTTTATATGAAGCAATTCATGAATTATTCCCATTGGATGCAGAGTATTCTGGGCGCACTGCTGCGGTGATGGATTTGACGGATAGTGACAAGGCAAAAGGTAGTCCTGAGCCGGAAGCATGGGGTGACTATGAGGCTATTTTACATAAGGATTATCCAGATGTAGAAATGGAAAAGATTGAGCGCTTTGCGTTTTATGAGCAGGCCAAACACGCATATTGCGTAATTCAGACTGGTGAAGAACGCAAATATGGTAACCTGATGCTCGTAAAAGGCTGCGTACTGTAATTTGTTATATAAAAAACGCCTGATTGACTCGAAAAAGTTAGTCAGGCGTTTTGATTTACAAAAACTCTCCGGCTTATTAGAGTAGCCGGAGAGAAATATGCGATATTGATTATCTTATGGGATGGTTCTTAAAAAATCAGGAAAAGAAACTTCAAAAATAGAATCAGTATAGTTTAACAACTGGTTTGATTAAATCTGCCGGTTTATCTTTCATCAGCTGTAAAGCTTGTGGAATGGCATCCCAGCCCTCAAATACATGAGTGGTTAATGGTTTTACATCCAGTTTTCCGTTTGCAACCAGAGAACCAAGTTTTTCCATTCTCAAACGACCGCCCGGCATTAAACCGCCAAGGATCTGTTTATGACCCATACCAACGCCCCATGCTTCGCGTGGGATTTTAATATAATCGCCATTACCTAAATAGTTTACATTGCCAATCTTACCACCCGGTTTAACTGATTTGACAGCGGCTTCAAAGGTATCTACATCGCCACCTGCGATGATAACTTTATCAACGCCTTTGCCATTGGTCATTGCTAAAACTTGTTCTTCAATCGGGCCATTTTTGTAGCTGATGAAATCAGAAGCACCATATTTTTTAGCAGCAGCAATACAATTCGGTCTGGTACCAACAGCGATGATGCGAGAAGCACCTCGCATGTTTGCACCTGCAACAGACATTAAGCCTACCGGACCAATGCCGATAACCAATACGGTATCACCGAATTCAACATCAGCCAGCTCAACACCATGGAAGCCAGTCGGAACCATATCAGAGAGCATGCAGGCATCTACTGGGTCAATATTGTCTGGTAAGATAGCCAAGTTACCGTCTGCATCATTTACATGGAAGTATTCAGCGAATACACCGTCTTTGAAGTTGGAGAATTTCCAGCCTGCCAGCATACCGTTAGAATGCATTTGATATCCTGCCTGTGCTTCCAGAGAGTTCCAGTCCGGAGTAATAGCCGGTACTAAAACACGATCACCCGGCTTGAAGTCTTTGACCATAGAACCTACCTCAACAACCTCTGCACAGCATTCATGGCCTAAAATCATATTATGTCTGTCTCCGACTGCACCTTCCCAAACGGTGTGAATGTCAGAAGTACAAATAGCGATAGCAAGTGGTTTGCAGATTGCATCCATTGGGCCACAAGTAGGAACCTCTTTTTCAATCCAGCCTACTTCGCCGATTTTTAACATTGCAAAACCTTTCATCATTTTTTCCATTATAAAATATCCTTTCCCATATAAAAATCCGTAACGATTGGTTACGGATTCATTATAACTGTTTCAAAGTATATTGTCAATGAATTATATGAGTATATTATATGAATTTTGTATGAAAGATAAACACTTGTTTGAAAATAAGCCTTAAAAAAGATGTATAAAATAATATAATTGATAAAATATGCCAAAATAATCAATGCTCCAGCAGGGAATACCAAATCGTCTGTGTTTTGGTATGGTTAAAAGTGACAAAATAATACTAGGTTTTATGAAATGCAGTGGAGGGTATTGAATATTGATTATATGGAATGCAGATACAGAGTTAGATAATTTTGGAAACATCATATACGGTTAAAATATTATTGTTTACTTTGAATTTAATTTCCACACCAGCAAACGCAAAGCCATAGGTCCGGTTTGGGTCATTCTGGTAGGATGGACGAGGGTCTTGTTCCAGAATAGCTATTGCAGCTTCCCGTTTGTTTTCAGGGAGAATTTGTAGCAAGTTTTCTGGAAAATTTACAGTTAGTACATAGCTGCTGACCTCTTTAGCAAATCCACCAGCTGCATCGGGAATGGCATCAATATGCGGCAGGTATGGTTTGATGTCATAAATTGGAGTGCCGTCCATTAAATCAGCACCAGAAATATGCAGAACAGTGCCCTGTGAAGTTTGTTCCATACCATCAAACTGAACGACCGACAGGCCGATTGGATTTGGACGAAATGGGGAACGCGTGGCGAATACACCTTTTTTGACATTTCCACCGAGTCGAGGCGGTCGGACCGTCGGGGACCATGTGTCCCGCAACGCGTCTGAAAACTGCCAGATCAGCCAGAGATGCGAAAATTCTTCGATTCCACGCAGTGCATCCGGATTACGGAATTCTGGTTCAAATACAATGACAGCATGCAGTTCTTTAATCAAATTTCCCTGTCTTGGAATGCCAAATTTGGTTGGGAAATCGGTATGGATAGTTGCAATTGGTTTAATTTTTGGGATTTTTTTCTGTTTTGCACTCATTCGTCGTCATCTCCAAAATGCATTCTCATGATATATTGTTCCATAAAAATAGGGGAGGTAGAGAGATCTACGACATTGGCTTCTTCTGCCAGCTTGATACTTTCTGCAATCAATGGCTTGCTCAGCAGCAGCATAGACGCACCTACACCGGCTGCATTGCCAACTGCTTTTGCTTTTTTTGTCAGTGCTTTGGGAAATAAACCAATGGTGGCGGCAGAAACAGTACTGATATAACGACCAAATCCGCCCGCAATATAGAAGATATCAACATCTTCTGGATCAATTTCAGCGGTTTCCAGCAAGGTATCAATACCACCACAGATTGCTGCTTTTGCAAGCTGGAGTTGACGAATATCCTGCTGCGTAATTAGAATGTTGTCGGCAAGTTTGATTGCCGGACTGTTATCATATTCGGTCAGACAGTTTGCGTATTCTTCATTTTCTTCATCTATGCAGCCGGTTTCGTCGATCAAACCGGTGTTTAACAGCATTGCAGCAGCATCAATTAAACCAGTTCCGCAGATGCCTACAGCTTTTTGGTTTCCTATGGTAGTGCACGAGATAATTCCATCAGCGGCGGTCACCGAGTCGATAGCGCCGTCACCAGCTGCCATGCCGAAGGTGATACCTGCGCCTTCAAATGCTGGACCTGCTGCGGTTGCGCAAACAGATAATTTGCCGTCATGAATTAAGCCCATTTCGCCATTGGTACCGATGTCAACCATTAAAACGGTCTGCTTGGTATCATTCATTTCACAAGCAAGCATGGAGCAGATGATATCACTGCCAACAAATGCTGCTGCTGTTTTTGGTAGATAAACCTTCATATCTGGAAATCTTTTGAATAAACCGATCACAGTGGTGCCGAGATAATTTTTGATTTCAAATGGAGCGGCGGTCAATGGGGTGGTATCTTCTTTGGTAAACAGATAGAGCATAGCGGTATTTCCAGTGATAACAGCGGTGTTTACTTTGATTTGCTCGGCGTCCATCATAGATTTAAATGCATCTTCGATTGCATCGCGAATAGTTGCTGCGAGTGCGTCCTGCATGCCACCGACTGCTTTTTCAATGCGAGAAATAACATCTGCCCCGAAACTGCTCTGCGGATTCATAAAGGTATTGCGTTTAAGGCATTTACCTGTTTTCAGATTATATAGATATACAGCGACAGTGGTGGTTCCGATGTCAACAGCAAATCCATAATCACCATCCATGGCATCTAATGTAAATTCTGGGATAATACCATCGGATACGATACGGTTGTTCTTTTGTGGCAGAATGATCTGACAGTCACCGTTTGCTACACATTGACAGGCAAGCCGTGTATTCTGCGGCATATCGGAAATTTTTTTCAATTCTCTTGCATCTGGTGTGGTCAAGTCACCAGTTGCGATGACGGCGCATTTGCCACAGGTTCCATTTTGTCCGCATGGCATTGAAAATGGAATGTCTTGTTTTAATAACAATTCAGATAGTTTCTGTGGACGATCAAAGTACACAGTCCGCTGATCAGAACCTTGTATAATGGTGCATTTCATCATAAATGTTCTCCTTAAAATGTTGATTTACAGGGCATAAAATATTAACTTAATGATAACATAATTTGAATTTGAATACAAGGTGATTTTGGAAAATCATAAGAAATGTTAATACAAATATAAATATAAAAAGCACAAAGAAACAGGACTCTCTTTCGAAAGTCCTGTAAGTAAATCTGATATTAGTACTGTCTGCCCCAGTATACCATGTGTTTTGCCGGTTTGCCACAGCATACACAGGTCTGACCCAAGCAGTCCTCTACAAATGGGATACAGCGAGATTTTACGCCACCAGTTTCTTCTTTTAGCTGATCCTCGCAGGCAGAATCGCCGCACCACATCGCTTTGATAAAGCCAGATTTATTTTTTGCAATATCTAAGAATTCATCGTGGGTGGTAGCAACATAGGTTCTGTTTTCGAGGTTTTTCTGTGCGCGCTCATACAGCCCGTTATGAACGGCTTCCAGTGCTTTTGCAACCTCTTCTGTCAGGTTGTCCAGAGATACAACGGTTTTTTCGTTGTTGTCACGGCGAACCAGGACGCACTGATTTGCTTCGATATCTTTCGGACCGATTTCCAGACGAACCGGAATACCTTTCATCTCGGATTCTGCAAATTTCCAGCCCGGCTGTTTGTCAGAATCATCAACTTTCACACGAACATCTTTTTTTAGTAAAGCAGCTAGTTCGTGTGCTTTGTCCAGAACACCTGATTTATGCTGTGCGATCGGAACTATCATAACCTGGATAGGAGCGATTTTCGGCGGCAAAATCAGGCCATTGTCATCGCCGTGGGTCATGATGATGGCACCGATCATACGGGTGGATACACCCCAAGAAGTTTGGTGCGGAGCAGCAAGCTTATTGTCACGGCCTGCAAACTGGATATCAAACGCTTTTGCAAATCCATCGCCAAAGTAGTGGGATGTACCACCCTGCAATGCAAATCCGTTGTGCATCATTGGTTCAATAGTATAGGTTGCAACTGCGCCTGCGAATTTTTCTTTTTCGGTTTTCTGACCAGTGACCGCCGGAATTGCCAGAATATCTTTATAGAACCAGGTATAGATATCAAGCATTCTGCGGGTTTCTTCCATCGCTTCCTCAGCGGTTTCGTGCATGGTGTGACCTTCCTGCCATAAGAACTCTGTGTTTCTTAAGAATGGACGAGTGGTCTTTTCCCAACGCATAACAGAGCACCACTGATTGTACAGCTTCGGCAGGTCGCGATAGGATTTGATAACATCTTTATAATGTTCACAGAACAGAGTTTCGGATGTCGGGCGAATGCACAGACGCTCGGTCAGTTTTTCGCTGCCACCGTGGGTAACCCATGCAACTTCCGGTGCAAATCCTGCGACATGCTCCTTTTCTTTTAAAAGAAGGCTTTCCGGAATTAACATCGGCATATATACATTTTCATGTCCAGTTTCTTTGAATTTATCATCTAAAATGCGCTGGATGTTTTCCCAGATCGCATATCCATAGGGGCGAAAAATCATGCAGCCTTTTACACTGGAGTAATCAATCAATTCCGCTTTCTTTACAACGTCGGTATACCACTTTGCAAAATCTTCATCCATTGCAGTAATGGCTTCTACCATTTTTTTCTGCTGTGCCATGTTTTCACCTTGCAATCCATATAGGATTTGCATTTCCTTTCTTTTCTGTAAATAAAATAAAACCGGATACATAAAATGCATCCGGTTGGTGGGGAGTGGTGGATTCGGACCACCGAAGTCACTGACAACAGATTTACAGTCTGCCCCCTTTGGCCGCTCGGGAAACTCCCCATAATTATGAACTTTTCTGGTTTTGATGGAGCTGGTGGACGGACTCGAACCCCCGACCTGCTGATTACAAATCAGCTGCTC
>JAHHTP010000036.1 GCA_020024615.1 Oscillospiraceae bacterium
TGCTGGGATATCAAGACTTGAAAGACCCTTGCATTCCGGCACTGTTCCGCTTGCTATCCAAGATTGGAGACAAATTACTTCGAATGCAAATTCTGTGTTTTGATTTTACCTAACGCTAAAATCGTATATTTTTACTGGCACTGTAACATAAACATGAAAAGATCAAACCATAGATCAACTGAAATGACTATGCAATGTGCAAAAGCTCACATTTACGCTTCTTGGATAGCTTGAGACCAGCAGACTGTGCTGGTGTGAGGTTGTTCAAAGCAGAATGGGGACAGATAAAGTTGTAAAAAAGATAAATATGAAAATGAGATTACTGGTAATATCATTGTGGAAGTTTTCCACTTGCATATGTCGAACCACATATGCATCAGCTTTGGCATGGCTTACACTTTTCTTTAGACATCCGATAAAAAGCGATCACGCCAATGCTGTTAGCATTGATGATGCGGTTCATACCTGTATCTTCTTTCCTGTGATCGAAACCAGGTACGAGTATTCTCTCCCATTCTAGCTCCCAAAGGGGTGCCTCGAAAAAAACATTGCGACATGATAAAAATTCCTTTACTTGATAATAAAAAAGGCCAGAGTCTTATTTCTAAAACTCCGGCCTTAAACCATTTTCTATTCCATTGTCATGCTGAATGAGGATTCATCCAGTCCTTTGTGGTGCTGGGAGATTCAATTTGAGATAAAAAAGCCGAAACACCTTGATTCTCTAAGGCTTTTCGCCTTGGCATAAAAAGTGTTTCGACTTTCTGGAGCTGATGGCGTGACTCGAACACGTGACCTGCTGATTACGAATCAGCTGCTCTACCAACTGAGCTACACCAGCGTATAAAATTGTAAATTCTGCGTCATTTTGAATTTTATCTCAATGACAAAATTTAGTATAACACATTTTTATCCCAATGTCAAGACAAAAAGAGGAAACAACTATGGAAATGACAAATCAAAAGTACACCTTAAGTGCCGCGGCCCTACATATTATGGCGATGGCTTTGATGCTCTGCGACCATCTCTGGGCGACAGTTGTGCCTGGCAATCAGTGGATGACCTCCATCGGCAGGATTGCCTTCCCCATTTTCGCTTTTATGGCTGTGGAAGGCTATTTCCATACTCATAATTTAAAACACTATCTACTGCGCATGCTTGTCTTTGCGCTCATTTCAGAAATTCCGTTCAACCTGATGTATGCAAGTCAGGCTTTCTATCCCATTCATCAGAATGTTATCTTCACTTTGCTCATAGGATTGCTTTTGATTCACCTAAATGAGATGGCAAAAAAGCACGAAAAAACATGGCTTAATATGATTACTGGATTTTCCAGTATTCTGCTTGCTGTAATCTTTGGTATCCTATTCTTCGCAGATTATGGCGTTGCTGGACTTTTAACCATCCTCGTCTTTTATTTCTTCCGGGAACGCAAATGGTACAATCTGCTGTTCCAGATTGCATTTCTGTACTACATCAATGTCAACATGCTTGCAGGTCAATCCTTCACACTGGAATTGTTTGGACATACCTTTGAAATCATACAGCAGGGATTTGCTTTGATTGCCTTAATCCCAATCTGGCTGTATCAGGGCAGACAGGGATATCATAAAAAATGGTTTCAATATTTCTGCTACGCCTTCTACCCGCTGCATATGCTGATTCTCGGACTGATCGTGCGTCTATCATAGTATAATCCCATAAAAAATCCCCACTGCTATAAAATCAGTGGGGATTACTCATTTTATCCGTTTTTTTTAGCTTTGGAAAGCATCTCATGTTTTAAATCCCACAGCTTCTGGGATAAGTCAACATAGTAGTTATGCGGATTCTCAAAACGCTTTACCTCGTCCCACAGGGTATCCACCTGCTCAAGACAGTAGTTGCGAATCGTATTGATATCTGGAGTTTCATAAATAACCTTGCCTTTTAGGACAACCGGAACCAAAAGCTCACGCAGGGTGTAGTTATCAAAAATTTTGCGTTTCCAGGTTGCATCTGGGTCAAACAGCTCCAGCGGCTGAGATTCGTCAAATTTTTCGTCATACAATGCGATTAAATCTGCTTCCGCCTTGCCAGTTTCCTTGTCATACAGACGATATACCTTTTTATAATTCGGGTTGGTGATCTTAACGACATTCTCACTGACCTTCATCTTCGGAATAATCTGACCGTCTTTCTCAACCGCACACAGCTTGTAGACGCCACCGAATACCGGCTCGCTGCGGGAAGTGATCAGACGTTCACCAACGCCGAATGCATCCAGCGGCGCACCCTGCATCAGCAGATCACGGATGATATATTCATCTAAAGAATTGGAAACAATGATTTTGCATTCAGTCAGACCTGCCTCATCCAACATCTTGCGGCATTTCTTGGATAAGTAGGTAATATCACCAGAATCAATGCGAATGCCACATTTGGTAATGCCCTGTGGCAGTAAGATGTTCTGAAATGCTTTGATAGCGTTCGGCACACCGCTGTGCAGTACATCATAAGTATCAACCAACAGAACTGCATTGGTTGGATACAGTTTGCAGTAAGCCTCAAACGCCTCATACTCAGAATCAAACATCTGTACCCAGGAATGTGCCATAGTACCGGTAGCCGGTACCCCATACAGACGGTCGGTAATGGTGCAGGCAGTACCATGAACGCCACCAATATAAGCTGCTCTAGCACCGAAAATTGCACCATCCGCACCGTGCGCACGGCGAGAACCAAATTCACTGATCGCTCTGCCCTGTGCAGCACGCGCAATACGGTTTGCCTTGGTGGCAATCAGACACTGATGGTTGAATACCAGCAGGACAAAGGTTTCGATAATCTGTGCTTCAATTGCTGGAGCGCGGACAGTTAAAATCGGTTCGCCCGGAAAAATTGGGGTACCTTCTGGTACAGCATAAATATCACCTGTAAATTTGAAGTCTTTGAGATATTCCAGAAATTCTTCCGAAAAGGTATTTTTGCTTCTTAAATAAGCGATATCCTCCTCGGTAAAATGAAGTGCATCAATATATTCTAAAATCTGCTGTAAGCCGGCAGCAATCGCAAAGCCGCCGCCGTCCGGGACTTTGCGGAAAAACACATCGAAATACGCAATCTCATCTTTTTTTCCTTGTAGAAAATAACCATTTCCCATGGTCAGTTCATAAAAGTCACAAAGCAAAGTATGATTCATAAATAAATCCTTCTTCCATCATTTTATATGATATATTAACCGCCGCAAGAACTGCACAAGCTACATGAGCGGTGCGAATGCTTTTAAAATCGGGCAGAGCAGCTTTTTCCAAAGCGGCTGTGCGTCTAAATCTTTCTGTGAAATACGCTGGCACTTTTCCAGTGTTTCCTCAAAATCTTTTTTGACATCCATTATGCAATTGGATTTATACATCCAACAGCCGCATTCATAATGCAGATACAGACTACGGTAATCCAGATTCACCGTTCCCACAGTAGCGATACTGTCATCCGATACGAATACCTTTGCATGGATAAAGCCCGGTGTGTACTCATAAATCTTCACCCCTGCCTTCATCAGCTTTGCATAATAGGAACGCGTCACGATATGTACATACCATTTATCCTCAATATGTGGTGTGATGATGCGTACATCCACCCCACGCTTTGCCGCATTGCATAAAGCCGTTTTCATGTCATTGTCCAGAATCAAATACGGCGTTTCGATATACAGATAATCTGAAACGGTGCTGATAATGTTAAAGTAGACATTCTCGCCCACCAGTTCATCATCCACCGGGCTGTCGCCGTATGGTGCAATCAATCCCGTAGCTTGTCCTGTATACTGCATCTCGTGCGCGTATCGTTCATAGCAGTAATCAATAAAATTTCCACCAGTATGCGCGGTGACATCCCACATTGACAGAAACATTGCCGTTAAGGATTCCACTGCTTTTCCCTTGATCATAATGGCACAGTCTTTCCAGTGACCATGCTTCTCATACTCATTGATATACTCGTCCGCCAGATTGATACCACCAGTATATCCGGTATGACCATCAATTACCAAAATTTTACGGTGATCCCGGTTGTTGTGATAAGAGGTTAGAATCGGCACAAAGGCATTGCACGGATAACACTGAATGCCCTTTGCTCGAACTTTTTGATAATAGCCACCCGGCAAGGTAAACAAACACCCCAGATCGTCATACAACATTCGCACCTCAACCCCTTCTTTTGCCTTCTGTTCCAGCAAATCCAGGATGGTATCCCACATTCTTCCTTCCTGTACAATAAAATACTCCAGAAAGATAAAATGCTTTGCTTTGGCGATCTCATTCAGCATACTCTGAAATTTATACTCGCCCAGCGGAAAAAATTCGGTATAACAGTCTTTATAGATTGGAAACCCAGCATAATTCTGCAAATAGTTTGCCTGTCCGGAAACCGTTTTCGGTGTATCCGCCGAAAAGCAGTCCGAAATCGACATTTCGCTTGACAAACAACCGCTATAATACTGAAGTACATCGCGGCGTCTTTTAAATTCCTTCTTAGAAAAACGCAATCTGCCGAATACCAAATATATTATCACGCCAAAAATCGGAACCAGCAGAACGGGAACCAGCCATGCAATTTTATACGCCGGGTTGGAATCCCCGCTAATAATCTTTATGGCACTCAATATTGCCAAAACGATACAGAAGCCGTAAAATAAGACAGAATAATTGGAAAACCAGCAAAAAAACACAATCAGACAGGCGAGCTGCAATACCAATGCCAGTCCAACTATTACCAGACGATGACTTAAAATCTTGCAAATCTTCTTCAGCTTTTCCGCAATCAGCATAAACAATCCTCTCTTTATTCAAAAAGTTGACAGCTGCTGTATACCTTTACAGTATAACAACCTTTTTGATGTTTGTCAATCACTATCCGCAATGACGGACATCTTTCCACTTATTGATGCAAAAAATACATCAGGCTGGGTATTTTTCAGTGATTCATACGCATTTTGGGCATCAAGCTGTCTACTAAAAATTCCGAAAACAGCACTGCCTGAACCAGTCATCATCGCACCAACTGCACCCATTTTCAGCAACAGTACCTTCAAATTCTCTACTTCCTGCACACCGCAGACATCTTCGAACACATTAAACATTCCTAACGCAATGCTGTTTAAATCCCCCGACTTGACCGCAGACACAATATGCTCTGTTTTCGCAGAGGACGGTAACTGCACTACACCCGGGTGGGCATTATCAAATCCCTGATATGCCGCTTTCGTTGAGATACCCACTTTCGGCCTAGCTCCCACAATATATCCATCGGTCAACGCTGTCAGATCTGCAATCTGCTCCCCGATCCCCGACACAAACGCCGTACCACCATGAATGCAGTATGGTACATCTGCCCCGACTGTAAGCCCGATTTCACGCAGTTTTTCCTCGGTATACACATTATCGTATAGCATATTTAATCCTACCAGAACACCGGCAGCATCAGCAGAACCACCTGCCATGCCCGCCTGATCGGGAATATGCTTATAAATATTGATATGTAGACTGATATCCGGCAACTTCTCCCCAAAAAATGCAGCTGCTGCCTTGTATACGATGTTTCGCTCATCAGTTGGAATCCACGGACGATTACAGGTGATACGATAGCAAAATTTCTTTGCAGGCAGAATCGACAAGCTGATTTCATCATACAACCCGATGCTCTGCATGACCATCTCCAATAAGTGATAGCCATTTTCCTTTCGTCCAACAATATCCAGTGACAGATTGATCTTTGCAGGAACACGCAGCCTAATTTTATGTTGCTCCAAATTCATATTGCTCTCCTCATAAATCCGTTTCCGTATATAGACAAAATGCCGGGAAATGCCTGATACACCGCATCCCCCCGCATTCTATAAAATCATTATTGCCGAATCTCTTTCAGATATTTTTCAATCTTTTTGAGTGCTTTGGAAATATGCTCAATTGAATAAGAATAAGAAATACGCACAAATCCTTCCCCACACTCGCCGAATGCTGAACCTGGAACCACAGCAACCTTCTGACTATATAAAAGTCCTGTACAGAAATCCTCCGAACTCATGCCGGTACTTTTGATGCTTGGAAACACATAGAACGCGCCTTCGGGTTCAAAACAGTCAAGCCCCAGTTTATTTAAACCGTCCACCAGATATCTTCTGCGCATATCATATTCTTCACGCATTTCCTGAATATTGGAATCACAGCTGCGCAGTGCCTCAATCGCTGCATACTGGCTGGTAGTCGGTGCACACATCACTGCAAACTGATGAATTTTGGTCATCACTGACAGCAGTTGCTTCGGTCCCGCTGCATATCCAAGCCGCCATCCGGTCATAGAGTATGCCTTGGAGAAGCCGTTTACCACAACGGTACGCTCCTTCATACCTGCAATGGATGCAATCGACACATGGTCAGAACCATAGGTCAATTCGCAGTAGATTTCATCTGACAGCACCATAACATTTGTGCCACGCAGAACCTCTGCAATCTCCTCCAGATGCTCTTTTTTCATGATTGCACCAGTCGGGTTGTTTGGAAATGGGAATACCAGCAGTTTGGTTTTATCAGTAATTGCTGCTTTTAAGTCAGCAGCTGTTAAGCGAAAATGATCCTCCACTTTGGTAGTGATGCGTACCGGCACACCGCCACATAACTCCACAATTGGCAGATAAGATACAAAGCATGGTTCAACAATCAGTACCTCATCCCCTGGCTCTACCAGCGCGCGGATCATTAAATCAATTGCTTCCGAACCACCAACCGTGACCAGAACCTCGGATGACGCCTCATACTCCACATGAATTTTTCGTTTTAAATATTTCGCAATCTCCTCACGCAGTTCCATCATGCCGCGATTTGCTGAATAGGTGGTCTTTCCACGCTCAAGTGTTTCGATTGCCCGGTCACGCACCACCCATGGTGTTTTAAAATCCGGCTCTCCCACACCTAAGGAGATAACATCATCCATCTCGGCTGCAATGTCAAAAAATTTACGGATACCGGACGGCTTGAGATTTACTGCCTTTTTTGCAAGAACCTTGCTGTAATCAAAATCACTCACAGTCCGATATTACCCCTTTCGTCAACTTCTTCCTCCATCAGAGAAACACCGCTATCTTTATACTTGGTTAAGATGAAATGGGTCGCAGTAGACAACACCGAATCCAGCTGTGCCAGACGCTGCGACACAAACAAAGCAACATCCTTAAAGGTATGTGCGGTAATCATAACCGCTAAATCATAGCCACCAGACATCAGATACAGATTCTGCACCTGTGGATAGGACACGATCTGTCTTGCGATATCATCAAAACCAGTACCGCGATGTGGGGTAACTTTGAGTTCAATCAGTGCGTACACCCTATCTTCCTCGACCTTATCGTGATCTAGAATGGTTCTGTAACCACGGATAACGCCTAAGGTTTCATACGCTTCAATTTTTTTCTCAATATCCGAAGCGGTAGTATTTAACATCACCGCAAGTTCTTCATTGGTATAACGAGCATTACGCTCCAGCAACTGCAATAATTTATCCATAAGTATCGCTCCTTACCAATTATAGTTTTACCATAACCGGTTTTCTTTTCTCAAAATAGGTGATATAGGAAAAGCCCATTTCTTTTGCAAGGGCAAGTCCATCTGCAATATGCTTTCCGAAATCACTGATCCTGTGTGCATCTGAACCGATGGTCAGCATCTCACCGCCTAAATCTTTATATATTTTCAGCTGATGTACACCTGGAAGCGGTTCACCCAGTCCCTGACGGAATCCAGAGGTGTTTATTTCCAGTGCGATTCCCTTTTCAATCAGATTTTTCATCATCGCTGCAATCATGTCATCATAGCGCAGAATATCCAGCGGAACATTTCGAATCACTGCGTAACGGTACGGATAGGTGATATGCGCCATCGAATCAAATCCACCAACCTTACTCATCTCATATAGTTCAGCATAATAACGCTCGGTCAGCTCCTGTAAACGCGCAGTCCCCAAAGCCGAATAATCCATCGAATAGAAATCATCCTCACCTTTGATATTGTGCAGCGACCCAATGACAAAATCCATCTGATCGCCATATGCGTCCATAACCATCTTGACTTCGTCCGGCTTATGTAGCATCTGTCCTAATTCGATACCTTTTAATATTTTAGTACCGCCTTTGTGGGATTGCTTGTATGCCTCAATTTCTTGATAGCAGTTTCCGATCACTTCCACACCGCCGCGTTTGTCTAAAAAGCCGCATTCATAATGCTCGGCGATGGTATAAACCGAAAATCCCTGTTCGTTGGCAGCATCGCACATGGTAAAAAGCGGTGTGTTGCCGTCAAACGAATTAGTGGTATGGTTGTGGCAGTCCAGTAAAAACATAGTTCTCCTCTTATTCAATCAGCAAATCTATAATCTTATCACAGCAAGCAAACGGCATTTCGGTCAGTTTCTGCTCTGCTGTCTGTGCATCGCGCTTGGAACGCAGGTAGAAATCCATGTGAAACACCGGTTCGCCGTCACGCATCATTTCAAAATCAATTTTAAAGCGTTTATCTGCTTTGGTTACAGTCACATCACTGGTGTATTTCGGGCGCACGCGCTCCAACAGAACCGACGCGTTTTCATATACACGGTCGCGAACCGATTTTGGCAGGGTGTCTGCCAGTGTATTTGCCGTCTGCTCACCGTGTGGAGAACAGCAGTAATGCGCGTCCAGATCTCCCGGCTTTAATTGTGCATCCTCCGGCACAACCAAAATATCCTGCACCTCCACCAGATCGAAAAATGCTTCTATAAATGCAAAGTAATTAACCAGATCGTCCTTTGCAAAAATCTCATACATCTGTTGACCGGTAAGCGGCAGCTCCACCGATACAATCAGATAGCAAATCAACACTCTCACCTGATGCTTGTCAGAAATTCCGCCTGGTTCAATTCCGGCAAATACTGTTTTTTCTTCCACTGATATCCCGCCTTTCGCTGCTTAACCTGCGTTACACCGCCAACAGATAAACTAATACAAATATACTTTACCACAATTCGACCAAAAAAGCAAGCGTTTTACAGCATTGGAGTACATTCTGCAAAAAAATTTACGATTTTTTTGCCCCATATTTCCATATAAGAAAAGGAGCTTTCCAAGCCGGAAAACTCCTAAATAAACAGTATTTTTATAGGGCGTTAAAAAAGCTTAAAAATTTATTTATCAATTATAGCACCAGGTTCTTTGGATTCAATCGCAGCTTCTGCGGTAAACCCTTTGCGGATAACCTCATAGACCTCTTTAGAGAATTTCGGATGACGGTGGTAGTCATATACACCGTTCTGCTCCTGCTCAACATCGGTCAGCTGTGTATAACAGAACGCACAGATATTCGGATTATCCAAAAGTACTTTGGTTAATGCGGCAATGCGCTCTCCTACCTGCATTTCATTAACACACTGCTCACCATATCCCCAAGATGCCTCACGACTATCATCACCCCCCTGCTGTTTTGCAGCCATCTCAGCATTCCACCAGGTGCCACCATATTCGCTGACAAAGTACGGCTGTCCCTCATGATGCTGACGCTGCGGAAAGTTATCCCAGCTCTTGTTGAAGTCGGTTTTCATTGGCTCGTAATGCTGTACAAATTTTTCCGGAATCTGCTCATAGTCATGCACATCGTAAATATCAGTGATCACATGGAAGTTGCCAGAGGTATCGATGCATGGACGAGTTGGGTCGAGTGCCTTGGTTATATGATATAGCTGACTTAAAATGTAATTGCTCTGCTGCGCACCATTTACATCCCAGGTTTCATTAAATGGGCACCAACCGACCAGTGCCGGATGATTGAAATCACGCGTAACTTCATCTATCCATTCTGGCATCACATACTGGATACAATCCGCTTTTGTGTAGTCAAGTCCCCAGTTTGGATACTCCCCCCATACCAGATACCCGAGCTTATCCGCCCAATATAAGAAACGCTCCTCAAATACTTTCTCGTGTAGCCTTGCACCGTTGAAGCCAACCGCCTGCGACATTAAAATATCCTGCTTGAGTGCTTCATCACTCGGTGCGGTGTAGATGCCATCCGGATAGAAGCCCTGATCCAGAACCAGACGCTGGAATACTGGATTCTCGTTGATGCAAATCGCTCTATCACTGATCGATACACTTCTTAAACCAAAATAGCTGTTCACAATATCGGTGGTTTGGCCTTCCAAGGTGTAAACCAGATCGTACAGATTTGGCTCTCCAACCATCCAGATATGCTTCTCGGTTAAGTTTATAGTCAGATTTGCGTTGGCACCATCTACTTTAACCGATGTTTTTCCGACCTCTCTGCCTTCAAAATATACCGCCACAGTCAGTGTATAGCCGACTGCCATTTGATTGAGATTTGCCTGCACAGTAACAGAAACTGTATTGACATTTGGAAATACTTTGACATTCTTAATGTAAGTTTCTGGCACAAATTCCATCCATACCGTTTGCCAGATGCCGGTGGTGCGAGTATAGGAACAGTCGTGGGAGTAGTATTCACAGCACTGTTTTCCGCAAGGCTGCTTCCCACTTCTCAAATCGTCCACTACATAAACGGTAATCTCATTTATACCCGCTTTTACAGCATTGGTGATATCAAAAAAGAAGGATACATAACCACCGTCATGCGTGCCGACCGCTTTGCCATTAACAAATACCTCAGTATGATAGTCAACCGCACCGAAATGTAGAATCACTCTACCTATAAGCTGCTCAGCGGTCAGATTTACTGTGCGGTGATACCAGACAGCCGGTATGAAGTCGGTATATCCGATGCCAGACAATTCACTCTCCGGGCAGAATGGCACAAGAATCTTTTGGTCATACTGACCTTTTTGCGCCCATCCGCGTTCTTTATAGCTTTTACCAAAATCAAACGCAAAATCCCATTCCCCGTTTAAATTCAGCCAGTTTTCACGAACAAACTGCGGTTTCGGATGTTCCGGACGCGGCATATTCACATTCATTTCACTCATATCATTTTCCTCCCATTTTTCTGCTCTTGCCAAATACTGCAAGATGGATTACAATGATATTATAACGCCTTTTTAATCTAAATAAAATAGAAAATTAGTTAAAAAAGCAGAAGATGATCAATTTTCCCTCAATCTGTCAATCTGGTTGTATCCCAAATTATCATAGCACTTTACCGCAGGCAATTTGTTCTACAACAGACGGATTCAGGTGAATATTGTAAGATCAGGCAGTATCTGAACAACTGCTCCACTCCGCCACAGATTGCTTTCTTTTCTCTGGAACAGATGCAGCCAGAATTGAATATCTCGGTGCGGCAGTTAAACCGCATCTATAAAAGAGAAACTGGTATCACGCCACATGGATTTATCTTACAACGCAAAGCAAACTTGCCAAACAATATCTGCTTGATACCGCACTGTCGGTCAAAGAAATCAGCAGTATGCTTAGATTTACCAACCCTTATTATTTCTCCAATTTTTTCAAAAAAACAGTATGGCGTTTCTCCAGCAACCTGCCACAGACAGTAAAAGAGCGGTAACTTCATAGAAATTTGATGTCTTGTAGGTTGACAGGATACATATACCTGTGTTATAATAATTGCATAATATGATAAGAAGGAGGTGTATTCCCCAATGGCATATAAAATTACCGATGCTTGCATCATGTGTGGTGCTTGCGCAGCTCAGTGCCCGGTTGAGGCTATTTCTGAGGGTGCAGACAAATACGAGATCAGCGCTGACACTTGTGTAGAGTGTGGTGCATGTGCATCTCAATGTCCAGTTTCTGCTATCGAAGAAGAGTAATTTCTATCGAAGAAAGAAATAAACCAGTCTTTTGTTCCGTTTATCGTGGATTCAGAAGGCTGGTTTTTATTTTTTCTCTCTTATACAGAAGTTATTTTGACTTTAAAATTTTTTCCATGCGGATACCGGTAAACTGCTTGCCATTATGCCATGCAAAATTCTCATTTCTGCCGATCTCAACATAGCCACAACTGCGATACAGTGCAATCGCTCTTTCATTAAATTCAAATACGCCAAGTTCCAAACGATTCAGTCCATAGGATTTTGAAAATTTTTCAATAAAATTCATTGCAATCTTTCCATATCCTTTTCCCTGCGCCTTTACATCGCCTACACAGACAGCAATCCAGCCCGCATGCTCTTTTTCCCCCATCATAACTGGATGGGAAAACTGGACTTCGACATAGCCTAGCCAATGTTGCGGCTTTTCCACCCCGTTTTCGCTTTCACCAAACAAAAAACATGCTCGAGCAGGCTTCTCAAATGCAGCTTTTTCCTCCTCATAGGTTACATCCACAAATGGCTTGTTGTCAAAATTCGGGCGTAGTGTTTGTGACAGTTTAGGGTCATTATCCCAGCTTCTTAATGTTTCAATATCTTCTCGACAGTTTGGATCCACCCGTTTAAAATAGAGCATCCTTTTTCTCCTTATCAACAAAATCACTTTTTATTATACACCTGTTTGGTATTTTTGACAATCCTTTCTGCTTTTTTGTCAAAACACAAGGAAAAAAAGATTCATTTATTGATATTTTTTACATTACCCTCTTGCAATTTAAAAAATAATATGTTATAATAAGCCTAAAATGAATCG
>JAHHTP010000037.1 GCA_020024615.1 Oscillospiraceae bacterium
ACCTTCGGGTTATGAGCCCGACGAGCTACCGAGCTGCTCCACTCCGCGATATTTTGTTTTTGTATCTCTTGCTGAGTACTTATATAGTATAGCATACTATTTTAGAGATTGCAACCCTTTTTTACTTTTTCTGTTTTTTAAACAATATTTTATAATATATAACATTTATTATATTTATATTTAATAATACAATAAATAAAAGCAGCCCTAAATGGGCTGCCCTTATCGCAAAATTCATTCAGATTATGCCATTTCCCAATATTTTTTGAGATTTGCAAAACCAATGCGAATTGCATCCAGATTATCTTCACAGCCCTCAAACTCAATTGAGAAGGTTGCATCATATCCAGCATTTTTCAAAACGCGTACACACTGTGCAACCGGAACATTACCGTGACCAACAATAGTACCTCTTAAGTAATTGCCACCTCGGGACTGGAAGAATCCCTCACCTGGATTTGCTCCCATACCAGATTTCACAATAAAATCTTTGGCATGTGCATGGAATGCCATCGGAGCTAATCTGCCGACTGCAACAACTGGATTCTCATCTGCACACAAGAAGTTGCCTAAGTCAACCAATGCACCAAAATTCGGATGGTTTACACCACAGATAATCTGCTCGACACGATAGCTATCCTGACAGAATAAACCATGATTCTCAATCATGGTACGAATACCTTTGGTCTGCGCATACTCAGTAACTTCTTTATAGCCTTTTACAATATATGGAAGCACATTTAAAAATCCCCTGCCTTCAACAAAGGTTTTTGCGCCAATACCGCCGGTGGAGTCATGACGAACGCCAGTTGCACCTAAAGCTTCTGCAACATCAATCTCTTTTTTCAAACGCTCAATCTCCGCTTCAACGCTTCCTGCTTCATTGTTAATGAAATCAGCACCAATGCTGTAATTGCCGATGGAAATACCAATTTCCTTACATCCTGCTGCAAATTCTTTGGCGAATTCCAGTTTATCTTTGCCTTCTGGAACACGCAGCTCTGCTACTTCAAAGAAATCAAAGCCCATCTCTTTTGCTTTTTTAGCAGCATCCAACTGTGTAAAACTATCGTTGTACATTCTGTGGAAGCTGTAAGAACTAACACCAAATTTCATGATAATCCCCTTTCTGCCTGTCCTTTTTTACAGGCAAAAAAATTTCAATTTTTATTTGCGGATATTCCGCAATTCATTTTCATTATACCATATATCCAGACAGTTTTTCAAGTAGATTTACGCACTTTGCTCCTCAACTAACTCTGTAATATCATAAATTTCCAGATCAGCCGGAAGATCCTCTGCTTTATTCAGCAGGAAAATACGAACATGCACACCATTAGCGGACTTGATCCGCGCAAAATCTGCTATTTCATCATTAATATAGCAGGAAACAATCACCAGATCCGTGCTTCCCATATTGTCCTGGTTGTTCTCAAGCCAAGCTGAAAAATCAGAAACCGAATAATCCTGCAATTTAGACAAAATACGAAGCAGGTGCAACACATGCTCCTCACCCCAATATTCTGCTGTCAAAATGTCCTGCGGCTTGTTTTCTTCTTTCACCGCGAATTTCCCGGCGTTATGCTCGGTATCTTCTGTCATGGTGCCATTAGACATAAACCGCAATGGCGTCTGATTATCCATCGTGCTTTCAAATACTGCCGCTGCACAGCGAATGGCATTTTCTATCTTATCCCGCTCGATAATTGAATGATGCTCATCCGCACGGGACTGCATATTCAAAAGCACCGTCACGCTCTGACGAGAGGTACATTCATTGTTGTACACCATAAATTTCTGCTCTTTTGCAGTAGCATTCCAGTGAATGCGATTGATCGGCTCACGCCCGGTATACTCTCTGACACCTGCAATATAAAACGGATCTTCCAACAGATGACGCTTAACCACCAGTTCACCGGATGTGTACCGCGGTGAAAGATAAATCTCATCCAGATTCAGCGGCCGCGGCAAAACAGTCAGTTCCAAATTGACTGGAATCGGCTGAGACAACGCCACATTACCCAACAGATCGGTAGAAACCAATGTAATATTTTGAATCTTGAAACTGCCTCTACGACAGGTTTTAATCTTCCAGCGACGCTCCACTTTACGATAGCTTTTCATAACAAAGAAACTGGAGATCGTACGTACCGACTCGTTAATGGTTGCGGTTTTTTCCGCAATCTCCAAATATTTTGAAGTGGAAATCTCTGCTTTTAACCATGGCAGCGGCAGCCATTTGTTATTGGTAACTGTCTCAATAAGTTCCAGTTCGTCCCCTTCAAATACTTCGGTCTGGCTTAAGGTACATTCATAATCAAGGTCACGAAATGCCAGCTTCTTGTATAGTCTGTTTTGAATCCAGACAGCCAGCGCAATGACGATAAGCAATGCAATAAATTCCAAACTAACTCCTCTCTCCTTTCGATCGGATTGGTTTTAATCCGTTTTATCGAACAAGAGCCTGGGTGCTGTCCAGAATCTGCATGACAATATCACGAGCGGTTTTGCCCGCAGATCCGATCTGATGACCTTTTACCAGTACACGATGACACATAACATCCGGTGCAACCTGTTTGACATCATCCGGCAAAACATAGTCTCTGCCGTTTACCGCAGCCATCGCCTGAGATGCGTGCATCAGAGCCAGCGCGCCACGCGGAGAAAGACCAAGGCGTACCTTATCATTGTCACGGGAAGCATGCGCCAAATCAATGATATACTGTTTTACTGCATCACTAACTTTGACATCTCGAACAATCTTCTGCGCTGCAATAATTTCTTCTTTGCCGCAAACAGCCTGTAAATCTGCCAATGGATCCGAAGTTGTGCGAGCAGACAACATTTCCAATTCCCCTTTTTCATCCGGATAGCCAATTGACAACCGCATTAAGAAACGGTCAAGCTGTGCTTCCGGCAGCGGAAAAGTACCCTGTATCTCAATCGGGTTCTGGGTTGCAATAACCAGAAACGGCTCGTCCATGCGATATGTAGTGCCGTCTACCGATGCCTGACGCTCCTCCATACACTCTAAAAGTGAAGACTGTGTCCGCGGTGTAGCACGGTTGATCTCATCAGCAAGCAGAATGTTGGTGAAAATCGCGCCTTTTCGGAATACGAACTCGCCGTCTTTCTGATTATAAAAATTGATACCAGTTAAATCAGACGGCAGTAAATCCGGGGTAAACTGTACACGCGCAAAATCGCAGGAAATAGATTTTGATAGTGCTTTTGCCATGGTGGTTTTACCAGTACCCGGAATATCCTCAAGCAGAATATGACCATTTGACAGCAATGATACGACTACCTTCTGAATGACTTCATCTTTACCACGAATCACCCCAGCCATATTTTTCTGCAATGCATCCGACAGTGCTTTTACTGCAATACAGTTCGTAATTTCCATAAATTATCCTCCATTTTATGTGATATTATATCTATAAAAGTATATCACAAAAAAATGAATGAATTATGTACAAATACACAAAAACAATAAAAATATCTGATTTTATGTTTACTTTTTTGCATATTATCAAATATTTTGCAAAAACTATCTGGTAAATACAGCTACTACAATATAAAGGATAATATTATGAAAAATAAAACACCTGTTGATAGCAAACTGTTCTGGATCACTTTTTTGTCTGCCGCCATTGCTTTAACCATACTGTTTGGTATCTTTTATCAAATAACCTTACAGCAGGAAGTGGAAACCGGAAAGCCACTGATCGGAGTAACCGTCCCGGAATACACCGCTTCTGACAATGTTAATTTTCTTATCATATATGATGCGGATTTATCCGGAGAAGATCTATTTGCTGCCACTGTCTGCTGCAATACTGCCACCAAAATCATCAGTGTATGCGAAATGGATCTGCGCACCGATTCTCTGGTTGATCTATCACATACTTCCTTAAATAAACAATATCAACTGCGCGGGCTTCATTCACTGCAACTTGGAATCGAGAATCTGCTGCAATCCGATTTCAATAACTTTATCCGCTGTGACCGCAAAGGGCTGTTTGCAATGGTCAATCAAATGGGAGGCGTGCGCGTGCCATCCGAAAGCGGTATGTCCGAACGCTTTTACAACGCCTTTTCTTTTTGTCAAACATTTGATCAGCAGACTGACAGAGCGGATTTGTTTTATGCACTGGTAACTGCCTGTTTTGCGGATAATGAATCGTTAGAACAGAGCCAAAAAATTATTTTTGCTCGCTGCGATACCGATTTAACCGCATACACAGCCCTGCAACACCAAAAAGCGCTGCAATATTTAATCGAAAAACAGCAGTTTTCAAAATTGCAACTTCCGGTTCACCAGGCTCAGATCGGATCTTCTTTCCGATATCTTCCCGACCCGGATTCGCTTACCATTCTGCAAAACGCTATGCGATGACAATCAAAAGCAGTACTGCCTGATATAACAGTACCGCTATGCTTATTTTTTCAATTTGGTTTTGAGCTTTTGTCTGTAAAGTGATTTCGCAGCATGCACACCCGCAGTAATACCGCTGCCGAATGCAAAATGCAAATTAAATCCACCACAATCTCCAACGCAGTCAAGTGTTTCCCCAACAAAATACAGACCCGGACATCCATCCAGCATGAAACTGTCCGGCTGTATCTGATATAAAGCCACACCACCACCAGTTGTCTGTGCCTGCTTCCATTCCAGCGGAGCAAGCCCGGTAAAACGCCAATCCATAAAGCCATCTGCAAGCGCAGAAATCTGCTTTTGGGAAAGTTCTCTGCAAAGTAAAGAAGCATCCACACCACCCGCTTTGCACACTGCAAGACCGATTCTTCGATTGACCAGACCGGTCATTAGTTCGGATAATGGACTACTTGAAAATAATTGTAATCTGTTTTCCAGCATTTTCATCAACTGTTCTTTTTCCATCTGTGGAAATAAATTAAGATGAATTGAATAATTCGCCTGTGTCTTTCTCATCCGGTTGGAAAGCTGCATAACAGCAATACCGGACAGCCCCTGCTCAGTAAACTGAATTTCACCATCCTCTTTGGCAATCTGTTTATCTCCCACATACAAAGATGCCGTTGCTTTGACACGAATACCCGAAAGACCGCTAACCTGTGATTTTTCACATTTCAGCGGCACCAGACACGGATATTCCGGCTTTATTTCCAATCCACAGTCCTTTGCAAATCGGGTTGCAAATCCGTCTGTACCAAACTGCGGACCGGCCTTTGCACCCATTGCACAAATGACAGCTTGACCGAAAAATTTCTGTCCATTTTCTGTGACAATCATATATTCTCTGTCGCGTCTGGAAAGAGCCTTGACTTTGCATTCAGTATGCACTTCCACTTTATATTTGTCCAGCCAATAAAGCAACAGATTTAAGAAATCAGCTGCCTGATTGGAATACGGGTACACTCTGCCCTGCTCATCTGAACGAACTTCCAAACCATGTTTTTGAAACCATGCAAGCGGACTGCCAACCGCAGACAGCATTTTTTCCATTTGCACTGCATCGGATGAGAGATACTGCTTCGAGGAAGCATGCAGGTTGTCCAAATTGCATCTACCATTTCCAGTCGCAAGCAGCTTCTTGCCGACTCGCTGATTCTGCTCCAAAAGCAGCACCTTTGTATCCTTTTTTGATTCTTCCGCTGCGGCAATCGCAGCCACGATTCCAGCAGCACCACCACCTAATACCAAAATTTGATTCATAAATCTTCCTCTTATAAAAACAAAGCCTGTCAAAACGGTTTCCCGCAAAGACAGGCAAAAAACTTATCTTTATTTGATCTCATGCAGCCAACCGAACTTATCTTCCAGTCTGCCCATCTGAATACCAGTTAAAGTATCATATAATTTTTGAATAACCGGTCCCATCTTCTCCATGCCACTTGAGAAACAAATTTCCTCACCATGATCAACAATCTTACCAACTGGAGAAATAACAGCAGCTGTACCACATAAACCGCACTCTGCAAAGTCTTTCAGTTCGGACAGATATACCTCTCTATGCTCAACCTCAAGGCCAAGATATTCTTTTGCAACAACCATCAGTGAGCGACGGGTAATAGATGGTAGAATACTGTCGGATTTCGGCGTAACAACCTTTCCGTCTTTTGTCACAAAGATAAAGTTTGCACCGCCAGTCTCCTCCACTTTGGTATGAGTAGCTGGATCCAGATATAGATTCTCATCGTAGCCTTCTGCATGTGCGTTGACAATTGCATGCAGACTCATAGCATAGTTTAAGCCAGCCTTGATATGACCAGTACCATTTGGAGCAGCACGATCAAAATCACTGACACGGATGGTGATCGGTTTTGCGCCACCTTTGAAATACGGGCCAACTGGGGTAACAAAGGTGCGGAACTGATAATCCTGCGCCGGTTTTACACCAATAACCGGCGAAATGCCGAACATATACGGACGGATATACAAGGTTGCTCCGCTGCCATATGGCGGAACATATGCTGCATTGGCACCAACAACAGCATCAATCGCCGCTAAAAACTTCTCTACTGGATAAACAGGCATTTCCAAACGCTTGCAGGAATCCACCATGCGCTGTGCGTTTAAGTCCGGACGGAAGGTGACAATTCTGCCATCCTCAGTCGTATATGCTTTCAACCCTTCAAAGCAGGTCTGTGCATACTGTAAAACACCTGCACATTCACTCATCGTAATGTTGGCATCCGCAGTTAAGCCACCCTCATCCCACGCTCCATCTTTATAATTTGAAACAAAACGCTGTTCTGTCGGAATATAACTAAATCCAAGATTTGACCAGTCAATATTTTTCTTTTCCATGATATTTGCTCCCTTTCCTATAAATACAGAATGGTTCATGCCGCATTTTATCATGTTAAAATGTGCCCTTAGCCATCTTAGATTTATTATATCACTTTAAATCGCTTTATGCAAGCGTTTTATAAAATAAGATTCATTTTTATACCGCAATTCTGTATATCCGCTCAAATATCATATGTATTTCGCAAGGAAACATTATTCTGCCGTCATATCAAACAATTGTACCACCGCCGACAACAACATCACCATCATATAGCACAACCGACTGTCCCTTTGTAACAGCACGCTGTGGCTCGTCAAAGGTCACCTGAATGGTATCTTCATCTAATTGTACAGCAGTTGCCCACTGTTCAGTATGACGATAGCGCACTTTTGCTTTCAGCCGCATCGGTTTGTATAAATCCGGCACCGAAATCAGGTTGATATCCTTTGCAATCAGAGAAATGGAACGCAAATCAGCTTCACTACCCAAGATTACCTCATTTTTCTCCGGATCCACCTTACAGACATACAGCGGTTCTGGTGCAGAAATATAAAGACCTTTGCGCTGTCCGATGGTATAGCGAATAATGCCACGGTGTTTGCCTAAAACCTTTCCGTCAGTCGAAATAAAATCACCTTCTGGATAGCTTTTTTTGGTATAGTGTTCGATAAAATCAGCATAATTTCCATCCGTAACAAAGCAGATATCCTGACTATCCGGCTTATTGGCATTGATAAAGCCATTTTCCTCTGCAATCGCCCGAACCTGAACCTTTGTCATATTACCAAGCGGAAAACGCACATGTTTAAGCTGTTCCTGCTTTAACGAATAAAGCACATAACTTTGATCTTTGCTCAAATCCGTCGCTTTTTTCAACAGATATCGTCCCGAATCTTCATCATATTCCACCCTTGCATAATGTCCAGTGACACACAACTCGCATCCAAGTTCCATTGCACTCTGAAACAGTCTTGCAAATTTTAGATGACGGTTACAGTCAACACACGGATTCGGGGTAGAACCGGTTTCATAAGCGTTGACGAATTTCCGGATTACACATTCTTCAAAGCGATCGGTAAAATTATAAACATAGTGTTCCATTCCAAGCAAATGGGCAACTTTTTTTGCATCCTCAATATCATCCAATGTGCAGCAGCTGTGATCCTCATCTAATTGTAAGTTCTCGTTTTGAAACAGTTTCATGGTCGCACCAACGCAGTCATATCCTGCTTGTTTCATCAAAAGAGCCACAACACTGGAATCCACGCCACCACTCATTGCAATCAATGCTTTTGTCATATCTGTATTTCCTTTCTTTATCTGAAAAACCTATCATTTTACTGTGCTTACAGATATTATGATACACAAATAAGCACAGAATGTCAATAAAAAATTTACGATAAATCAAAATAGCCTAATCCCTTTGTAGTTGAAAAAAAAAATCTGTGTGTTATAATAAAATTATACTCAGATTCATACAAATTAATCTGATACAGATATAAGGAGAAATACTATGAAAATCTACGAATCATTATCTGAATTGGTTGGCGGCACTCCGTTGCTGCATTTAAGCAATTATGAAGCTAAAAACAATCTGCCTGCACAGGTTGTTGCAAAACTGGAATATTTAAATCCGGCAGGCAGTGTTAAAGATCGTGTCGCAAGAGCCATGATCCTCAATGCAGAAGAACAGGGAATCTTAAAACCAGGTTCGGTTATCATCGAACCAACCAGCGGTAATACTGGCATCGGACTTGCTGCCATCGCTGCCGCAAAAGGTTATGAGGTCATTTTAACGATGCCGGATACCATGAGTGTAGAACGCCGCACGCTACTAAAAGCATACGGTGCAAAACTGGTTCTGACCGAAGGTAAAAAAGGCATGAAAGGAGCTATTGAAAAAGCATCCGAACTCGCAGCTGAAATTCCCAACAGTTTTATCCCAGGACAGTTTGAAAATCTGGCAAACCCTTGCGCACACCGCACCACCACTGGTCCGGAAATCTGGAATGATACCGATGGAAAAGTTGATATTTTTGTAGCCGGAGTTGGCACAGGCGGCACCATAACGGGTATCGGCGAATACTTAAAATCCAAAAATCCAAATGTAAAAATTGTGGCAGTTGAGCCACAAGATTCACCCGTATTATCTGGAAAGCAAGCTGGCCCGCACAAATTACAAGGAATCGGTGCAGGTTTTGTCCCAAAAATCTTAAATACCGAGATTTATGATGAAATATTCCTGGTCAAAACAGAAGAAGCCTACGAAGCAGGCAGACAACTTGCTAAAACTGAAGGCGTTTTAGTCGGCATCTCCTCTGGTGCTGCGCTATATGCAGCCACCGAACTTGCCAAACGCGAAAAAAACAAAGGGAAAATGATTGTTGTTTTGCTCCCAGATACCGGTGACCGCTATCTCTCTACCCCGATGTTTGAAGAATAAAAATATCTCCGCAGTCTTGTACGGCTGCGGAGTTTGCATTTTAAATTATAAATATTTTACCATTTCATCCGTAGCACGATACTGTTCATGCAACTTTGCTGGATGTGCATTTTCTGCCGGATATCCCATTACCAGAAATGCAACCGGAATGATATGTTCCGGCAACTTAAATTCTCTAATTGCTGCCTGTGGATCAAACCACATCACCCATGTACTGCCGATTCCAAGTTCAGCTGCTTCCAGCATCATGTGTGTATTGACAATCGCAGCATCAATTTCACCGCTGTCTTTACCATCGCAATCACGCTTCCAGCTTAAATTTCTGTCATAACAGATCAGCAAAGCTGCTGGTGCATAAAAATGACAATCGGTGCAGCGCTTTAATTTTTCCAATGCCGAAGCACTGTTCAAAACATAAATTTTCTGTGGCTGTTTATTGCAGGCGGTCGGTGCCAGATAACCGGCTTTTAAAATACGCTGTAACTTTTCTGATTCAACCGGCTTTTCTAAAAATTTCCGAACCGAATAGCGCTCTTTTGCAAGCTGTAAAAACTCCATCTTTCTTCCCTTCCATAAAAAGTGCGCAGAGTTTTGCCCTGCGCATCTGCTTTATAATTTTTCGATCACCAGACCCTGACGAGTTTCCTTTAACAAATAGCCCATCTCGGCAATCTGCGCACGAATTGCATCGGCAGTTGCAAAATCTTTTACTTTTTTCGCAGCAGCACGTTTTTCAACCAGTTGTGCAATCTCTGCTGGAATTTCAGGTGCAGCGGCTTTCTGCGCATCTTTTTCTGCTCGTTTTTTGGCAGCAGCAGCCAGTAAGCCAACTGATAATACACTGTCAAATTTTTCAATCAGCCAAAGTTTATCCGCATCTGAAATTTTGGATTTCAGCAGATCATAAATAACGGTAATACCCATAGCGGTATTTAAATCATTATCCATTGCATTGGCAAATGCTTCTAAGAATGGTCTAACCGCTTCCTCGTCATGACCACCATTTGGAATCAGTTCTGCGATTCTTGCAACCAGCTTATCATAAGCCACCTTTGCATTGTCCAGACCCTCATATGAGAACACCAACGCCTTGCGATAATGGGATTGCAAGCAGAAGAAGCGATATACCAGCGGATCATAACCTTTGGATTCCAGCAGCGATACTGTTAAAAATTCGCCTTTGGATTTGGACATCTTACCATCATTGGTATTCAAATGCAGAACATGGAACCACTGGCTGCACCACGGATGACCTAAATACGCTTCAGACTGTGCGATTTCGTTGGTGTGATGTGGAAACGCATTGTCAATACCACCGCAGTGAATATCCAGATACTCTCCTAAAGCATGGGTGGAAATAGCAGAACATTCGATATGCCAGCCCGGATATCCCACTCCCCACGGAGAATCCCATTTCAATTCCTGATCATCAAACTTGGATTTGGTAAACCACAAAACAAAATCTGCTTTATTGCGCTTATTATTATCCTCTTCAACGCCTTCCCGAACACCAACAACTAGATCTTCCTCGTTGTGTTTATTAAATACATAGTATTCATCCAACTTAGAAGTATCGAAATAGATATTGCCGCCAGCTTCATATGCATAACCTTTTTCCAGTAGTGTGACAACCATTTCTATAAAATGATCAATATAGGAAGTTGCTGGAACCACAATTTCCGGCTTTTTGATGTTCAATTTTTCACAATCAGCAAAAAAGGCATCAGTATAGAACTGCGCAATCTCCATTACTGTTTTATGTTCTCGCTTTGCGCCTTTAAGCATCTTATCCTCTCCAGAATCCGCATCAGAAGTCAGATGACCAACATCGGTGATATTCATAGCACGTTTTACATCATAACCGGAATAAACCAGATATTTCTCCAGAATATCCTCCATGATATAGCTGCGCAAATTACCGATATGCGCAAAATGGTATACAGTCGGTCCACAGGTATACATGGTAACCTTGCCCGGTTCATGGGTAACAAATTCGTCCTTGGTATGGGTTAAAGAATTATATAATTTCATATCAAAACTACCTTTCCTTTTTTATTTATAATTGACTATCATTTAAACTGCTATGTGTTCGCATATCCTCCAGTTCATGCGCAATCTCTTGATAATGAGTGTATAAAGCCGCCAATTCTTCAGAAATCGGGTCACATACATGAATCTGGTCAAGGGATTCAACCACCTTCTGACCATCCTTACGGACAACCTTGGCAGGAATTCCGACTGCAGTACAGTTATCTGGAAGATCTTCCAGAACAACCGAACCAGCAGCCACACGAACATTATTACCGATGGTTAATGGTCCTAAAATTTTAGCACCTGCGCCAACCATAACATTATTAAGCAGTGTTGGATGTCGCTTTCCCACATCTTTACCCGTACCGCCTAATGTAACACCATGATAAATGGTGCAGTTATCGCCGATTTCAGCAGTTTCACCGATCACAACGCCGCTGCCATGGTCAATAAACAGCCCTTTTCCAATTGTCGCACCCGGATGAATCTCAATCCCGGTTCTGTGTCGTGCGTGCTGTGAAATCCAGCGCGCAATAAAATAGTGTTTTCTTTGATAAAATCGATGTGCGATTCGATACCAAATCACAGCATGAAGTCCTGCATACAGAAAAAATACTTCTATATTACTTCGAGCAGCTGGATCACGCTCCCGAATAGATTTGACATCTTCTTTGACAACTCGAAAGAATTTCTCTTTTTTGATGCCTGACATAAACTCCTCCTATCAAAATAAAAAACGCCCTTTCTGACAAATCAAATAATTTGACAAAAAAGGCGAAGTTATCAAACTCGCGGTTCCACTTTTTTTCCGGCAAATAAAAATGCCGCTCATTCCGCCGTAACGCGACGCATACGGAAAACGCTACTGCAACTTTCACGCTTTCAGCTCATGGATGCACTTTCATCCAAAAAGATTCTGCGTATGCTTTCAGCCAGCGACATACACTCTCTGTCGATCTTTTATATGGATTACTCTATCCGATCATTGCTTTTTTATATTCTATAATTAGTATAGCATATTTTTTAAAATTTGACAAGGCGTAGACAAAGCCCAGACAAAATTTAACATTCATAAAACAAAAACTCCCGTATCGAAAGATACAGGAGTAAAATGGCTCCCCTTGTCGG
>JAHHTP010000038.1 GCA_020024615.1 Oscillospiraceae bacterium
CTTTTTGCCTATTCCTGCTTATTTTTTTTAAAATCCTGTCGATGAATGTATAGAAATAAAATTTTTCATTTTATCTTTGAAAGGAAGTGCGTAATCATGCTGAATACGCCAATTTTTGATATCATTCATTCCGCTTCGATTTCTAAAACATATCAACCGAAGCAGCAACAACATTTTACTGCAACTACAGGTATAAATTCAAAATTTGATTCTGTTGCAATTTCTTCACAAGCAGATGCCCAGAATCATTTTCAGAAAGAGATGGTTAGCCGTCTGTCTCAGGATATCCGAACAACTACCACAACCGGCAAAATCCAGGATCTTCGCCAAGCTGTTGCCTGTGGAGAGTATCATCCTGATCCTGCAAAAATTGCCAAATGTCTTCTTTTTCAACTGGAGGAATAATAGATGAACAATCCGTTTGATGATTACCTGCTGTTATTGGAACAGATGCGTGTCGAATTGTCACACCTTTCCGAACTTGCAAACGCCAAAATCAGCGCAGTTCAGAAAAATGATTTGATAGCATTGGATAAGGTCATGAAACAGGAACAGGCTTCCTCAATGACTTTCAGAGGACTGGAACAGAAGCAGACCTTACTGCTGCGTGCAACCGAACTGACTGATGTTCCGCTTTCCTCTTTGCCAGAAAAATATCCTCCTGAAAAACGGCTTGATGCCAAAAACACAGTGGAGAAATTACAAAATCAATATCAAATTTATCGTTGTAGCTCTGAAGTTGCCCGCAACACATTGGAATGCAATCTTCATGTGATTGATAAAATCATCAGTGATAGTGATCAGTCTTCAGAAGGTCCAGGTTATCAAGAAAAAACGCCGCAACTTCCGTCAGCAATGAAAACCGATTTTCGAGCTTAAGTAACTTAATAATTTATAACATAAGGAGTATTCTATGAGCATTGGTACATTTGGTTCCTTTACTCAGGCAAGACTGGGCATTTATGCTGCTCAGGCTGGTTTGAGTGTAACCGGAAACAATATTGGTAATATTAACACCCCTGGCTATACCAGACAAAAATTGATTCAAAGCAGTTTTTATGCAGGGGGTAGTGACCGTTATTATTCTTCAACTAGCGTGCGTGTTGGAAATGGTGTGCTTTGCAAAGGCGTTTCTCAGTTGCGTGACCCTTACCTGGACATCCGCTACCGTGGTGAAATGTCTGGTGTGGGCGCAATGGATTCTAAATTATCTGCACTCAAAGACCTTCAGCGTATTCTGGATGAAGTAGGCGATGGTAAAGAAGGATTTGGTATTCTGGGTAATCAGCTCAGTGATTTTTATAAACAATTACAGAATTTAAATGACCATACTGGTAAAGCAGAATATGATATTCAAGTGCGTTCTTCTGCGGAAGCACTGGTAAAAATGTTTAACACCTATGCTTCCCAGTTGGAGTCGGCAGAAAAAAATGCGCAAACACAATTTAAACAAGATATTGAAAAGGTTAATACGATTCTTAATAACATCCGTGATATGAATGTTGAAATCCAGAAAGCTGAACTGCATGGAGATCCTGCACTGGAACTTCGTGATGAACGAAATGTATTGATCGATGAACTTTCCACTTATATGCAAATCGATGTATCCTACTCGATGGAAGATGTCGGTGGTGGAAATAAGGTGGAGAAACTTACCATTAAACTTGGAGGCGCAAATCCAGACCCTAACATAAAAACAGACACCTCTACTTTAATTGATGGCGTGTATGGAACGCAGATTTCCGTCCCAGATCAAATTCCAGGACCAGGTGGTACACAAGTAGATAACACAGATCTGACTGTTTTTCTGGGTCAACTGACGGATTCTGATGGAAATATTCAAGTCGGAAGCACAGAAGTACAGCTAGCAGATAATGATTTATTTGGCGCTATTCAGTCTCAGCGTGAATTCCTCACAAAAGCTGGTGAATTTTCCCAGCCAGCGTCTGAGAAACGCGGTATTGCATATTATAAAAAATCTTTGGATCTTCTAGCAAAACAATTTGCGAATACCTTTAATGATGCCAACCAAGGCTTTGTTAAAAATGAAAAAGGTGATTATCTAGATAAAGATGGAAATGTAGTTGTTACGAAAGATAACCAAGGCAACTACTTGGATAAAGGCGGTCAGATCATTCTTACCAAACAAGATGCAGATGCCAAGACACCTGATGAGATGAAAAAATTTCTAAAGGATCAAGGTGCTCATCATATTGGCAATCCGTTATTTAGTAGCGAAAACAATGCAGATAACCCAAAGGATATCAATGCATCGAATATCTGTATTTCAGCTACATGGACAAAAGGACCGGCCATCACCAACTCCTTTACAAGACCGACCGGTCAGGAAATTGGTAGCACCGACAGTTCCAATATTGCTCATATGATTGTCCTGATGAACACAAAAATGGACTATACCCCAGACGGTAGTACCAAACCGATGTTCAACGGCTCATTCAATGATATGTGGACCAATATGGGTAATGTTCTGGGTAATGATATGATGACTACATCTACTATGCTGAATACATATCATTCACGCGCTGTAAGTCTTGATACCAACCGAGATTCTGTATCTAGCGTAGACTTAAATGATGAAGCTATGAACCTGATGCAGTATTCTAAATCATATAATGCTGCTTGTCGTCTTATGACAACATTGGATTCCATTTTAGATAAATTAATTAACGGTACAGGTACTTTGACCTGATAGGAGGATAATATGATTCGTTCTACAACAAATGGTTTGTTGAAAAGTTATCGATATAATCTGATGAACTCCACCAACACTTTAAATCACTCTATTAACACAGTATTGACTGGCAAACGCTTTAGTTCTTTTGCAGATGATCCAGCAGCTGTGTCCCGTTCTTTTCAGATGCGCACTTCACTTTTGCAGTTGGATAGTCAGCATGAGGTAGGACAATCGACTGTGCGTAAATATGAAATCGCATGGGATGCGCTCAACCGTGTTGGAGATGATGTAAAATTAGCAAAGGATGCTATCCTGCGTGCCAAAAACGATCCGACCGCTTCTGGTCTGAATGCATTGGGACAGCAGCTTTCACAGCTTGCAGATGGTATTGTGCAGACCATGAACACGAAATTTGGCGAAAACTTTGTCTTTGCTGGTGCAGACGGACTCAATCCACCATTTAAAATGGAAGGTGATAAGCTGACCTTTCGTGGCATTGATGTCAACTCCACAGATCCAAAAGATATTGAAGCCCTGAAATATCTGACTGAAAAAGAAAGTAAATATGTTGACATTGGTTTAGGTCTGAAAGAAGATGGCGATAAGCTAAATCAATCAAGTGCTTTCAATGCTGCATTACAGGGAACAACCTTTTTAGGTTATGGTGTGGATAAAGATGGAGACCCTAAAAATATCGTTTCCATTGTCAAACGCATGGGAAACATTTTACAAAACGAAGTAAATACAAACGGATCCTTCAAGAATGAACAGGTCAAAGAAGAATTTGAACGGTTATCGAAAAAATTTGACGAAGCATACTCAAAACTTAGTGATAAACACACCGAACTAGATGCCAGAACAGCATTCTTAAAAAACAACCAAAAACTGTTAGAAGGCAATTCTCACTCTTTACAGGAACAGATTGTCGAATTGGAAAATGTGGATCCTGCGGATGCAATTACCGCCTATTCTTGGGCAAGTTACTGCTATAATGCTGCACTGAAAGTAGGCAACAACATTCTTTCTCAAAGTTTAATGGATTACATGAATAGATAAATACAAAATACAGACACAAAAGGGGGCATTGACTATGGATCCTCTTATTGAAATAAAACGCGTTCCGATTGAGATTAAAATGGAAATTTCTCATGCTAAACTAGAATATACCCGCGGAACCACCGATATGAAAATTTCAAGGGATCAAGATGGACTGCATATACGCAGTAAACCAATTCCGATTAATATGGATAAATTTGAATTGCGACATTCTGCCGCACCAGTCAAAGTTCATCCAGCTAAGCAAAACATGGGATACAACAACAGGCTGATCACCTGCCAAGCAACTGCATCCTGTTCTGAACAGGGACAGCTGCTTTTCAAAGCAAAACTTGATCATGACATAGCTGCACTGCTTTCAGCAGGGACACAATCACACAATATACCGTCCACCACATCAGCAGCGATTAATTCGAACACAGCACTGGATACTGCTGAACTAAACATCAGTTTTGAAATGGATAAGGCTAGTTTCGACTGGCGTCTTACTCCGACAGAATTTAAGTATACTCCAGGCACCATTGAAATTTCTGTCACGCAACAGCCTGATGTGGAGATCACCTATATTGGCGGTTTTATTTATGTTCCACCCTCTGCTGACCCAGATTACGAACCGATTGACACAATGGCTTGATGAGGAGGCATACTTTGAAACTCAACACAAGACTTTTCGGTCCAATCGACTATGAAGAAAGTGATATCATCACCTTTCCAAAGGGACTGCCCAGCTTTGAAGACGAACACGCCTTTCTTCTTCTTCCAATCGCAGAAAGTGAGGAAAGTCTGTTATGTTTACAAAGTGTGGAAACACCTGCTCTCTCCTTCATTCTGATGAACCCATTTTCGCTTGATCCATCCTATACACCTGTCCTACAAGTATCTGAACGCAAGGCACTGCATGTAGAACGGGATGAGGATCTCTGCTTTTATGTTTTGTGTGCCATGAAACGCCCAGTTTCTGATAGCACCGTTAACATGAAAAGTCCTATTGCGCTCAATCCGGATACCAGAACAGCATATCAGGTGATTTTGGAATCCGATACCTACCGCATACGCCATCCTCTTTCGGAGTTTACAAACCGAAAGGAGGATGCCTCGTGCTGATTTTGCAGAGAAAACCCGGCGAGTCGCTTAAAATCGGTGACAATATCACTATTACGGTTACATCTATTGAAGGCGGGCGTGTCCGTCTGGCAATTGATGCTCCCATAGAAATTCCAATTCTGCGTAGCGAACTGATAGAAACGATTGCAGCAAATCAGGAATCCATCGTAGAACAATCTTCCGCAAATGAATTGCTAAACCTGCTGGATGATATGTTTGAGCACCATCTGCCTGAAAATAATGACATATAACAACAACCCCTGTTCTAAAGTTTATAATATGAACAGGGGTTATTTTTTATACACACATGAAAAACGGCCCCTATTTAAAATAGGGGCAAAATATTTCTGTGGATTCTTCTTGTAGAATAGCTCTTTTTACATTATTTTACCAGCATAATCTGGTTTCCCTTACCAATTTGATACACCAACCGATCTGCACCAGAAAATAGGTAGGTTCCAACAATCTCATTGGTATTGGTCTGCGGATCTGTCTGATAGACATTAACACGCATACAAGGCGACGAGCCAACCAGCACTGCACCATCCAATACGAAAACATCATACTCTTGCATGGACTTTCCATTGAGCCCCAACTCGGAAGGATTAAGGCTATAAAAGTAATCCACCGCCTGTGTATAGGTCATAGAAGGGGACTGCGGTGTCTCCTTCTCGCTCTTTTTAGCAATATGGCCTTCTTTCTGCGCCAATGTGACATCCAGTTGATCTTCTTGCCAGTTCATTTCCATTGTAAAAAGAAGATTACTTGGATTTTCTCCTTCATGCTCAATGGGTCTTACTAGCCGAACACTGCCAATGGGATTCGTAAAATTCGGAAGTTCGATTTTAAAGTTTTCTTCGTCAACCGGCACAAAACCAGAATCCTCATCTGTCAGCATATTTGCATATGCTGCAACACTGGCCGCTAAATCTGGAACTTGAGCATAGTAATAAGTTTTAGCAATTGTGCTGACAGCAGACTTTGAGGAACTCTCCTCACCTTCTTCATTTTCTTTACCCAGCTTACTTTCGGCATTGATTTTCTTTCTTTCAGAAAACTCAATCGAAACATCAGCGTTCTCCCCTACTGGGAATGCTTTGACCGATGATCCATCCAACTCATACAGAACTGGAGCAGACACAGTATAGCCCATATTCTTGTCAGGCGATTTTGTTGAAAATTGCATCACAACAACTGTAATACCAGCCGCAACCACACCAACTACAAAGGCTACTACTCCGATTATAATTTTTTTCTTATCCAATTTTTCTATTGATCTCCTTACTAGGTAATGAACGATCTGGTTATTTTTGCGCTTCTTGTTTTGATGACGATGATGTTAGTCTTTCTTTTTTTAGCAAAGAAGCAAAACGCTCCCCTTTTTTATGCGGAATTAACGGGGAAGTAAATTCCCCGTATCTCCCTTTATCTTCATCACTATAAACCTGACCATGCACCAATGTAATTACTCTATGACGAAGCATATTCACATAGTCACTATTGTGGGTTGACATAATAATCGTTGTCCCCTTGCGGTTCAACTCACTTAGAAGCAAAAAAACATCCCACATACTGTCCGCATCTAAACTATCGGTAATTTCATCCAAAATCAAAATCGGCGGACTATTGATAAGAGCGCGAGCTAGTTCTATTCTACGACGCTGTGTTTCTGACAAGTCAAGTGGAGATAATCCATCTGTACCTGGTAGTCCAACCAGCCCCAGAACTTTTTTAATACGCTGCTTGTAATGATTTCTGTCTCCAAATTTCTTTGCACCAGCTTTGGCGGTTATTTCCAGATTCTGCCGAATTGTAATATGGTCATCCAAAGAATAATACTGTGGAACATAGCCGATGAAAAGCGGAAAACGCTCTCGACTCAAAAATCCGGATTTATGCATAGATATTCCATTGAGCAGTATATTTCCTTCAGTCGGCTTAATTTGTCCAGCGATCAGCTGCAACAGCGTACTAATACCTGCGCCGCTACTTCCGATGACAAAAACAAACTCACCCTGATCAATGGTTAGATTTACATCCTTCACGCCAATCTCAAACTGCTGTGGTTTCCGTTGAAACCACTTTTTTCCTACAGGATAATATTTGGTTACATTATCTATTTTTATTGTGGGCATTTTTTCTCCTGTATATCCTATTTTTCTAAAATAAATATCTTGCTAAAATATAGACACTTCTCTATATGATTCTCATTTAGAGGAAAACAATTTTTATATCCCTTACTGCGCAGAATAAACAGATTTATCCCGCGCAATTTTCTGGCTAAGCTGCTGATCTAAGAGCCGTACTCGCTCGCCCAGACGCATATTCGATGCAACCTGAGCGGCAAATCTTTTTTCCCCTTCTTCCTCAGCTGCACCGCCATTTAATAAACGACGGAACTCTGCTGCACATTGTGGTGAAAATGCATCCAGTCGCTGCTGTATACATTCTTTTGTTTTTGCAAGTTCCAAAATTGGCTCTCTGCGCATAGACAGAAGCATTTGAATCGTAATCTGATCATTCCGGTCTATCGCTTCAGATATCTGAACAGAATGATCTAGAATCTCGCCTAATAGATTATACATTCGACGAACCAGCACATATATTTCTAATAATTTTTCCTGTTCCATATCTCACTTATTTTCAGAATCAACATTTTTTTCGGCAATACGGAAAGCATCACGCAATTCCATTACCTTTTCTTTTACATGACTTAATGGCTCTTTGTGACGGCCGATTTTAGCACGCCCTAGCTCATAAATAAAATATTCATATAAACGAGCCAACTCATGGCTAATCGAAAATGTTTTATCTAATGTATCATCAAGATATGTTATAATATCCATTCCGCGTTGCACTGAATCTTCATAAAAAGTAAACTGTTGTTTATCCAGTGCCAGTTCTGCTTGTGTCAGCCTCTTGATCAACTCATCGTACAGCAAAAGCAGCAATTCTTCCTGTGTCATTGTACTGACAGACTGCGTCTTATAGTTCTGGATATTCTTTTCATACATTATCTATACACCGCCAATTCATTAAAATCCGCCGCCACCCATTAAACCCATCAATGCCGAGCTTTGATTATTCATCTCTGCAACAAGCATCTCCAAGTGGGTAAATTTCTTATTATAGTAATCAACTTGACTAGAAAGTTTTTTCTGCCAACGCGAGGTTTCTTTTTCCAGTGCATCCAATTTTTTCTGCAAGGCGTTGTTGAAAACCGAAGTCGGAGCAGAAGTAGAACCAGCTTTTTCAATCAGGACACCTTTTACCGCACCCATTGTACCAGCATACTTATCCAGTTGTGTTTTCAGACTCTGCATCAATCCATCCGAAGAAGCACCATTAGCAGTCGATCTGGTGAAAATATCTTTTACCTTATCTGGATCCTGCTCCAATGCCGCACGCAACTTTGTTTCATCCAGTGAAATGGTGGTAATGCCATCTTTAAAAGAAGTGGTTAAACCAATCTTGTTCACATCATTACCGCTGACACCGAGCACACCCAAAGCCTGCTGCAGTCCATCATACAAATTATTTAGGTCACGATCTGCAAATAGCAAACCAGTTTTTGCTTTTTCCTCATATGCTTTAATTGCCGATTCAGACATTCCTTCTAAATCTTTATCGGTTAACGGCTCATATGGTTTACCATTTGTTTGTTTTAAAGGAATGGTAGAGTATGCTTTTTTGATTTCCTCTGCCATAGCGTTGTAGTCAGCAACCAGTTCTTTCACAACATTGATAACCTTATCAGGATCCGACTCTTTTTTGAAGGTTACAGGTTCTGATTTATCATCAAATGTTCCCTTTAGGGTAATATTTAAGCCATCAATACTAAAGGAATTACTGCTTTTTTCTACTACTTCAGTAGAAGCTTCGCCATTAACAGTAACAGTAAATTTTGCATTCTGTCCTTTAGTATAACCCGTATCAGTAGTGGCAGTACTGCTGTTACATTCTCCAAACATAGCTGCTGCCAAACCACCTGCGGCGATATCAATCTTTCCATCCGCACCGCTTTGTTTTGCAGTAAAGGTAAATTTTCCAGTAAATTCTGAATAGGCAACAGTGACATCCGAATTTTCACTGCTATTGATTGCTCTCATAACATCGCCAAGCGTACTGTCTTTAGAAAATGTACCAACCGATTTTCCATTTATCTGGAAATCACACAGTTCATTACCATTGTCATCAACCCGATACCACTTATCATCCGTACCTTTTTTTACTTTATTACCGTCTTTGTCAACACCTATTGCTGCATCCTTAGCATCAGGCGTTACATCGCTCTCGTTTACCTGAATACGCCAAGAATCCCAATCCCCCTTCGGAAGCAGCGAACCCAAGTTTTTCGAAGTATTTGCAAAACTTGTAATACCGAATTCCATTCCAATCTCTTTTCCAACAGAGGAAGTTACTGAGAATTTACTGCTTTTATTAGTTGCTTCAAATTTAAGTTGGATGCTTTTTCCATCACTTTTCTTATCTGATACATTGCTTACGGTCAGTTTTCCCTTACCGAACGCTTCATCAATTTTGCTCTGCAATTTTTCAATATATGTTGAAGCATCCCAGCTGTCTCCTAATTCTTTTGCATCTGGACCGTAGATTGTTTTGGTAGTACCGTCTAAGGTAATGGTAAATCCTTTGTCATGCAAACGCTCAACCATTGTAGTTGTTTCAAACAAAGGCTTATCCGTTGGGAAAGTAAACTCTTCAGTTTTTTTGTCATCCTTCAATTCTAATCCCAATTTTTCTTTCAAATTACCACTGGCAGAATCAATCGATACTCCGTTACTTGCAGTACCTTTCTCTGTAAATTTAATCACACCATTCTCTACTTTTACTTCAATGCGATCACTTGCTTTTACTGTTTTACCGCCATCCAGAGTAATTTCTTTATCTCCCAACTGTTTATTGATTTCTTCAGCCATGAGATCTGCTGCACTTTTACCATCTCTATCCTTAAAGATCATAGTATCGTCAAATGCGATATCCACTTTCTGACCGCCATATTTCAGTGTAAGTGTACCTTTTAAAGTGCCTTTATCTGTTTTCTCTTTAATATCAAAAGAACTATCTCCCACATTGCTGGGTGACATATTTCCTGCATCAACAGAATATTTTGCTGATGTTGCTAACTGTTGCACACTGTTAATCTGGATATCACTGGAGGTATGACCAGAAGCCGAAACTTTATCCGCATTTGCACCCTGGCTGATTACCTTAACGGCACTATTAAAGAAATTTGAACTCAATAGGTTTGTTCCGGAGTCGTAAGAGGTATACTTACGACTAAAAGCTACCATTTTATCAATGATGCTGCGATAGGCAGTCTGCTGCCATTCGATTTTTGTACGCTGCTGCTGCAACATGCTTAATTTCAATTTATAACCGGATACCGCATTTTCAATCATGCTTTCAGTATCCATACCGGATGCAAGACCAGAGATAATATTTTTGTTTCCATAAATGCTACTAGAGCCACGACCCATAAGTCCATTGATTGATGCCATATTGCATACTCCCTTCTTCATTAAAACATTGATTTTTCAAAGAATTTTAACTGGATTAATGAACTATTCCTCTTTCTTTTTTCTTCGACATAGTGTATAATAAAATAAGTGGTAATTCTATATTTTTTTCATAAGGGGGAATTTTCTTTGGCTTATATCATTACAATTACCAATCAGAAAGGTGGTGTCGGCAAGACCACCACAGCAGCTGCATTGATCGCTGGACTGCATCAGCATGGCGCACGTGTGCTGGGTATTGACCTAGATCCGCAGGGCAATCTGGGCTTTTCTCTTGGGCTGGAGATTGGCGTTGGATTTACGATGTATGATGTACTAACTCGAGCGCATTCCATTTCTGATTCCATCTCAAGCACTATGTATGGTGATGTGATTACCTCTGATATTCTTCTCTCTGCGGCTGAGGTAGAGTTTACCGCTCCACGCCGTGAGTTTATGCTGTCAGAGCAGATTCAACAGATAGAGGATCAATATGATTTTATCATTATTGACACGCCCCCGGCTCTAAATATCCTCACCATCAATGCTTATGTTGCCTCTGCTGGACTGATAATCCCAATGGAACCGGAAATCTTGAGTCTGGTGGGACTTTCTCAATTAAGGGATACCTACGAAACCATCCGTACATCCTATAATCCAAATCTTAGAGTCCTGGGAATTTTGCTTAACCAATTTAACAACCGCCTGCGTCTGCATCGTGATGTTCTTGACATGGCAACCGAGGTTGCACAGCAGATGGAAACACAGGTGTTTTCAACTAAAATCCGCCGCAGTGTCGATGTTGCAACTGCACCGGCTCATGGTCAGAGTGTACTGACCTACCGTCCAAAATCCAAACCAGCTATTGACTTCGGTGAAATTGTAAATGAAATTGAAAAACATAAGTCTATGCAGCATTAAAATCATCAGTCTGGTATTTTAAGCCATACATTATACGAAAGGAGTAAATCTATGTCATCTAAAGCCAATTCTAACACCAATAAAACCGCGCATGTCATGAACTTGCTGCGGAAAAACAATACTACAGCTTCTGACGAATCTGTTCAAACAGAGCTGCCTGCTACGAATACTCCTGTTATGGACACGCCTCCTGCGGATACTCCCGCACCGGAAACTTCTGCATCGCGTACTCCACCAATTATCACTGCACTGAATGCAGATGCTGAAATTTCATCGCAAATCCGTGATGCTCTAAGTGATGCACTTGCTGAAGAAGAAAAAGCGGCTGTTGAAGAAATGACACATGTTGAGAAGACTGTTTCATCTCAGCCAATGTCTGTATCAGAGCTTGAAATTCATGGCAGATCTGAAATGCCTGCTGAATCGGAAACATTCACTGCCGAAAACGAATCCGTTGAACTTGAGCCTAATCATGATGAAACTTCTGTCGAAGAAGACACCAGCGAAGTACCTGCTGATGAAACACCTACTGACGAAGTAACTACAGATATTCCTGATGCATCTAAAAGCGATATATCGGATGAACCTATCTTAGTTAATATTATGGAACTGTTGACTAGAGAAAAAGCAGGAAAATATATGCAAATGCTTGGTGTCTGCCCATGCTCTCGTTGCCTCAATGATGTCATTGCAATTGTTTTAAATACATTGCCTTCCAAATATGTGGTTCTGCGTCCATCTCAGATTAATGTTTATACTGATATGTATAGTTCCCGTTTTCATTGTGATATCACGGCACAGCTTTTACAGGCTTGCGAAAAAGTAAAGAAAAATCCAAGACACTAACCCCCTTTTCTAATAGCAAAAGAAATATTCCAGCTCATTATAATTCTATCAGCCGCATAAATACAATATTTATGCGGCTTTAAACATCAAAACACTTCACCTTCCTTCAGCAGAAGATGAAGTGTTAATTTTAAATCACAAGCGCTTGTTGGAAGCTACCAATTCATCAATTACCTGAACAAGATGGCCTATTTCCGG
>JAHHTP010000004.1 GCA_020024615.1 Oscillospiraceae bacterium
AAGAATCCATCCTTGACTTTGCCGATTGGCCGGAGGACGATGATGCCGATCTTTACGATGAAGAATTAGAGCGGTCCCTGACCGAGGAACGAATCGCTGCTTTGGAGAGTGAACTGGAGCAGGACGAGAACCCGTTGGATGCAGAAGTCGGACTTTTTTATCAGAAAGTCACTTCGATGTTCCTGCTCCCGGAAAGAATATCCCCATCTGTTCAGTTCCGCAATCTTCAGCGCAACAAGGTTTATGTCAGACTCCATAGCCCTTACAATCTGCGCTGCGAACATATTGGGTTCATACTCCATACGGTGATCTCGCATATCAAAGATATTGAATTCCTGAAAACCACCGGCTTTTATCGCTTCTGTTCGATGCAAGGAATCGTGACCGATCTCATGCAACAGCACAATGCAGTGCATGACAGGGTGTAAGTCTGCTTTTATGAAAATATATCGGTTGCGCTCAATAACCTTGTGGACGCCCTTCTGCTTTACAAAATTGTATGGAACAACAATCAGCCCCAACTCCCTTGCAAGCTGGTCGGCATTTCTCGTTTCATATTTACGGACTATACTTTCCGCTTTCCTTACGGCGCCTTCCGTTCGTATTAACATGGTATCACCTCTTTCGGGTTTTATCAGATCATTCTATCAAACAATCTGTCCAAATAAGCCAGAACTAGCTTTGACCGCCCGGATTTTACACGAATGATTGATGCGTTCAAAGCTGGTGAGATTGATTGCATTATTGTAAAGGATTTTCCCCATTTCGACAAAAACCACACAGATTACATAGCATTTTGAACAACAATAATTTATCGTATTACGAAAAAAAGTTGTTGACTTTTAGATAAACATGTGTTATACTGAAATCATCAAATCTAGGGGAGATGATTGTATGGAACAAAAGACTCTTTCAAAATGGCTAAAATGCATTCTTTTCGGTATTGGAATTTGCGGACTAATTATTTATATAATGGTTATTCCAATATATGGACTCAGTTTAAAAACACAATACCCTGAATTTTCAAATCGCTTTTGGCCATGGCTTATTTTTCTGTGGGTATCAGGCATTCCTTGTTTTACTGTCGTTATTCTAGGATGGAATATAGCAGGTAACATTGGTCGTGATCAATCTTTTTGCAACTCGAATGCAAAATTACTCAAATGGATCTCTGGCTTATCTGCATTTGATGCTGGATTCTTTTTTATTGGAAATATTGTTTTTCTTTTACGAAATCTAAGTCATCCAAGTGTTGTACTCGCCTCTTTTATCGTTGTATTTGCAGGTGTTGCAATTGCAGTTGTTTCTGCTGTTTTATCTCATCTGGTTTATAAGGCAACAGAATTGCAAGAACAAAGCGATTGGACAATATAAGGAGGTGGCAATGGAGGGAGAAATCATTTTTAACATCGATGTCATGCTGGCAAAAAGAAAAATGAGTGTAACTGAGCTTGCAGAGCGTGTTGGAATCACAATAACAAATGTATCTATTTTGAAAAACGGCAAAGCAAAAGCACTGAAAATTTCAACGCTAATTAAGCTATGTGAAGCATTGGATTGTCAACCAGGTGATATTTTAGAATATAAAAAGGGGAAATAACATGAAAAAGAAAAATGTACTGATTGGTTTATCCGTCAGCATCATAATCCTTGCAATTATCTTGATCGGAGCAGTCATTGGCTGGAAACATCTTTCAGATTATTCCACAACGCTCAAAGCAAATTGGAGTTTTTCCATCCCATCTGATGCGCATTATGCTGAAATTTATCATCAAAACGACGAACCCAGTTTTCATGGTGATGGAATACGCTATCATGTATTTTCTTACAAGGAAGCAGAACCCATCAGCAAAATGTTTGTGTGGCAATCCTCCCAACAAAATACCATATTTCATGACAGTTATTCCGAAGCGACGGAGGATTGGCTGGATGCAATCCATGTTCCTTTGGAACAACGCCCAAACTACACACAATGCACCTATTGGTATCAATCCCAAGATGACAACAGCGAAATCATCCTATTTTGGGATAACCATCAGAATCGCATATATATTGTAGAATCATTTTTATAATATGAAGCGCGTTGTTTCATTCTATGACATCAATATTTATCCAATAGAATTGATCATAATCTAACGATATCCATAATCCAAAAGGCGGTAAGGAATTTATTTTCTTGCCGCCTTAACTTTATTCATTGAACAAATTCACATTTATCACTTCCAATAGCACCTGCCAGCCGATATGAAATCACTGCAGTATTCTGTCTTTGACTGGAAACATCAAATATACGGATCAAGGTCACGCAAACTGCAAATTAAGTTTTATTTGTTTCAGCATATTTTGGAAAACTGTGCAAATAATAACATTATCGAAAGAAAATATTTCCCATATAGGAGGACTTATCCATGAAAGCAACCGGAATTGTCAGAAGAATCGACGACCTTGGCAGAGTTGTCATCCCAAAAGAAATTCGTCGCACCCTGCGTTTTCACGACGGCGAACCATTGGAAATTTTCACTTCATCCGAAGGAGAGGTTATCTTCAAAAAATATTCACCTGTCGGTGAAATCAGAGAACTGGCTGGATACTACATCCAAACTTTACAGCGCATGACAGGCATGGTGCTTGCCGTCTGTGATAAAGACCACATCACCGTCAGTGCAGGCGTCCCTAAAAAAGAACTTGAAGGCAGACGCATTACACCCGAAATCGAACAGATCTTATCCGAACGAAAACCGTATCTTCAAACCCAAAAACCTCTCACCGCAATCGAAGGCACCGCTTACCAGGCATTCTGCGTTTTTCCAATTTTGGAAGATTCGGATGTCACAGGGGCCATGCTGATCTTAAATGATGGCAGTAAAAAAGCACCAAAAGAAGATGAAATTCATCTGGCGCAGTTATGCATCAATCTGCTTTGCGGTCAATTAAATTAACCTGAAACAAAAACGGATAAGCATACAATGCCTATCCGTTTAACCAATCTTAAATTTTAAAACTTTAGTTCGAATGCTTCCAGATGAATAAATTCATTCATGCCTGGGAAATAGGTAATGGTTGCTTTGTCACCAACATCCGCCAGCACCAGATCTTCAAATTCCGACACCGATGCTTTATAATAGCGGGTGGAATCATCCAGTTGGAGATAATACCAGGTGGTGCCGTCCAACATAACCGTACGGATATCTGTTATTGTACCAGTTGAAACAGTAGCATCTTCCAAATTCTCCTCGCCCAGCTCCTCACCTTCCAGATCAAGCAACTTCATATATTCCGCAATACATTTTTCCAGTGTCGGTTGTACCGCAACATATTGATACTTCTCAACATTGACAAGACCATACATTTTAACCAGACCAGCATCATCTTTCAGTGCCATATAATAGGTTGGCTCTCCATGTAGGCTGACCAGCAGTGGAAAGGTAGCCTTATACCCCAGATGCTGCACCTGACCTTCTGCACTTGCCGCAGCAGAATATTCCTCTGCTCCAGCAACCGTGTACTGAACTGTTTCTTTGGTACGCTGATTTACAAAAATAAATCCGATATTCGACTGATCCTCCGCAATGGAAGTAACACCGGAATACACATAAATATCGTTGCCAATCGCAATATAGTTATAACCACGGGAAGTCTGAACCACGCCAATTTGATTGATTAAGCTATTCCAGTAGCCCTTCTGATATGCACCGTAATAGTCATACTGCTCTAAAATCAGCTCAGCCGGATAAACACGATCTACCCAGTCTGGAATCTCACCGATCGGACAATCCTGCACCTTACCAGTTACAGCATCACAGATCAGAACACCAGCAACATCCTTACCGCCGAACCAACCAGCCTTAAATGTGTAATATGCAGTGATCCAGTACGGATGCTCATTTTCATCCAGTTCAAAAACGCTCTCGCCTAAAATCTTTGTCGGTGCGGCAAAGCGCAGATGACGGGTCAGATTATCATTGAAATACGCCGAATTAGAATATTTGATACCATTCTTCACACGCACCATCTGAGTATTCTGTGTCGTCATATCAATGGTAATGTAGCCGACAATACCCTCTTTCCGGTTTACAAACCACTTGAAAAAGTCATTGTATTTCAACGGTGCAACGCGAATCGGTTCGCCATCAATGTTATTCTGATTGTTGTTATCCACGGAAAATTGGGAAACCAGATCGGTCAAACCACCCATTTTGCGCTGTGATAACAAGGTTGCTGTCGCCTTATCCATCAGTGGAACATCCTCAATCTGGACATCATAGTCTTTGATATCAGCCGACTCAACGGTGATCATCTTAGATAAATTTTTCGACTGCAAAATTGGCATGGAAGAAATGGAACCAATTCCCACCACAACAACTGCTGCAATCACCACAATCACCGGAACTGCAAATGCCGGATGCTGAAATAATTTAAACTTTTTGCGTTCAGTATGCACTTCTTCCATCACGCGTTTTCCGGTTTTGGTCGCAATCAGATCCACCACGCCAAAGACAACCGCAATCGTGACAAACGAACTCCAGAATTCCATCGAATGTGGGTTGATGGCCGGAAGTGTCACATAAAACGCAATGGCCGCGATGACCACTGTTATCAGTACAGCAATCAAATGCCGGATAATCAATTGTGATTTTTTCATATATTACTCCTTTGGATTTGAAATTTCATCTTTTGTCAGACCGTCCTGACGGAACATGGTTTCCATAACCGAAATATCCGCAGAAATATCAAGCGCACTATCCGCAAATAAACCATCCAGCATATTCTCAAATGCATCACAGATGGTATTCAGCATCTCGTCAATTTCCTGCTTTGCGCCCTGGATATTGGCACCCTGCACCGGCTGCGCCTCAAATTCCTCATATGCTTTGACCAGCTTGGTTGTAGTAGGCATATAATAATCCATAAAACGCTGCACCTGATCCAGCTTTTCCGGATGCTTTTCGATATGCTCGTAAATTTTGATGGTGATATTTTCCAGACGGTACAACTTATCCGAAATCTCCTTGCTCGGCAGCGCATCGTTCGCCGCGCGAATCTGGCTGATATATTTTTGCGCTTCTGATGGCAGTTTGGAAAGTTGTGAATCATTCTGCGTATTTAAACGGGTTGCTTCTTCCTGAGAGGACTCCATATTTTTGCGCCTGTTTTCCAGCTGACGATACTGCTGATAGGTTTCATCATCCAGAATCACACAGGTCTGCCCAGCATCAAAATAAATGTTGGAGAGCATCCCTCTACGAACCATAACCCGGATATCATGAATTAAATATTTTTTGCTTCTTCCAGTCTGCTGCGAAAGGGTTTCAAGATTTAACATCTTATTTGTACCAAACAGCTTGCGGTAATTTATGCAGCGTTGCGCTCGATCAGAAAGCTTCCTACCGCCTAAAATCATAGCACCAAAGGCAAGTGCGACCACACCAAAAAAACCACTGACAGCAATTACGCCAGCTCCATCAAGCATAACTTTACCCGTAATACCACAAACTAAACTTATAATTGCTGACGGTATACCGCCCAACCAGCCAAATACCTGCAATACAATGCCGCTGTTTTTTCCCGGAATCTTATATCTTTTGACCGGAACAGACATATTCTGCGGACGATTCGGTTGTGGTTGGGCAGGATTATAATAGGTCTGTGGATTCGACCTCGGAGCAGTATGAGGTGGCGGCGGATTATAACCTGCTGTCCGGTAATTGGTCATGCGATTATTTTGTTTCGGCGGTGCCTGCATCTGCTCTGCAAACTTTTTGGCACTCTGCTGGATTGTCTGTCCAATCTTTTTGGCACCCTGCTCAATTGTCTGCTCAAACTTTTTTGCACTCTGCTCCACTTGTTGTTCAAAATTTTTAGTTTCCTGCCTCATCTGCTGCCCATTTCCCATAGAAGGCAGATTTTTTACCATATTCTGCAAACGCTCCAGTTCTCGATCAAAATCATTTCTGGTTTCCATCTGTTGCTATTTCCTTTCCAAATATAAGTATATCCATATCATTCTAAAAATCATATTTCATAACTATTATAGCACATTTTATTTAGAAGAAAAAGGGGGAACTGCTATTTCTTGATAAATTTTCGTAATGCCGAAGTGAGTATGCCGTTAAATCGAAGCGGTATTCCCATTTTTTTTGCCATATACAACCACTCCGCGCGATCCAGCAAAATATCAAACAGCCAAAACCCAAAATTTCCTGCTAACAATAAAAATACCGCGCCAAACTGGATTCCCATATTGATTTCTTCCCACAATTCATGCAGCCCCAACACAAAAATCAACACAGCATAAGCGCCCAGTATCGCCGCATTAAACAATCCGAATTTCATAATCCACTGTATCGGCTTTGGAAAATGTGTGATGCAGAATCCACGGAAAATCGGGTAATACCCGAAAAATAGCGCATATAATATTGCCGCTTCCTTATTTGGCATCATCAGCACGCCCAGCAGAGCCGACGCCATAAAGCATGCAAATGCCGGTTGATTTCCGCATTCCTTGCTGATATAAAAAATCACCAGTGCGCATGCTGCTGGAATTGCATATTCCATAAACGGCAAAAGAGAAGCAAACAACAGCAGCAGCAATATCAATCCAGCTCCGACGCCACCGTATGCCGCTGCTTTTACCACCGGACTGACACCCTTTTTACTCATCCAACTCACCCTCCAAATATAATAAAGAATGACGAACCACAAACAGCAGTTCGCCAAATCTTCCTTAACAGCACGGGATTAAATCTCCGCCCAAACATTCACAACAACAATCCGCACAGATCAATGAAGAACAGATATCACAAAAATCGCAATTCGCTGCCTGTCGATTGCTCTGGCGATAAATATTGCCATAGTTGGCATTCGAATACCGGCTGGCTTGCATATACGCCTGACGATATTCCAGATTTGTCGGATTCAGGTTGCAGGCTGTATTGAAATGATTCAATGCATCATCATACCAGCCACGCCGATAGTATGCCATACCACGCAGAAAATACCACTCTGCATCTCTGCGTTGCAGTGGAATGCCCTCAAGCAGTTCCTCCGCCTGAGATACCTGACCAGTTGCAAACATCCGTCTGACATCCGAAAGCCAACCCGTGTTTCCTTGTGTCTGACCGGTATACTGATAATTTTGCTGATAGTTGTCCGACCGATTCTGACCGCGCCGTTTGATATCACTGATCACCGTATCATAGGCCGAATTGACTTCACTCATCTTTTCCTCTGCCAAATCCCGCAGCGGGCTGTCGGCATAGTTATCCGGATGATATTTTTTTGCCAAAGCTCGATAGGATTCTTTAACCTGATCAAGTGAAGCATCATGTGATACGCCTAAAATTTCATACGGGTCTTTCATCAATTTATCTCCATTTCCTGTTGTGTTTGCTTCTTTTCTTTTTCTGATACCGTTTTAGCGGTTGTCTGCAAACCAAAATATAATATATTATCTAATATTTTTTTCATGTGGTGTATTTCCAGCAATTCATATGCTTCAATTGCACCACCGATACAGCGATTGATCGTTGCAAGTGCGCCTGCTTTGATCTCCTGCTTTTGTTGGCTCCATTCCCTATGCATTCCAAGCAAAAAAGGATTGAAGTTACCTTTCTTTTTATCTTTTTCCAAATCGTCCAGCGCGTCGATGAAATAAACATAACGCCCAATTTGATAGCCAAGTTCATGCAATATTCGCTTCTGAACTGCATCTGGCGATAACTGCTCAAAAAATAAAGCCATCATCTGGCCTGTTGGATCAGCTGCCCTGTCACGGGTAACCTGCTCATGATGTTCAGCTTGCTTTTGCGCCTTTGTCAAATCACCTGCAGCCTGCACCAAAAGTGGAAAATCCCGCGCTGCTTTGCGCACCGAAAATCCGGTTATAAACGCGATAAATTTCCAGAAAAGCCTGCCAAAAAAACGACTATCCTCGATATTATCCGCAATTTTGGCACTCGAAAGCAGCACCGCTGCCGCCGACAGCAGACGATCTGAATCATCGCATGCCATGCAATACCGCTTGTGAAACGGATGCGCAATGCAGCGTTTTTTGCAGGCAGTCACCTTGCCTTCTTTTAGCCCTTCTAGCAGCAGCTTCACAAATGCAAAATCATAGCTGAGTGTAAACCGCCACAGTTGACCGTAATCCCGGCCAAGCTGTTTGCAGAATCCGCAGTATGCACTTTTGTATGTCTCATACTCCGAAACACGCAAATCCGGTGTATACACACGGATGTAACCAAACATATCTTTCCTATCCTTTCGACAAATTTGTGTCTGTACTTATTGTACCTGATTTTACAGTGGAAGATATGAAATAACTGTAAAAATTCAGTTGTCATTCTCTAACATCTTCATTTTTATCCCAAAAACAAGGAAAAACCGCCTGTCAACGGACAGACGGTCTCTGTAAATCATTTATTTTTTACTGTAAAGCTAATGGTCATATCTTTGGTTGCCTTGTTATCATAAGCATCAACCGCAACAGCTTTTACCAGATAAGTATAGCGCGTATAGGTGTGAACAATCTCATCCGGCTGAGATGACGAAGATTCCTCGCTGCTCGAGGACGATTCGCTGCTGGAGAATGACTCACTGTCAGAAGAAGATTCTTCACTGCTAGTGGTATCCGACGACTCGGTAGAGGATTCCAATTCAGATTCATCTGGCTGTAAAATTTCCGGTGCAGAGGTATCCAGTTGAGAGGTTCTTAAAACAGTTCGAGAATGATTCGAAGTTTCGGTGTACTGTCTTGTTTTCTGCAATTTCAATTTGACATTCAGCGAAACAATTTTGGACAGATCACTTGCTGTTACGCCAGCTTTGATCATCGCACAGCCTTTCGCCTCACTTTCCGCAAAGAAATGGTCTGCAAGATCAAACGAAATGGTCGGTGCTGTCGTATCTACAATGGTAATCACCGCCGACGCATCAGAAGTCTTTCCATAGGCATCCGTTACAGTATATTTCAGGTCATATTTTCCCACTTTCTTGGAATTGACTTTCCCTTTTACGGTAATAGCATCGGTCAAGGATTCACCGAATGTATCCTTTGCCGTGACCCCTTTTAACGGTTTGAAGTTTGTTCCAAGTTCAACCGTACTATCTTTTACTCCGACCAGGGTCGGCTCTTTGAGATCATGCCACGGATTATTGGGGTCGGTATCACCTGGATCCCAATTGCGCAGCTTTCCTTCGATCGGAATTTTGGCAACCGTCGGTTTTCCCAGCGGCCCAGTGGAAGAATAATCATCATAAATTTCTACGCCAGTTCCGCGACTGCAGTTATCCATAACCCATTTTGCATCAGTATAGGTCATACGAATACAGCCATGTGACGCCGTCTGTCCCAGTTTGTTATACTCTCTGTAACAAAGCGTACTGTTATCCTGCTGGTAATACGGTATCGAATGAATCAGGATCGGGCCTGTAACACGGCTTGCATACTGGGAATATACATCGCCCACCATCAACAGCCAGCGATACTGTGTACCGATACTGAATGTTCCAAGCGGTGTGTTAGAGCCTCCACAGGACACTACAATTGCTTTTACTGGCACCGTGAATTTTCCCTTATCATCTTTGGTGTATACCGTGCAGGTATTCATTGCACGGTTGATTCTAAGATAATATTGTTGTCTCAAAGTCGCTTGGGAAGGTTCTTTTTTATCCGACTTACTGTTCGTTTCAGAAGAAACTTCAGACGCATCCTCCATTTGACTGCCGATTTCTTCGACATCATGTTTCACAGCGGAAGTCGTATCATCTACTGTTGAAGAGATTTCACTGCCAATATCAGAAATCACTTCACTTTCTGGATTGGACAAACTTTCTGGCAGAATCTCCTGACCACCACACCCAGAAAGTGGCAGAATCACAAGACATACTAATAAAAAACATACTAAAATACTACGCTTCATTTTCCTGCATCCTATTATTTATTTGCTGTAAATTCAAAAACGGCTGAAAATCGCTGCTCCTTTCCAACTGGCACCAGCTCTCACCAGGCGGAATAACCTTACTAAAGAGAGATTATGTATAACGATTGATGCTATGCAACAACCATTCTGTACAATTTTCCTTTAGCAACAGCTTTTTCATTTTAAATTATACCGAATCAACAGTAAAATAGCAACTATTTTATCAAACTTGTAAGAATTTGTAATCTATTATTCAAGGAAAATGATAATGTTCAATTAAATCGGTATTGGCGGCCGCAGCGAGCGTAATCCCATTTTCCGCAGTACTGGGAATCAGGACGGTGGATTTTTGCCCAGTAGCCAACATAACGGAGCGTTCGCTGACATTATCAATCCCTACCGTGCGGGACACTGTGCTGACTCGTTTGAAAACGCCTTTTACTGCCGATAATTCTTTTGCAGAAAAAGTTTCAAACGCAAGATCATACTTCTTGCAGAATGCAAGCAGTCCCGGTTCATTTTTCTTCAAGTCAATGCTGCACACCTTGGACACCGCCGAAAAATGAATATGGGAGCGTTCAAACACATCAAATACAACGTGCTCAATCTGCTCTAAGGAGGTTCCTTTGCGGCATCCGATTCCCAGCACAAGCACAGGCGGAACCAAAATCAAAGCATCTGGGGAACTTGCAGAAAAATCATATACCGTAAAAAAAATATCTGCTTCGGTTGGCGCGCTGGTATAATACAAATGTTCCGGTGTTTTACCGGAAATTTCAACCAGTGAGAGCAGTTTCACCGGAACACCAGCAGACAGTTTTCCGGTGATTATTTTGATCTGTTCGGGATTATGTACCTTGATATTCTGCGAAGTAGCCCAGCATTCCAAATCAAAATCATGACATCGCCTGCCCTGTTTGGGAATCACCGCAACACAACCAATTGCAGAGCCAATCCGCTTTGCAAGCATATCCGCATTGCCATCATCTCCGGCAAGAAGCGGGATACAGAAGGTGCCCTGATCATCCAATACGACAACGGATGGACGGCGTTGATGGTTACAAAGCAGTGGGGCGAGTGCCTCAACTACCGTATCTGTTTTCCCGATATAAATCAGCGCATCCCGATAACCAAACTGATATTCGCTCCATTGGCCAACCGACCGACCGTAAAAATGCTCTATACTGTCGCCGTATTCGCTCAATTCCAAAAGCAGCTTTTTGGCCAGTCGTGCGCCTTCCGCCGTCAAAGATATCATTGCCACATCCATCGTTGATCCCCCCTTCCTGATTTTTTCATAATTATACCACATATCATGAGAATTGTCCACCAGAAAGCTGCCTTTTCCTATAGAGTTGACAAAAAACCGTATGGTGTATACCATACGGCAAACAATCAGGTATTATGATCCGATACATGGAATTGCTTCAAATTACCGATTTTCTGGCGACGCTGTTCGAGTTCAGCCTGTACATCTTCCACCGAAACACCTTTTTCCGCCATCATCACCAGCGTATGATAGCACAAATCGGCAATCTCACCAATCAGCTCATCCTTGTTCTCATTTTTTGCGGCGATAATCATTTCCGCATTTTCCTCACCGCATTTTTTTAAAATCTTATCGAGACCTTTTTCAAACAGATAGCAGGTATAGGAACCCTCCTGCGGATTCTCTTTGCGTTTTAATACGATGTCATATAAGCCCTTAATGGTTTCTTCCATGATTATTCTCCTTCTGCAATTTTTTGAAAGAAGCAGCTATGTGCGCCGGTATGGCAGGCTGGCCCCATTGCTTCCACCTTAATCAACAGTGTGTCGTCATCACAGTCTGACCAGATTTCAACAATCTTCTGCATATTGCCGCTGGTAGCTCCTTTGTTCCAAAGTTCCTGTCTGGAACGCGACCAAAACCAGGTATAACCGGTTTCCAGCGTCAATTTCAGACTTTCCCTGTTCATATAAGCAAGCATTAGTACTTCTCCGGTTTGATTCTCGGTCACAATCGCCGGAATCAGATCGGATTTTGCAAAATACACATCCAGATTTGCAATATTATGTTTCATCACAATGCCTCCAATTTTCGCAGACAACGCACCGGAATCCCTTTTTGATTTAGATGATCTTTGACCTGACCGACCGTCAACTCCTTATAGTGAAACAGAGAGGCCGCCAGTGCCGCATCCGCCTGCGTTTCTTCAAACACTTCCGAGAAATGCGCCAAACTGCCGCATCCGCCGGACGCAATAACCGGAATGGTAACCGCCGCACAAACGGCATTGAGCATCTCCAAATCAAACCCCTGTTTGGTGCCGTCGGCATCCATCGAAGTCAGCAGAATCTCGCCCGCACCCAACTCCTCGACCTTTTTTGCCCATTCCACCGCATCCAAACCGGTGTCAATTCGTCCGCCATGCACCACTACATGATAGCCGTTCTCATACTTTTTGGCATCAATCGCCACAACCACACACTGGCTGCCGAAAATATCCGCCGCATCTGCAATCAGCTGCGGATTCTTGACCGCTGCCGAGTTGACCGAAATCTTATCCGCGCCAGCACGCAGCAAAACCCGAAAATCCTCAATGGTACGAATACCGCCGCCAACCGTCAGTGGGACAAAAATTTCAGATGCCGTTCGACGCACTACATCAATCATCGTTCCCCTACCCTCATGGGTTGCGGTAATATCTAAAAATGCAATCTCGTCTGCTCCGGCTTCATTATATGCTTTGGCGCATTCCACCGGATCGCCCACCTCTTTGATGCCAACAAAGTGAATGCCCTTAACCACCTTGCCATCCTTGACATCCAGGCATGGAATAATACGCTTTGCAAGTGTTGTTTTCATCTTATTCCCTGCCTTTCCGATAGGTTGTCGCAGCAGCATGTGCAACCGCCTCTTTCAGATTCAATGTTCCTTTGTACAGCGATTTTCCGCAGATTGCGCCATATAGGTTTAAATCACAGAGCTGTTTGATATCATTCAGCAGATGAATACCGCCGGATGCGACAATGTCACAGGATACCGCCCGATTTAAGGCATCCAGCTGCTCAAAATTCGGTCCGGACAAGGTGCCGTCTTTGGAAATATCGGTATAAATGATGGTCTGCACACCCAGCTGCTCCATCTGCCTGGAAAGCTCGATATAATGCACCGAGGATGTATCCAACCAACCTTCGGTCGCTACCATTTCGTTTTTGGCATCAATCCCAACCACAATATGTTCCCTGCCGTATGCTGTAATGGATTCTTTTACCAACTGCGGATTTTTCACCGCCGCTGAACCCAAAATCACGCGGTACACACCGTTTTGCAGATAATATTCAATCGCTGCTCGATCTCGAATGCCACCGCCGACCTCTACCTTTAATCCGGTGTGCCTTGCAATATCCAGATAAATCGGCGCATTGCACAACTTTCCGTACTTCGCACCATCCAAATCAACGGTATGAAGATACACCGCCCCATCTGCTTCAAATCCCTTTGCGGTGTCCAGTGGATTTTGCGCCACCTGCTCGACCGTACCGAAATCCCCCTTGTGCAGACGGACACATTTTCCGTCCATAATATCAATCGCTGGAAAAATTATCATAATCCGCCCGCCCTTTCTGCAAATGCTTTTAAGATGGAGAGTCCCAATTCACCGCTTTTTTCGGGGTGGAACTGACAGCCATATATATTGCGATTCTGCACCATTGCTGGAATCATATCACCATAATCGGTATCCGCAACCAGATATTTCTGCCCGGTAAATGCACGGTAGGAGTGAACAAAATACACACTGTCCCCCTCCTGCACCTGTCCCAAAATCGGAGAATCCTGCCGAATATGCAGCTGATTCCAGCCCATATGCGGGATTTTCAGCGCATGATCAAAATCGTCGATCCGATCTACATAGCCCGGAATGAGCCCAAGTCCTGCCGTCTTGCCAAATTCGGTACTGTAATCAAATAAAAGCTGAAATCCAAGACAAATACCAAGCAGTGGTTTTGTTTCCACCAATTCCAGCAGAAGTTGCGTCAAACCCTTTTCATCCAGCGATTCCTTCGCTTTGGGGAATGCACCAACCCCCGGCAGAATCAGTCCATCTGCTGCCGCAAGTTTTTTCGGGTCTGCGGTGATCTCATTTTCGATTCCAAGAAAATGCAAAGCATTCTGCACCGAAAACAGATTGCCTGCTTTATAGTCAATGATTGCAATCATTCGCTTTTCCCTTTCTATTCGGGTAATTTTTCGTAAGCCAGACGCGGCGAACCATCCGCAATATAGATAATGCCGCAATAGACAAATCCGTATTTTTCCATCAGCCTGCGCATCACCACATTATCCTGATGGGTGTCCATCCGGATATGCGCACAGCGATTGACACAAAACCGCATCACCGCATCAAACACGCCTTTCTGCGTGCCATTGGATGCAATCCTGTGGATTGTGCCATACAAGCTATCGCTTTTCCATGCGCCGTCGATTTTACGGTAGGTGTCATCCTCACCGATGATAAAAGCAAAACATCCGCAGATATTTTCCCCCTCTTTCACCAGATAGAAAACCCCATCGCTTATATCCTGTTCAATCATATCGGCAGATGGATAGCCCTGTTTCCATTGATTGGGATTTCCTGTCTGAATCATAATCTGCCTGCCCTGCTCTAAAACATCCAGAATCTGCGGAATATCGTTAAAAGATGCTGCTATAATCTCCATCAGTCGATACTTCCTTTGGTTGATAATGTAGAACCGTCCACACGGCGGAACAGCGCGTCCTGCAATGCGTGAGCAGCTGCTTTGAATAAGGCCTCTGCTTTATGATGGTCGTTTTGACCATACAGCACATTCAAATGCAGTGTTATGCCAGCATGAAATGCAAACGCCCGAAAAAACTCCTCCACCATCTGTGTATCCATTTCGCCCATCCGGTCGGATGTAAATTTGCAGTCGAACACCAGATACGGTCTGCCCGAAATATCCAGTGCGCAGACGCCGAGTGCTTCATCCATCGGAATCATTGCATGGCCGTATCGGGTTATGCCGCTTTTATCGTCTAACGCTTTGGCAAATGCCTGTCCTAAAACAATACCGGTATCCTCGATGGTATGATGGCAATCCACATACAGATCGCCGGTTGCCTGAATCTGCATATCCACCCCGGAATGCGCAGAAAATGCGGTCAACATGTGGTCAAAAAAACCGATTTTCGTGGAAATATTCGATTTTCCGCTGCCGTCCAGATTGACTGTCACGGCAATCTGTGTTTCTTTTGTTTGACGTGAAACGGTAGCTATTCTATCCATCAGCAATCCCCCTCTAAATCCGCAAGCAATTCTGTCAGTACATTGACAACCACTTTATTTTCCTGCTCACTGCCCGCCGTAATGCGCAGGTATCTGCCCATATAACGAATGGCAATCGAATGCTGTAAAAATCCGTCAAACACCGCTTTCGCAAGCTTTCCATCCGCAAAATCTAGAAAAAGGAAGTTAGTCTGCGGCTGGAAAACGGTTTTTAAGATTTTCCCTTCCATCGGCTTGACCGCCTGATACAGCGCATCCCTGGATGCAATAATCTCATTGGTGCGTTGTTTGAGCAATGCATGATTGGAAAGCATCGCACAGCCAGCATTTTGGGTCATACTGTTGATGTTATACGGCGATTTAACCGCTGTAATTGCACGAGTCAGGGTCGGATTTGCAACGGCAAGTCCCAAACGAATTGCCGCCATGCCCAATGCTTTGGAACAGGTGCGCAGCACAATCAGATTATCAAACTCATTGACACGCTTTAAGAAACTCTGATCCTCCCCATAAAAGTCCATATATGCTTCATCCAGCACAATCAGACAGTTTGGGGCATTTCGAATCAGCTTTTCCACATCCGCTTTATCCAGTCCGAGCGAAGTTGGATTGCACGGATTGGAAAACAGCACCATGCGGATTTTGTCATCCGCATGAATCATCGAAAGCACGGCATTCACATCAATTTCAAGGCTCTCCGGTTTTTGGTAGACCACATTTTCCACACCATAAATTTCACCATAAAAGCGATACATTGAAAAGTCCGGTGCGAAGGTCAGAAGCTTCTCCCCTGCCGTGCAAAATGCACCCACCAGCACGCCGAGCAACTCATCCGAACCATTGCCGCAGGTAATTAAATTTGCATCAATATCATACACCCCTGCATAAGCCTGACGCAGATTTTTGGCAGTCGGGTCAGGATAGCGGTTATAATCAACCGCGCTAACCGCTTTCTGCAGCTGCTGCATCATCTCATCCGACATCGGAAAATAAGATTCATTGGCATCCAGCCGGATTGCATAATTCCCGGAAATCGGGTCATATGGCTGTAAATTTCTGATTTTATCATTTAATGTATACATCACGGCACCTTATTCGAAACGAACATGGATGGAATTGGCGTGTGCCGTTAAGCCCTCACGCTCTGCAATCATAACAATATCGTCCTTCGCTTCCCGCAGTGCATCCTCGGTGTAGTAGATAAAGCTGGAGCGTTTAACAAAGCTGTCTACCGACAACGGCGAAAAGAATCGTGCCGTGCCGGAAGTTGGAAGAACATGGTTTGGTCCTGCATAATAATCTCCCAGTGGTTCCGGAGAATACTGACCCAGGAATACAGAACCGGCATTGTCCAGCTTGCCGATATATTCAAACGGATTTTCGACCGCTACTTCCAGATGCTCCGGTGCAAGGTCATTTGCCATCTGTACGGCATATTCCATATCATCGCAGACAATGGCAGCACCAAAGTTTGCAAGCGATTCTTGAATAATCTCTGCACGGGACAGATTCTCACATTGGATTGCAAGCTGTTCCTTTACCTCCTGCGCAAGCTTTTCGCTGGTGGTAATGAGAATTGCACTTGCCAAACGGTCATGCTCTGCCTGCGACATCAAATCTGCCGCTATGAATTTCGGATTTGCAGTTTCATCCGCCAGAATCAAAATTTCACTCGGGCCTGCAATCATATCAATATCAACGGTGCCGTACAACAGCTTCTTTGCAGTCGCCACATAGATGTTGCCCGGACCTACGATTTTATCCACTTTCGGGACACTTTCGGTGCCAAAGCTGAGTGCTGCAATCGCCTGCGCACCACCCAGCAGGAACACACGGTCAATACCGGCAATGGCCGCTGCAACCAGAATATCCGGATTCGGCTTGCCGTCTTTTCCCGGTGGGGTCATCATAATCAGTTCTTTTACCCCTGCAATTTTGGCTGGAATCGCATTCATCAAGACAGATGACGGGTATGCCGCCGTGCCACCTGGAACATATAAGCCGACACGATTCAAGCCCCTGACACGCTGTCCGAGAACTACGCCGTTTTCATGTGGGTCAATAAATCCCTGCGTTTTCTGGCGATTGTGGAAAGCGGCGATATTCTCCTGTGCATTGAGCAGTGCCGAAACAAATTCCGGGTCTGCCTCGGTTAATGCGTCATTGACAAGTTCACGATCCACCTCGAACACCTCCGGGCAGGTCTTATCAAATTTCTCGGTGTACATTCTAACCGCTGCATCACCCTGTTTGGCAACATCATGGATAATCTGCTGTACCGTTTCGGTCACGGTTTTATTGACAGCGGCACTGCGGCTGCGCATTTCTTTTAAAAATTGTACCTCGGCAGTGCCATCTGCTTTAATGATTGAAATCATGCTCTATTCCTCCGTTTATGCAATTACACTTGTAATCTGCTCGATTAAATCTTCTATTTCCTGCTGGCGCAGTTTCATGCTGACCGTATTGACAATCAATTTTGCTGAAATCGGAGCGACATCCTCCAGCACTTCCAGGCCGTTTTCCCGCAGCGTGGAACCTGTTTCCACAATATCAACGATTGCGTCCGAAAGACCCAGCAGCGGAGCCAGTTCCACCGAACCTTCAATCTTTACGACACGCACATCCATGCCTTTCGCTTCAAAAAAACGGCGAGTTACATTCGGGTATTTGGTGGCGATGGTGCGCTCATTATACCCATCGTAAAAATCCACGCCTTTTTTCCCAGCTAATGCAAATTTGCATCTACCAAATCCCAGATCCAGCACCTCGAAAAAGCTGCCGCCGTATTCCATAATGGTATCTTTTCCGACAACGCCAATGTCGCAAACACCATTTTCGATATAGGTAATGACATCTGCCGCCTTGGCAAGCACCACTTCCATATTGGCGTTTGGAATATCTAAAATCAGCTTGCGTCCCTTATTATGCAGCTGTTCACAGTCAAATCCCAGCTGTTCAAACATTGCAACCGTCTTATCTTCCAATCTGCCTTTGGTTAAGGCAATGCGTAATTTTTTCATGCTTGCTCCTTCCCTTCGGCATTCACAACAACCGATGCCTCACGGCATCCGTTTGCACCCACATATAGAATCCTGCCTATACCGTTCTGTTTTGCATAGGAAAGCGCCTCTCCCTCGGTTTCAAACGCGCTGACCTCACAGACGATCCCCTCTGCTATCTTTTGACGCTGACGGCGGAATACCTCTGCTTCAAATCCGGGTTCTCCATGAATGAACAGCTGCGGCTTCACCACCTTGACTTTTTCATGGCTGCATAGATACAGCGCAGCTGTATCGATATTGACACCAAATCCGATTGCTGGAGCGGTCCTGCCGAAAGTTGCAAGCAGATTGTCATATCGACCACCGGTTAAAACCGCTTTTCCAATGCCCTCCAAATATCCGCAGAACACAATACCGGAGTAATAATCATTGCGGTTGACCAGTCCCAAATCTACCTTAATATCCGCATCAGGGCAGATTTCCAGCAAGATATGATAAAGCTTCTCCAAATAATCCAGTTCTTTGATCACCCCGTCGTCGGTAAACAACGCCCTTGCTTTTGCAAACACTCGCTCGTCACCGAACAGCCTTGGCAGCTGCTTCATCGCATCCACAAACGCACCCGAACCGATTCTATCCAGCAGATCGTTTAATGCAGGATAGTTTTTGGTTTCTATCAGGGTTCGAACCTGCTCTCGCTGGGTTTCAGCAATCCGCATACCCTGAATCAGCGCATTGAAAATGCCGATATGCCCAATCTCAAAGCGGCCTGTTCCCAAGGTCTGCAAGGTATCCACAGCGGCGGTTAGAATATCAAGATCAGCCGCAAAGCCCTTGCCACCGATGTATTCCACCCCCATCTGCAAGACCTCGTCGCTCCTGCCGCGCATCACCGGCTCTGCCGAAAATACCGACTGATTATAGTACAGTCGCAGCGGCAGACTTTCCGTTTGCAGACGGGTTGCACACAGTCTTGCAATCGGCATGGTGGAATCCGGGCGAATCGCCATCAATCTGCCCTTTGTATCCACCAGCTTATACATATACTCCACCGGTATGCCTGCACCCGAACCAGTAAATACATCCAGAAACTCTATGCCAGGTGTCTGCACCTCAACAAATCCCCGACTTGCAAATACCCCTGCCGCCTTTCTTGCCACCAGATTTCTGGCTGCGGCTTCCTCAAACAAATAATCTCTGGTTCCTTCCGGCGTTATCAGCTTATTTTTCACCTGTCATCGCCCCTTTGCTTTTGTATAGTAAAGTAGTAATTTGATAATATGTTACCACATAACATTGGATATGTCAAGTAAAATTTTAAAATTCCAAAAAAATACTGCCGGCACACACGCCCCATGATAAAAGCGGATGCCGGCAGCGGTATTATAGACCAAAGAATGAAATCTGACTGGTTTCCGGAATGCCTTCCAACGCACCCAGTTCCCGCAGACCTTCTACAATTGTTTTTGAGCAGGAACTTCTCTGCTGCAAATCTTCCACAGAAATAAATTCGCCCTGTTTGGCTGCCTCGTAGATTCTCCACGCCACCTGTTCACCCAGTGATTTTACGCTGATAAACGGCATGCGCAGCGCGTTACCCTCAATCTGATAGATGGTTGCATGGGATTTATACAAATCAACCGGCAAAAACGAAAATCCGCGGCAGAGCATCTCATTACCCACCAGTAACATATCATAAACCGAATCCTCCTTGGCAGAACGGTCTAAGTTTTTGGCCTTAAGTTCATCCAGTCTTCTGCGTGTAAATGCCTTACCCTTGATGACCGTTTCACCCTCCAAATCCTGACCACGCACGGTAAATACCGCACCGTAAAATGCCAGTGGATGATAGATTTTATACCATGCCAAACGGGTTGCCGCAATATCGTATGCGGCAGCATGCGCCTTCGGGAACATATACTTGATCTTCAAGCAGCTATCAATATACCATTCTGGTACATCATGATCACGCATTTCCTTATAATGTTCCTCGGTCAATAGCTTTTTGGCATTACCCTTACGCGTAATCTCCATGATTTTGAATGCCATTGACTTTTCAACACCTTTGGAAATCAGATAAGTCATAATACTGTCACGGGTACCAATAACCTCAGAAATGGTGCAGGTTCCATCATGAATCAGCTCCTGCGCATTGCCCAGCCATACATCCGTACCGTGGGATAATCCCGAAATCTGCAATAAGTCAGAGAAGTTCTTCGGCTTACAGTCCAGAAGCATCTGCCTTACAAACGGTGTACCCATTTCCGGCAGCGCAAAGGTTCCGGTTTCCGAATCAATATCCTCCGGCTCAACACCGAGCTCTTTCGGGGAGGTAAACAGGCTGTAAATCTTCGGATCACTCATCTCGACCTGTGGCGAAGTAACCGGAATGCCGGTGTACATTTCCAGATACTTGTACATGGTCGGCACATCGTGCCCCAGTAGGTCAAGCTTCAAGATGGTATCATGAAGCGAATGGAAGTCGAAGTGGGTGGTGATAACTTCCGAGTCAGTGGAATCTGCCGGATGCTGCACCGGTGTAAAATCGTAAACCTCATAATCACTCGGTACGACAACCATACCGCCCGGATGCTGACCGGTGGTGCGTTTTACGCCGGTACAACCTGCCACTAAGCGAAGTTTCTCCGCCTCATGCGGTGTGATTCCCCTATCCTCGAAATAGCGAGAGGCAAAGCCGTATGCAGTCTTTTCTGCAACGGTTGCAATGGTACCCGCCTTGAATACATTCTCTTTACCGAACAGCACCTCGGTATAGCGATGCGCCTTGGTCTGATACTCACCGGAGAAGTTTAAATCAATATCCGGCTCTTTATCGCCGTTGAACCCCAGGAAGGTTTCAAACGGAATGTCATGGCCATCCTGCAACATCAGCGTGCCGCAGACCGGACAGTTTTTCTCTGGCATATCATAGCCTGAACCATAGGAGTTATCCGTAATAAATTCAGAATGTTTGCATTCCGGATTCGGACAAACATAGTGTGGTACCAGCGGATTTACCTCGGAGATACCCGCCATCGTCGCCACAAATGAAGAACCAACCGATCCACGAGAACCAACCTGATAGCCGTCCTCCACCGATTTATGTACCAACTTCTGGGCAATGATATACAGCACGGCAAATCCATGCTTGATAATGGAGTTTAATTCTCTATCCAAACGGGCAGCGACAATATCCGGCAGCGGATCGCCGTATACCTCATGCGCCCGGTTCATGGTAATCTGGGTCAATTCCTCGTCCGCGCCGTCAATATGCGGCGGATAAGTTCCCTTTGGAATCGGGCGGACATCGTCTGCAACCATATCAGCAATTTTATTGGTGTTGGAGATGACAACCTCTTTTGCCTTTTCCTCACCAAGATACGCAAATTCCTTAAGCATCTCCTCGGTGGTACGGAAATACAGCGGCGGCTGGCCATCACCATTCATGTGCATACCAGCTTGCAGTACCTGACGGTAAATTGCATCCTCCGGCTCTTTGAAATGCACATCACAGGTCGCAACAACTGGAATATTCAGCTTTTCGCCCAACCGAACAATAGTGCGGTTAAAATCCTGAAGCTGTTTTTCATCAGCGGCAAGCCCTTTTTCCAGCATGAAGAAGTTATTGGCAACCGGCTGAATCTCCAGGTAGTCATAAAATTTTGCAATCCGGCAGAGTTCGCCCCACGGTTTCCCGGTAATAATCGCCTGAAACAGTTCTCCTGCCTCACAAGCCGAACCGATGATCAGTCCCTCACGGTATTTGAGCAGTTCACTGCGTGGAACTCTGGGTTTTTTATAGTAATATTTCAGATGGCCATACGAAACAAGTCGATACAGGTTCTTTAATCCCACCGCATTCTGTACCAACAGAATCATATGATAGTACGGTGCTTTTTTCGGGTCATTCTCGGCAAGCAGATGATTCCATGCTCCAATCGTCTGACCTGGGTGCGCGCTTTCAATATCTGCACACATCCGCAGGAAAATGCGTCCCAACACATCCGCATCATCACTGGCTCTATGATGATGGAAGTCGCCAACTTTCAGTGCCTTTGCCACGGTATCCAGCTTGTGATTTTTCAAAGTCGGATACAGGTTTCTTGCAAGCACGACGGTATCAATCGCGGTAAAGGTTCGGCCGATGCCGTTGCGTTTGAGTGCAGCATTTAAGAATCCCATATCAAACGGTGCGTTATGTGCTACCAACACATTGGCATCACCGATAAAGGATAAAAACATCTGCAGCGCATCCTCCTCGGTCGGTGCATCGGCAACCATCTCGTTAGTAATGGAGGTCAGTTCGGTAATTTTTGGAGAAATCATGCGGTTCGGATTGACAAATGTATCGAAGCTTTCTACGATTTCACCATTTTTTACTCTAACTGCACCAATCTCAATGATACGCTCATTTTCGGCAGATAATCCGGTGGTCTCAGTGTCAAAGACAATGAATTCCCCATCCAGCCCCTGGTCGGCATCCCCTAGAACAATGTCGATTACATCGTTGACATAGTACACCTCACAACCGTAAATCGGCTTGAATTCACCGCCGCCTTTGCGGATTCCGTCCACCGCCTTCATGACATCCGGGAAACCCTGTACAACACCATGATCGGTGATAGCCATCGCCTTATGCCCCCACGCATACGCCTGATTCACCAGCACATCCGCCGGGGTAATCGCATCCATCATCGACATATTGGAATGCAGATGCAGTTCGACACGCTTTTCTTCGGCATTGTCCTTACGCTTGATTCGGGTAAAGGTCATAATATCATACGGACGAATACACACCTCGTGGTCATATTTATCATAAGACGCATCACCGCGCACCAGAACGATAATACCCTTTTTAATCGGTGCATAGTCTTCTTCCCTACTCTTTTCCGCAATGATTTTCATGGTATTAGAGCTGGTAAAATCGGTAAAATGCACCGTCATGATAAATTTGCTGCCATCTCTGGTATCCTTGCTTTCTACGCTGAATACCTCACCGCAAACGACAACCTTGCCGCTTTCCGCATTAACCTCTCGCAGGGCAATCGGTTTTTCAGCAATTTTTCGTCCGGCAACACTTTCCCCGTTTTCTGCATCAAAAATAAAATCATCAAAGAAATGTCCTTTTGCACCATTATTTTGTCTGGATGCAGTCGGTTTTTGCGCGGCTGGTTTGGGCGGCATATAGGATGCCTGCGATGGTTCCGGGGGTTCTATCACATCATAAACGCTATCAACCGGGTTGATCGAATCAATCACCAGCGTACCAACAAAATTGACCGAAACCGTAAAGGAAAACTCCTCAGCAATCAGTTCGGCAATCGCGGCATCAATCCGATTGGTAATCAAAATATTACCGCCATGACGCAGTGAAATGGTGATGGTCTTATTCTCATAGGAAATCTGCGCATCATCCAGAAAGCCGTTGGTCACCGGATGGGTGCGTTTTAACAACATCAACAGCTCCGAGAAATAACCGATATCAAACTGATCCGGCGTATACTTCGGATGAATCGAAACATTTTTCAACTGCATATTTTCGCGCAGCATCGACTCAAGCGAGAAGATCAGTTCTCGCCTAAGTAGGTTTTCACAGCGCAACCACAAATCAACGCTTCTTTGCTCATGGTCAACCGCCAGCTTCAGCACCTGAAAATTGTCCACCGCTGCAAGCTGCTGACCATCTGTAATAAAAGGTGAAAATACTTCACCGAATGTATTGTTCAAATTTTCCTCCTGACCCGCTGATGATTAAAGTTTGTCAATTTCTGCAAGCAATGCGTTTAGCGCCTGCTCCTCTGGAACCTTATACAGTGGCACACCCTTCTTAAACAGCAAGACCTCACCTTTGCCCCCTGCAATGCCGATATCAGCCTCTCTTGCTTCACCTGGACCATTTACCACGCAACCCATAACAGCGACTTTGATGCGCTTCTGGCAGTTTGCCAGTGCGGCCTCTACCTTCTCGGCAAGTTCGATTAAATCAATCTGGGTTCTGCCACAGGTCGGACAGGAAACCAGCTCCACGCCGGCATCATGTCTGCCAACTGCTTTTAAGATGTCATAGCCTGCCTTGATCTCCTCCACTGGGTCGCCGGTCAGACTAACACGCAATGTATCACCGATGCCGTCACACAGCAGACTGCCAATGCCGATTGCATTTTTGATTAAACCCATGCGCACCGTTCCCGCTTCGGTAACACCCAGATGCAGTGGATAATTACATTTCTGCGACAGCATCCGATATGCCGAAATCATCATCGGTACATTGGAGGATTTAATGGAAATTACAATATTATCATAATCAAATTTCTCGATAAGCGAAACATGATATAACGCACTCTCCACCAATGCCATATCAGTAACATGACCGTATTTAGCCAGAATCTCCTTCTCCAGAGAACCGGAGTTTACACCGACACGAATCGGAACATTTTTGGCACGACAGGCATCCACAACCGCCTTCACCCTGTCATCCGAACCAATATTGCCTGGATTGATGCGTACTTTATCCACACCAGCAGCAATCGACTCCAACGCTAATTTATAATCAAAATGGATATCTGCCACCACCGGCATTTTTACTGCTTCTTTTAATGCCGGAATCAAACGAATGCTCTCCTGATTCGGAATCGCCGTACGAATGATCTGACACCCGGCCTGTTCCAAACGAACAGCCTGCTCGACATTTCCTGCCACATTTTCTGCTGGCACACACAGCATGGACTGCACATATACATTGCCGTCACCAAGCGTGAGACCGCCAACTTTCACCTGTTTTACACTCATTATAAATTCCTCCGCTCAATCTAATTTTGTTCTTTTATTGTACCACAAACCACCCAAAGGGTCAAGCAAAAAAACGGCACAGCCCCAAGCCATGCCGTTTTCTCAATTATTGAAATAACTTGAAAATATCCTTCGCCGTTACCACTGCCATCAACAACAGCAGTGCTGCAAGCCCGATAAAGTGAATCATACCCTCGTACTTCGGTGCGATCGGTTTTCTGCGAATCATCTCAATCAGTACAAACAACAACCGTCCACCATCCAGTGCCGGAATCGGCAGCAGGTTAAACACACCAATGTTGATCGTGATGAATGCAGCGATATACAGGAATGTCTCCCATCCAGCATGAAACGCTTTTCCAATGACCTCACCAACGCCGACTGGACCAGACAAATCTGAAAAAACAACCTTGCCCGAAATCAAATCTCCAAGCGAGAGCCAGATGCTGCGTGTAATTGAAACAAACGAGCGGAATGTATATCCGATCGCATTAAAAAAGCCCTTTTCCTGTGCATGAACCTTAAAATCCAGCACCAGAGAGTTGTTTTTCGATTCCAGTTTTACATTCGACAGCGTCATTTTTTTGCCATCACGTTTTACCACAATTTCATATACGCCGTCCCCATCACTCAAAAGCTGATTGACAATATCCCGGTCGGTATAAATCGAAATGCCGTTAATTTTCAGAATCTGATCCTCCAACTGCAATCCGGTCTGCGCCGAAGATGCGTTATCCGCAAACTGTGCAACGGTATTCATTGGAATGACCTGCATGGATATTGTCATAGCCAGACACACAATCAGACCCAGAATCAGGTTCATCGCCGCACCAGCTGCTAAAATAATCATACGCTGCCAGCATGGTTTATTATAAAACATGCCTGGGTCATCCTGTTTAATGCCGTCTTCCTCAATATCCTCGCCCTGCATTTTTACGAATCCGCCAATTGGAAACAGGCGCAGTGCGTATACTGTGCCTTTATATTCCTTTTTGAAAATTGCTGGCCCCATGCCAAGCGCAAACTCATCCACCGTAACACCAAACATTTTTGCGGTCAGGAAATGCCCCAGTTCGTGAATCATAATGATTGCACCAAATACAAGAATGCTGACCAGTATTGTAACTGCTGTATTCAAGAGTAACCCCTTTCTGCTTATCGAACAGCTTGGTAGACAAGTTCGCGAGCCGCCTTGTCTGCATCTAAAATATCCTGTAAGGTCGGATGTTCGATTTTTTTCGCCTGCTCCAATGCAAGGTTAACCAGATCACCAATCTGCAAGAATTTGATTTTATCCTGCAAGAACAGCGCAACTGCCGCTTCATTTGCACCATTGACATAGGTCGGCGCGACACCACCTCTGCGGAAGGACTCTTTGCAGGCTTTCAAACAGGTAAAGGTTTCCTCATCAGCTCTTGCAAAATGCAGCTGTGGATAATCAAACAATGACAGTGCCTCACAGGAACACGGATAGCGCTCTGGATAGGTCAGCGCATACTGAATCGGGATCTTCATATCCGGCACGCCCAACTGTGCAATCACCGCATGATCGACATATTCGACAGCCGAATGTATAACGCTCTCACGCTGTACAACAATATCAATCTCATCCGCGGTTTTATCAAACAGCCATGCAGCCTCAATAAATTCCAGACCCTTATTCATCAGAGATGCCGAGTCAATCGTGATTTTTGCGCCCATATCCCAGTTGGGATGTTTTAGGGCATCCGCCGCCGTTTTATCTTTCAGCTGTTCCCGGGTCATGCCGAAAAACGGTCCACCCGATGCGGTTAAAATAATCTTTTTCACCTGTCTGCAATCATTGCCCTGCAAACACTGGAAAATTGCCGAATGCTCACTGTCCACCGGATACAAATGTACCCCTTTTTCCTGCACCGCTTTGGCAACCAGTTTACCGCCAGTAACCAAAGTTTCTTTATTGGCAAGTGCAATATCTTTTCCGGCTGCAATCGCCGCCAATGTCGGACGCAAACCGATCATACCGACCACCGAGTTTAATGTGGTATCCGCATCGGTGCCAGCAGCAGCCTCCAACAGACCCTCCATTCCAGATACAACTTTGATATTGGTATCCGCCAACACCGCTTTCATATCGGTATATAAACTTTCATCATAGATGCACACCAGCTGCGGTAAAAACTCCCTTGCCTGCTGTTCGAGTAATTTTACATTTCGATTTGCGGCCAAAGCAGTTACAGCAAAGCCTCTATCTTTGCAGACCTCCAGCGACTGGGTACCGATGGAACCGGTAGAGCCCAGCAATGCAATTTTCTTCTGCTTCTTTTCTATCATATCCAAATCCTGCCTTTCTTATGATTCGATACGGCATATATTAAAAAATTCCTTTGCGAAAACAATGTCCGCAAAGGAACCCCGTTTTAAGCCGGAAATACCACCGGACATAAATTCATTAAGAAATAAACAAATGGCGTTACCATCAGCACACTGTCAAACCGATCCATAACCCCTCCGTGTCCTGGGAAGATCGTTCCGTAATCCTTGATGCCATACTCACGCTTAATCAAAGAGCATGACAAATCTCCAAACACGCTGATAAGGGACAGCACACCAGCGGCCGGCAGAATAACTCCATAACGAACGATTACTGGCATATCAATCTGTTTCATAATCAGCGAGAATCCCACACTGATAATTGCTGCAAAAAGAATGCTGCCAAAAAAGCCACCTACGACACCTTCCACCGTCTTTTTCGGACTGATCACCGGTGCAAGTTTGTGTTTGCCTAAAAATCTGCCAGTAAAATATGCCATAATATCCCCGCCCCATGGGACAAAGCATGCCATAAAGACATAATAAATACCATAAACTGGCTCAGCATATCTGGTTAACAGCAGACACAAAAATGCAAGTGGAAAGACATTGGAAATCACGATTCCCATACAGCTTTCCGAAAAAGTAAGCTGCTGATGCTGCTTCATGGTAATGGCAAGCACAATAAACACATATGCCGCAACGCCACCAACATATGTAAGGACTGCTGTTTTGCCTTCCAGTTTTAGAAGCGGTGCCAGCGGCATCAATACCGCATAAATGGTGGATACAATATACAGTGCCTTATGCTTTAACAATCCGGTTGCATGGAACAATTCCCAGACAGCAATTCCAATCAGCAGGGAAAGAATCAAATTCAGTGCTATGGTGTAATATCCGAGCATTGCGCCAAAAAATATCAACACCGACACAAGAGCCGTAATCACTCTCTGCTTCATTTTTTATCCTCCGGTTCTTCCGCGCCGAATCTGCGATTGCGTTTTGCATACACTGCCAGAGCCTTATCCAGTTCTTTCGGACCAAAATCCGGCCACAGTGTATCCATAAAAACATACTCTGCATATGCAGCCTGCCAGATCATAAAGTTTGACAAGCGGTATTCGCCGCTTGGTCGAATAATCAAATCGACCGGTGGCATTCCAGCCGTATATAGATTCTGTTCAATGGTTTCTTCGGTGATTTCTTCTGGAGCAAGCTCACCTGCTTTGACTTTCTGCGCAATCTTCTGCATAGCCTGGGTCAGTTCATGCTGTCCGCCATAGTTGAGTGCAACATTCAAATGCAGACCGGTAGCGGCAGCTGTATCGCTTTCACACGCCTCCATACGCGCCACCATCTCCGGAGAAAACGGCGTGCGGTCACCGATGATGTGAATCTGGATATTGTCTTTGTAGTAATTTTTCGCATCTTCCATATACTGCATAAACAAATCCATCAGTGCATGAACTTCGTCTGGAGAACGCTTCCAGTTTTCGGTAGAAAATGCGTATACGGTAACATATTTAATTCCGCGTTCCCCGCAGTGGGTCATAATCTTTTTAAAGATAGCTGCTCCGGCTTTATGACCGGCCGTGCGCGGCAAACCGCGCAGCTTTGCCCAACGGCCATTTCCGTCCATGATAATGCCGATATGCTGCGGCAGCTGTGAAGGCAGCAGTTGCTGTTTCATAAAATACCTCAAATCTGAATAATGTGGGAAAACTCCCCCGAATCAAGGAGGAGTTTTCAAAAATATGCATTTCGTTCGAAAATCAGATCTCCATGATCTCCTGCTGTTTTGCTTTTACTTTCTCATCAACAAGCTTACAGTATTTGTCAGTCAGATTCTGAGTCTGTTTTTCACCGTCTTTGAGTTCGTCTTCTGTGATGGTGCTATCTTTCTTCATAGCTTTGAGTTTCTCGTTTGCATCACGACGGATACTGCGTAATGCAACTTTGCACTCCTCACCCATCTTGGAGATCTCTTTATTCAGGTCTTTACGGCGTTCCTCGGTCATCGGCGGGAATACCAGACGGATTGCGGTACCGTCATTATTCGGGTTAATGCCAACATCCGATTTCTGGATTGCTTTCTCGATTGCAGATAGAGCGGATTTATCCCACGGCTGAATGACTAAGATTCTTGCTTCTGCAACAGACACACTTGCTAAAGCATTGATCGGGGTTTCGGTGCCGTAGTATTCAACCAGTACTTTATCCAACACAGCCGGATTTGCACGGCCTGCACGGATGGAAGCAAACTCGCTTTCCATTCGAGAAAGGGTTTTATTCATCTTTTCTTCGGTTTTTTTAATTCTTTCTTTCATATCTCGTTTCCTCCTGAAATAATTATTCTGCTAATACAACGGTACCAACCGATTCGCCTAATACTGCTTTGCGAATGTTATCCGGCTCTGATAAATCAAATACCAGCATCGGCATATGATTATCTCTACACATAGAAGCGGCAGTACTGTCCATAACCTTCAAATCCTTAGCCAGAACATCGTTCATCGGAATCGTGTCATATTTTACTGCGTCCGGATAGCGTTTCGGGTCTTTATCATACACGCCATCTACCATAGTTGCCTTAAACACAATATCTGCGTTGATTTCAGCCGCACGCAGAGCCGCTGCGGTGTCAGTGGAGAAGAACGGGCTGCCAGTTCCACATCCAAACACGATAACGCGGCCTTTCCCCAGATGTCTGACAGCACGGTTGCGGATGTACGGTTCTGCAATCTCCTGCATTGCGATTGCGGTCATAACACGCGTATCCACACCCAAGCTTTCCAAAGTATCTGCAACAGCCAACGCATTCATCGTGGTTCCCAGCATGCCGATATGATCGGCACGGGTTCTGTCCATATTGCCGGACGAACGACCACGCCAAAAGTTGCCGCCACCTACTACAATGGCGATTTCAACACCGAGTTCAGCCGTTTGTGCAATGGATTTGCAGATGTTGGTGATAATATCAAAATCCAGACCGAAGCCTTTTGAACCGGCAAGTGCTTCACCGGATAATTTAAGCAAAATGCGTTTGTATTTGAGTTCCATATCGAATTCCTTTCCGCTTAAAGTGATATCCACAAGCCACCAAAACGCACCTGTGGTATGATAACTCTATAACAATATAATACATGATTTTTGCGGAAAAGTAAAGACCTTTTCAAAATTTTTTCATCATTGTGTTATCTTTCGCCGAGTGGAACATAGTCCTGATGCTGTTTTACATTGCGATATGCTGGACGAATAATCTTTCCACCACCCATAATTTCTTCCAAACGATGTGCCGACCAGCCTGCGATTCTTGCAGCTGCGAAAATCGGCGTATATAATTCCAGCGGCAGCTCCAGCATCCGATATACAAATCCCGAATAGAAATCCACATTCGCAGAAACGCCTTTATAAATTTTACGCTCCTTTGCAATAATCTTCGGCGCCAGACGCTCTACATTGGCATACAGCATATATTCTTCCAGACAGCCTTTTTCCTCAGCAAGACGCTGTACAAATTTATTAAAGGTTCTTGCTCTCGGGTCGGACAGCGAATATACGGCATGTCCCATACCATAAATGAGACCCTGTCGGTCAAATACCTCTTTATTTAGCAGCTTTGTCAGATACTCCGAAAGTTCTTCATCATTATGCCAGTCGGATATATGCTGCTTCATGTCTTCAAACATCTGTACAACCTTGATATTCGCACCACCGTGACGCGGACCTTTTAACGAGCCGAGAGAAGCGGCAATCGCAGAATATGTATCTGTGCCGGAAGAAGTGACAACATGCGTTGTAAAGGTGGAGTTGTTACCACCGCCATGCTCCGCATGCAGCACCAGTGCCACATCCAGAACCTTCGCTTCCATTTCAGTATATTGTCCATCCGGACGCAGCAGACGCAGAATATTCTCCGCCGTAGAAAGTTCCGGAAGAGGATTGTGAATAAACAGGCTCTGCCCATCATGATAATGACGATACGCCTGATAGCCGTATACAGCAAGCATCGGGAACAATGCAATCAGCTGCAGGCACTGACGCAATACATTTTCCAGAGAGGTGTCATCCGCATTTTCATCATAGGAATACAGCGTCAGCACGCTTCTTGCCAGGGTGTTCATCATATCTTTGCTTGGTGCTTTCATGATGATATCACGAACAAAAGAGGTCGGAAGGGTACGATAACCTGCAAGCAACTGCTGAAAATCCGTCAGTTCCTTCTCATTGGGCAGTCTGCCGAAAATCAGAAGATAGGTCGTTTCTTCAAATCCAAATCGCTTGTCCTTCAAAAAGCCGGTTACAATATCCTCCACATCGATACCACGATAATAAAGTTTACCTTCGCAAGGCACACTCTGACCGTTTACTTCTTTGGAGGAAACAATATCAGATATTTCAGTCAATCCAGCCAGCACACCTTTACCGTTGATATCACGCAATCCGCGTTTTACATCGAATTGTGAATACTGCTCCGGTTTGATTCCATAATGCTCACGACACACATTTGTCAACATTTCGATCTGCGGGGTAATTTCAGAAAATACAGCCATATCTTTGTCCTCCTATAATCATCAATCTTGCTGCACACGCTATATTGGAATTGCAGCCTGTTCTTTCTAAAAGGCATTATTATGTTTAATGTTTCAATTTTATCATAAAACAGCTATAAAACCATCACCCAAAGTAAAATAAACTGTGAATAAATGAATAACAATTCCTTTTGACATCAAAAAGAGGAGAACCAAAGTTCTCCTCAAACGCTCATTTGTTGATAAAATTACATATAAAAAATGTTGTCAGCATATTCTTCCATCATCTTTTTGTTATGCTCATCACCGCCATCGAGATTTGCACTCATAAAGATTGGCGGAACCTCGCCAGCCTGCACCAGCGTTTCAATCACATTGACAACCAGCGCATTTAGCAGTGCAGTGCCGACAGCCGTAGAAGTCGGGCCGATACGCTCTGCCAGATTCGGCACAGAGATTGCAGCATCTCCCAAATCACCACAGTTATCAATTACAACCTCCGACACCTCAAACAGATGTTTGCCGGACGGCGCACGGCTGGTAACCGACTGCGAATAAGCAAGATTGGTGATGCAAGCGACGAATACGCCGCGTTTTCTCGCTTCCTCTGCCATCTCCACCGGAACGGTATTTCGACCAGAAACCGAGTGAATGAGAAGGAAATCGCCTTCCTTTACATGATTCTGATCCAGCAGAATCTTTCCAATGCCCGGCACACGCTCCAGCTGAGAAGTCATGGTAACCGGCCGGGTATTGAGCATAAATCCCGGGAAGAAAATCGGATTGATCAAAGCCAGTCCGCCAGTACGGTAAAACATTTCCTCTGCCAAAATGCCAGCATGCGAACAGCCAAACAGATAGATGGAATGTTTTTCCCGAATGGTCTGAACCATTCTGTCCTTCAGAATTTTAAATTTGTCCTGCTGCGTTTCCCACGCTTTTTTTGTTGTGTCAGTCACGATCTGAATATAACGATCCCCCTGCATACAAAAATCCCCCTTTAATTTTTTATATTATTCTACGGCAATTTCGCCGTTTTTCAGCTTCTGCGCTCTAACATCACTTCCGACAAACGGATAGACGCGATACAGGGTGAAAATACGAGAATAGACGCGTTTTGCATAACGCTTTTCAATCTCCATCCCCGATAAATTGGAATTGATGATGGTCGGCATTCCGTGATTCAACCGAGATTCAATGATGTTAAACAGGCAGGATGGCACAAACTGATTTAAGTATTCACTGCCCAAATCATCAATAATCAGCAGCCTTGCCGACAAAACGCGATCCAATGTCAGTGCATCCTTTTTTGCAGCATTATAGTAGTCATCCTGCAACTCCCGAAATAGGTCCAGCGAGGAAACATACAGCACCTCGATGCCCTGCTCCAATACCGCTCTGGCGATTGCCAGCGATAAAAATGTTTTTCCCAAACCGGTTGCACCGGTAAAAAATAGACTGGTCGGTGGGTTCGCCGTGAAATTTTTGGCATATTCCATACAGGTCTGCTTGATAAAATCCATCTGCTCCCGATCGGTTCGGGTCTTGCCTCTGGAAACATGGGTCGGACTGTAATAATCCAGCGAAAACTCTGAAAAATACGGCAGTCTAACTTGCAGCGTTTTGATAAATTCCTTTGAAGCGTACTCTCTTGCCAGTTCCTCCAGACAGACACACCGATTTCCATTGGTAAAGCCGGTATCATTACAGATGGGACATACAAATTTTTCTTCCAAAAAATCCGCCGGATAGCCATTTCGCAAAAGCAGTTCCTCAATCGTCTGATCCAGAACTTCGGATTCTTTCTGCATATCCAAAAGCCGTTCTTTCTTTTGTGCAGCGGTTAAATCCGCACGCAGAATTTCCATCGAAACGGTTGCAAAACGCCGTTTTTTTGCTGCCCTGAGATTACGAATCTGCGGAATACTCTGCTCAATCTGTGCCGCATGAGATGCCGCTTGTGCAATCGCTTTCTGTCTGCGGCCATCCACGACTTTCTGCGCGGCGGTATATTTTCCTTCTGCCAAAGCAGTCTCCTCCCGTGATTAGTTTTTATTCCAGTAATCTTCCAGCTCGTCGCGAGAATAGGACGACGCTTCACGTTCTGGTGAATTTCCCGCCTGCCAGTTCCAACGATTGATTTCTTCCGGTGTGCGAATACCGGTTCTGCTCCAGTTTTCCAGCACCTTATTTAAGTATGCAAGCGACAAACCTTTGGTATTGGTGATGGTGATTTCATACGCTGCACAGATCATATCGTATTTAAATCCCCATTCTTCCACCCAGATATGTGCATATTTTGCCTCTGATTTGGTAAGCGGTCTGCCAGAAATTTTTAAGCAACGCGCGACATTCTGTTCCACAGAATCTTTCTCGGACAGCAGTTTTAATTTATTTTCCGCGCGCTCATGCGTATTGATACCCTCATTTGCCCATTCCGCACAGATTTTTTCGACCTTATACATGCTGCAATTTCCGATTTCACTGCAATACTGTATCACCATAACAACAATATCTGCCGGCATATTCATCACATTGCAGATTTGCAGCAGTGTGCCGCGCTCCTGCGAAGTAATCGGCCGCCCCATAATCCCCTCTGCTGCCTGCATCAGGAATGTAATTTCGCTGTTATCCACAACAGACGGCTCGGTAACCGGTGTCACCTTTTTCCCGATGACATACGGTTTCGGATCGGATGAACCCTCTAATTTTAATAAGCCCTTTTCCTGCCAATAGCGCAGAGCCGCTGTCACCACATCTTCTTTAATTTCCAGTAAAGTAGCCAGCAGGGATGAGGAATAATGATGGGTCGGTGTCTGAAAGATCTGCAAGATCACTTTCAGGTAGTCCGCATTGATATGCGGTAGATCTTCGGTGATACAGGCCGGCACCACAAAGTTAACCGCATACTTCTGGTAATCAATTTGATAATCCATCTGCTCTGTCCTTTCTATGCGAATAAAATCTTTCTCTTGATACCCCTATATTATAGCACATTCCGGTATCAAAAACAACCTTTCTTTTTGGTTCTCCGCTGCTGTGAAAGGACATATTTTCACTGGAATTCACAATCCATTCAAAACTCATCTCCTGTTATCTGGTATAATATAAATAGAAAATTATAACGAAAGGTGGTTCGACAAATGCCGGATTTTATAACCCACCACATTTTCGGCAAAAATATTGCAACCAATCAAAATCTGATACCGCAGGCAGCAGCGGCAATCAAACAATATCCGCAGAGTTTTATATGGGGACAGCAGGGACCAGATCCATTATTCTATCACCGTACCCTGTTGGGCGCAAACGATGTCAACACAGTTGGAAGCGAAATGCATCATCTCTACACCAGTCAGCTGATGGAGGAATTCGCAAGACTGATTCTGACAGCCCCGCTTGCCTGCAAAGAGATGTTGTTTTCCTATTTTTGCGGTTTTCTCTGTCATTATGCCTGTGATTCGGTGCTGCATCCATACATATATCACTGGCAACATCAAATTGTAGCGGATAATCCAAGCCTGACTCCTTCCGGAGCGCATGTATTTTTTGAAAGCTGCATGGATTCCGCACTATACAAGCATCTGACCAAAAAAGATATTACGAAATTCTCTTTCGGAACACAGTACGACCTTTCCATTCCGGAAAAAAATGCGATCGGCTGGTGCTATTCCAACATCATTCAAACGCTTTATGGTAAGCAGGTTTCCATTGGGCAGATTGAAAGCTGTTTCTCTCAAATGCTGTATTTTGAACGCCTGTTTTATGGCAACCATCCGAAACTTGCCAAAACCGTTGCCTGCGGTGAAAAACTCATCGGTAGAAAAGGACAAGGCTCCGGACATTTCAAACTGAAAGACGCTTCACCAGAATTGGACTGTCTGAATCTTTCCAAAGCGGCTTGGGAAAATCCATTTACCGGGGAAGTATCGTATGACAGCATTTTCGGTTTATTAAAGCAAGCCGCACAAACTGCCGTTTCCCTGATAGCGCTGTACGGCCAAATGATTACAGATAATCAGATTCATTTTGTAAAACTTCCCGTTACATTTTGCGGCGAATTGAATTTATAATCGACACGCTTCGCCATTTTTGTGCAAAAAGCACAATCCACATTCATAAGTTTATACAATAAATTTACAATTTGGTTCTTTTCATCTTAATAAATCCGTGGTATAATGAGCGTCGGCGTAAAAACAGATCGTTGCACAAAGGAGTGAAGAAATGCCAACCATGACAGGTAATGCAGAACAGGTAATTATCAAGCGTCCCCCATCCTATGCTGACGCACAACTATTTTTCCTGGAAACAAAAAAATTCCGCGAACTTATGATGATGTACAACTGTGCCATTCGTGAGGTCCGCACAAAATTAGAAGTATTAAACGACGAATTATCCATGACGCAGAAGCGCAATCCAATTGAAAGCATCTCGACGCGCATTAAGGAACCACGCAGCATTGTACAGAAACTAATCCGCAAAGGCAGTGAGGTAACAATTGAATCGGTGCAGCGTGAAATTAAAGATGTCGCTGGTGTGCGTGTCATTTGCATGTTTATGGATGACATTTATAAAATTGCCGACATGTTGCAACGGCAGGATGATGTTACCGTTATCAGCGTCAAAGACTACATCAAAAATCCAAAATCCAGCGGATACCGCAGCTACCACATGATTATTGAGATTCCGGTGTTCTTTTCCGATCGAAAAGAACAGATGATGGTTGAAATCCAAATCCGCACCATTGCGATGGATTTCTGGGCAAGTCTGGAACACGAAATGAAGTATAAACAGCAAATCCCGAATGAAGAACAGGTCAGTGTGCAGCTGCGTCAGTGCTCTTATGATATTGCTGATGTAGAACGCCGGATGCTGGAAATTCGCAATAGTCTTCCGGAGGACGAGGAATATTATTAAAAATCGGTAAGAAATAAAGGCAGGTTGTTACGCCTGCCTTTTTATTATGCTTCAATTGCTTGCAGTACAATATCGTACATTGTCTCTTTATCCACCGTCAGCCCGGTAAAATGCTCATAGGCATAAATCGCCTGATACACCAGCATCGGCAGACCGTTGCAGTGTCGAATCTCCCGCTTTTGGCATTCCGCAAGCAACGTTGTCTGCGCCGGTTTATACACAATATCGCATACAACTGCGCCCGGCTTCAATGCGTCCAGGAAGGTAAAATCGGTAAAATCTTTGCCAATTCCACTCATGCCCAGCGGTGTCGCATTAATCACGATATCCGCACTCCTGGCATATTCTGCCATAATCTGCGGTGTCATTTCATCCACAATAACAGCTTCATCCCGCTTTGCGCCGACATACTGCATCGGCTGCGCTTTATACGGGCTACGGCACAAAACCGCAATCTGCTCTGCTCCCATCATGGAACATTTGCGGCAAATGGAGAGTGCTGCACCACCTGCTCCAAGCAGAATTACTTTCTTTCCCTTTACATCGGTTCCCATGCGAGATAATGCGCCGATGATGCCGTCCCCATCGGTATTATAGCCATGCATCGCTCCGTTTTTCACCACAACCGTATTGACAGCACCGCATGAAGCTGCATATTCGTCAATGGTGGTCAGATACGGGATGATCGCAGACTTGTGCGGAATGGTAATATTAAAGCCTTGTATCCCATCGTGATGCACCTTATTCAAAAATTCCGGCAGTCCCTCTCGTGTGACATGGCAAGCCTCGTAATACAAATCCAGTCCGGATTCTGCCGCCATTGCCACATGAATCTGCGGAGAACGGGTATGTGCAATCGGGTCGCCGATTACCGCCAGGTGCAGGTGCTTAGGCAGAATATTCAAAAGCCGCGTAATAATGAACGGAATACTCCCCCGATTTCGGATGGTGATTTCAGCATATTTTCGATAAAGTGGCTCGCGCTGCTCAAATAATTGATAAATGCGGTTTTTATCCTGCGCAATCAGCGGACGATTGGTGAGGTTGGTGGAAAACAAATCTGATACCGCACGATTGAGCCATACGATTCTGCCGTTTTGGGCAAGGCACTTCATATTTTCTTCACGCAGAACCGCACCGCCTCCGGTCGAAATGACCGTATTCTGCATCTGCGCACATTCCGCCAGCACCTTTGATTCCAGATCGCGGAATGCGTCTTCCCCGTCAGATGCAAAAATTCCACTGATTTTTCTGCCAGTATCCGCTTCCAGCTTTTCATCGGCATCCACGAAATGCATCCGCATCACCCTTGCAAGGCTGCGTCCAACCGTTGTTTTTCCACTCCCCGGCATACCGATTAAAACTATGTTATTCATCTTCTTCCCCCATTGTGTGATTATTCTGTTCTGCGCGCAATGCCGGGTCAATTCCCTGCTTGATGCGCTCCAATGCCGGCTCATACTGTCCAAGCAGACGCAGCATTCTGGTATTTAACAACAAATCCGCAAGCGCATGCGAAAGCTCATCCGGTGTACAATCCTGCAAAAAATCCGCAAAAAACATATATTCCCAGTTTTTATCCGGAATTGGACGAGATTCAATCCGCACAAGGTTCAGATTATATTTTTTGAATACCGCAAGCACATCATAAAGCGCACCCGAAGCATGCGGTGTTGTGAACATAATGGTCATCTTTCTGCTGATGCTGTTTTGCGGAAAATCCCTTGCAATGATCACAAACCGGGTGTCATTATGCTGTTTGAAATTGATTTTATCTGCTTTGATTTCCAATTCGTATAATTCTGCCGCACGATGACTTGCAATCGCCGCATAGGAACGATTCTGGCTTTCCTTTATCATGCGGGCAGCAGCAGCCGTGTTATAAACCGGGGTCTGTTTCCAGTTCGGATGATCTTCCAGAAAAACGCCCGACTGCAAAAGTCCCTGCTCATGGGAAAACACCTCTGTGATTTCCGACAATTCCACGCCTGGCAGCGTCATCAGACAATGCTTGACCTTAACGATATATTCTCCGACAATGCGGCAGTCATATTCTGCAAGCAAATCATACACCTCATTGATGCTGCCAGTCGAGGTGTTTTCCACCGGCAGCACTGCATAAGCCGCACGCCCAGAAACAACCTCCTCAAATGCCAGCGCAAAGGATTTTGCCGTAATATAATCCGCGGTAGAACCGAAATATCCCATCGCAGCCTCCTCGGCATACGAACCTGGTACACCGCTGTAACATACAACCTGTTTCATATTTCGTCCTCCTTCATCGGCATTTGAATATCACCTGTCAGCTGTAATATCGACAACGCTGCTGCTGCCTCGACCACTACAGCGGCACGCCCAACGATACAGGGATCATGACGCCCTTTGATGACCAGCTTTTCATTCTCGCCGGTCTGTAAATTGACCGTCTGCTGTTCTTTGGAAATGGACGGGGTTGGCTTAAACACCGCCTGAAATATAATAGGCATGCCAGAAGTGATGCCACCCAAAACACCACCGTTATGGTTGGTTTGTGTCACAATCCTGCCGTTTTGATTCACAAATGGGTCATTTACCTCGTGTCCGTGTGCAGAAGCGTAGCCAAATCCAAGACCAAATTCCACACCCTTCACCGCCGGGATGGCGAACAGATTGCGCGAAATTACACTCTCAACGCTGTCAAAATCGTTCTGCCCGATGCCCGGTTTGACACCGACAATCGCACACTGAATGATGCCGCCAACACTGGTTAAATTGGAACGCGCCTGTAAAATTTCTTCTCGCATCATCTGCCCAATTTGGTCATCCACCACCGAAAAGCTCTTAGCAGCAACGGCTTTCAGCTGTTTTTCATTGACAGAAACTGGATCAAATGGTATGTCTTTAATTCTGCCAATCTGGAGGATGTGCGCACCGACGGTGATTCCTGCCTGCTTTAACACCTGTTTGGCAACCGCCCCTGCAAATACCAAAGGTGCGGTCATTCTGCCGGAAAAATGTCCGCCGCCACGGTAATCTTGATATCCACGATAGCGCAGATTGCCGGTATAATCGGCATGACCTGGGCGCGCGAGGTCTTTGGTCGCCTTATAATCCCCTGAACGGGTATTCTCATTTTCTATGACAGCGCAAAGCGGCGTACCGGTTGTGTATCCTTCAAATACACCGCTTAAAATTTTCGGACAATCCGACTCGATACGCGTGGTTGAAGTGCCATCCGTCTTTGCCCGTCTGCGTGCCATGTCCTGCTCGATTGCGTCAAAATCCAGTCGAATGCCAGAAGGCAGATTTTCCATGACAACACCGATTCCAGTACCGTGCGATTCTCCGAAAATATGATAACTCATCTGCATATTATTTCTCCTCACAATCTGCCGTTCCACCAAGCATGCGATAAATTTCCCAGAAATCCGGATAGGATTTTTCAACCGCCTGCGCTTTTGTCAGATAAACAATCGTTCCCGGCATACACGCCGTTGCGGCGATTGCAACCGCCATCGCAATGCGATGATCATTCCAACTGTCACAGCAGATGATTCCGCCGCCCAATATCGGTTTTCCTACAATTTCCATCCCGTCCGCACGCTCAGAAATATCCGCACCAAGTTTTGCAAGTTCTGTCACGGTAGACAAAATGCGATCACTTTCCTTGTATCGCAGACGGATACCACCAACAATATGCGTTTTCCCCTGCCGCACTGCAGCAGCTGTCGCCAAAATTGGTGCAAGATCTGGAATTTCGCTGATATCAATGGTAATATCCCCTGGCTTTTTGAGCTGGCTTAAAATGGAAAGAATCGCTTGATCCCCCTGCAAGGAATGTTCCGAAAGCCCGGTCACTTCAACCGGATTCCCTAAATATGCCGCGGTTAAAAAGAACGCCGCCTGCGAATAATCCGCTTCCACTGACACATCCCGACCGATATATTTCTGTCCGCCCGGAATGATAAATTCTTGGTAGTTATGATTCTCAACCTGTACGCCAAACGCTCGCATTGCGGCAATGGTCATATCCACATACGCTTTGGATTGCAATTCATCGGTGATAATAATCTTACTTTGCCCTTCTTTGCAAAGAGAAAGCGCAAACAAAAGCCCGGTCACAAACTGGGAAGAAACCGCTCCAGATAAGGCATATTGGCCTGCTTTTAGTTCCCCCTTAACCCAAATAGCATCCGACGATGTCGTGTATTCCACCTGCTTTTGCTCAAATATATCAAAATACGGCTGCTGTGGGCGTTCCATCAGTCGGCCACTGCCACAAAATTTAGCACCATTTTGGCAAAGTTGCAGAGCAATCGGCAGAAAAAAGCGCAATGTCGAGCCAGATTCCCCACAGTCAAATAAAGCTTCTTTGCTTGACAGATTGCCTGGCTTTACGGTGATGGTTTTGGCAGTTTCATCCGCTTCACACACCATGCCCAAAGCCTCTAAACAGCGCATTGTCGCATAAATATCCTGCGAAAAGCTGACATGATGCACTGTGCATCCACCACATAGCCCAGCCGCGATCAGATAACGGTGGGTCATGCTTTTGGAGGATGGAACCTGCACCGAACCCGATAATACAGATGGTGTTATCTTCATTCGCATCTGTTTTCCTCCCGACAAAGTGCTTCATCCATAGCACGCAGTTCTGCTTTTGGCATCTTTTTCATGGTATAATGTCCCAGTTCGGTGATGAAAATTACTGTAATATTTTCACCGCTGCCCTTTTTATCATGTGCAAGCGCAGCGTATAATTCATTGCGATCAATGTCATTCGGCTGGTAAGGCAATCCGAAGCGATCAAGCATCTCGCGCAGCTGTTTGGCATATCCCGGTGCGGTGATACCCTGCGCTTCGCCCAGACGCAAAGCGTGTTCCATGCCGCAGCAGACCGCTTCCCCATGCATGAATCGCTCATAATTGCCAAGTTTTTCATAACCATGTCCAAAAGTATGACCGAAATTTAAAACCATGCGTTCGCCGGTATCCTTTTCATCCCGCTCCACAATATCACGCTTAATATCAACGCTGCGATAGATGATTTCCTCCATCTGCGCCATCAGCTGCGAACGGTTTGAACAGCCGTTGATGATTTCATAGAGTGTTTCATCGGCAATATAGCCGTATTTGATAACTTCACCCATACCGTCAAAAAAGACTCTATCCGGCAAGGTATTTAAGGTGTCCGGGTCAATCAGTACCGTTTTCGGCTGGTAAAATACGCCGGCTAAATTTTTCCCCTGTTTCAAATCGACAGCCACCTTGCCACCAACCGAGGAATCCACCTGAGAAAGCAGTGTAGTCGGAATCTGCACATACGGTACGCCGCGCAGCAGGGTTGCGGCTGCAAATCCGACCATGTCGCCGGTCACACCACCACCGAGTGCAATAATCAAATCCGAACGAGTCACCGCAAACGGATGTGGTGTCAAAAACGCATCATACAGCATTTCAACTGTCTGTAAATTTTTGCTTTTTTCGCCTGCCGGGAATGAAATCAGCTTCACGATATAGCCCGCTGCTTCGAGTATCGCTTTTAATTTTGCCGCATACAGGGGCGTTACATTGGAATCAGCCGCTACCGCAATCCGCGTTCCTTTAAAAATCGGTTTGATATATTCTGCCACTTGTTGTAAGATACCTGCTTTGATGTGAATATCATAGCTGTTTTCTTCGAGCGAAACATGTAGCGTTCTGTTGGTTCTCTTTAATACATCGTTCATGATACTGCCTGCTCTCCTTTTTTATTACAAAAAACCTGTGACGCAATATTCATGCAGCCACAGGTACATTCAGTCTTACAATTCTATCAGCTTACCATAAAGCGTAAATTTATGATACTACAAATGTCGCAAAATGTCAAGTTGTTGTGAATAAAACGCTCTCTGACATTTATCGTTTCAACAGGAAAAATCCACTGTGCAGCAATACCGGAATCAAACCCACTGCTGCCGAAATTAGCACCGGACTGCCAGCTATCGCTGCTGCCAGATAAAAAACACCAGTAATCGCAGCAAGAATAACAACCAACAGACGGTTGATTTCCAGCGAGGCGCGAATCTTTTGCAGTTGCTGCACCGCATGAAGTGCCGAGAAAAGACTTCCGTCACTCAGCACCATAGAGAGGGATGGAGAAGTTGAAGTCGTTTCTTTATCATAATCCGCATGCAGCCTGGACGGCAGAATCCCAATCACGTCCGCATCTTCTCCGAATAATGAGAACAGATGATTCTCAATCAGGCAATCCACCGATTTCACATAAATATACATTCCTCTGCTTTTGGCTTGTCCGAGGAAATGTTTGACCTGCAAAGGCACATTCAAGGTCAGCGTAAACGCGGTAATCAGTTCGCCGCGTCTTGCCAGATACAGCACCATTCTTCCTTTATCGCTCTCCGCTTGCTCGATTTCTTCCGATGGCATCCGAATATTGTGATTTTCCATCAGCTTACGGCTACCAATTAGAACACGGTTGTTGTCAACCCATGCGGAAATGCCCATACCATCCTCGTATGTAATAGAATCGACCGGTTTGAGCAGTTCCTTTTTATCCGAAATCATCTGTAAAAAGGTCGGTGCCAAAACACTTTTTCCGGCGGTCAGAATCGAAACAGCATCCAGAATGGCCTCGTCTACCCGCACACCGGAAGCCGAACGCAGTCCGTGCAGCAGCACCGATTCCGGCGGGAACAGGGCATCACTGCTAACAATCACCGCACCTGCATCTGCCATGGCATCCGCTGCATCCGCATGCAGAATGGTAAAGCTCTGGCTGATATTGCGGCGAATCTCATTCTGTTCTTTACAGGCACGCCGCATCGGCAATTCCGCTGCAAACATCGCCGCAAACGGACCGCAGAACGCAAACGCTCCCAAAAACACCAGTATGCCTTTCATCCATTCACCGGACAAAATCAAGCTGCCGATTGACGCAATGCAGGCACACACCGTCAGCCCAATCATAAACGGTTTTGTAAGATTGTCAAACCAGTCAGGTGAGAAACCATGATCCTCAAATCCAGAGAACATATCGCCTTTCACCTGTTTGACAACCAATGAATTTTCTTTGCGTTGTATATCAAGATTCTGTAATAAAAACCGATTTTCTAACGGCTCCAACGAATACCGCAGTGTCGAATGATCTTCGGCGGTGCGCTCAAACTGCTCTTGCAACCGCCCCATCTGTAATTGCACGCCAAGATGATAGCTAAAAAGGCTTAACATATACAGCGGTGTATAACAGCTGTAAAACTCTTTGCTCATGATGGAAGGAACCGTCAAACTGAATATGCCAAAAATCAGGCCTGCCACATAGATCAGCGAAACCAGCATTTCCTTACCAAAACGGCGGTTTTGAAACAGCTGCCATGCACCTATGAAAATATTGGTACTCGCAACGCCACCCAAAACCAGAATCAACATCTGAATGGAGGCGATGATAATCGGCGACATATTTGCGCCGCAGAAATACAAGCCAGCATCGCCAACATGCACCGTCAGGAAAAGCAGCGACAACACACTTAGTACCGCTGTCACAATGGTACGCAGCGTGGACATCTGCTTTTCGCCAGTTATAATGTGATAAATATTTTCAACTCGCTCTTGCAGCAAATTTGCTTCTTCGTCCTTGCCGGAAGAAATATCGCGCACTTCCTCTTTTTCAGAATTTTTCTGTGGGTGCATATGCAACATCTCCACCGCTTCCTGATTGGTGCGGGTGAAGGTAAACTCATGCATATTGTTAAAGAAATCCTTTACAGCATTGGCACGCTTGAGCTTAAAATTGGTATAACTAAACGGCTCAGCTTCCATCGTTTCACCGGTGACAATCCCTCGGGGCATTGTCATCTGCTGGGTGCCATCTTCTGCCGAAGGCTGCGTTGATTGTTTTTCAAACAGCCGCTGGGTCAACTCTTTTTGCAATTCTTCTTCCTGCACTGCTTCCAAAGTCGGCTCACTTTGAGATTCTTCGGTATTTTCGGTTTCCGGGGTTGGATTAGAGTCTGTTTCCGTTACGGTTTGGGGATTTTCCTGCGTAGGAAGTGGCGCAGGCGTTTCTGATTGGGCAGCTGCGTTAGTATCCCCAGCATCCTCCTGCAAAGGCACGCCCAACTGCGCCATGCGCTCTGCTAAAGTCTGGGCAACACGCTCTCTGATTTCCTTCTTTTTTTCTTCACTCAGTTTTACGGATGAACTGCCCTCGCCATGATGGGTATGATAACGCTCATATGCGCCGGTATATCCTCTTTCATCCATTGTTTTGAAAAAGGCATTTTTGCTTTCAGCACTGGATTCCTGATCTGGTGTTTCAGGCTGCTGTGGCAAATTAGGTAAATTTTGTTCGGTCATTGTGCATAATCCTCACATTTTTTCACGCTTCAAGCTTGATTCAGTCTGCCGCGCAGTACTTCATACATCAGAATACCAGCAGCAACCGAAGCATTCAGGGAATTGATCTGTCCACACATCGGCAGGGAAACCGTCACATCACAGGTCTCTTTTACCAGACGCGACACGCCGTCCCCTTCTGCGCCAATAACCAGTCCGACACCGCCGGAATAATTGGTTTTATCCCAACGCTGACCATCCATATCCGCGCAGTAGAACCAGATGCCCTGTTCTTTGAGTTCCTTCATTTCTGCAACGAGATTGGTCACTCTTGCAATGCGCATAACACCAGCCGCACCTGCTGAAGTGCGGTATACCGTTGCATTCACCGTTGCACTGCGGCGTTTTGGAATGATGATGCCATGTGCGCCACACGCCTCAGCAGTTCGGATGATTGCTCCTAAATTGTGCGGATCCTCAATCCCATCTGCTACCACAATAAATGGCTGCTCGCCCTTTTCTTTTGCATAAGCCAGAATGTCCGAAACCGCAACATATTCGGTAGCACTACATTTTGCCGCAACACCCTGATGATATACACCGCCGCAGATTTCATCCAGCTTGGCAGTGGAAACTTCCCGAATGACCAATTTCTGATCTTTTGCCATTGCAAAGATTTTGGCAAGCGGGCCGCGTTTTGCATTTTCATTGTCATTGACAAAATATACGCAGTCAATGCTCTTTCCCGACTGCATCAGTTCGGTTACCGCATTTCTGCCGCAAACCAGCTCCATTCCCTCATCCTCGACTGTTTCAGTCGGTCTATAATGTTCCACCGGTTTTTCATAATTTCTGCGCAAAGGTCTGCTATCCTCCCGTTTCTGATACGGTTTGGCATTGCGGGAAAATCGATTTTCCGATTTTCCACCAAAATCTTTTCCGCGGAAATCTTTGCTCCGGGAATCTTTGGCGGAAAAATCACGACGATCTTTACCGTCTTTATTGGATGCACTGGATGCACTACGATTATAATTACGCTTATAATTCTTATTTTCCATTAACATTCATCTCTTTCTATACATTATATATCATTGTATTCTATTATAACACAAATATCGGGATAATTACAAGTCCTTTTCTTCCGCAATCTCAATCTCCTGCCCCAAATACAGCGAGTAAATCAACATTTGCTTTACCGCCTGTTTTCCCGGATAATACGCCGAAAACAGCAGATTCAGCGCATCCCGATAAATGGAAAGCTGTTTTTGATAACGCTCTACAAATTCCCTTTCGGTTTCCAACCGATCTGTTTTATAATCAATCAGCACCAATCCATCCGTATCTAAAATAATGCAGTCGGCAATACCCTGAACAACGATCTTTTCATCTCGACAGTTTTCTGCAAGATTTTCATCCAGTTCAGTCGCTGGAAGCTCGTGAATAAACGCATATTCTCGCAGCAGATTCCCCTGTTTCTGCGCAGCAAGCATTCTGCTGCACAATTTTCCATACAAAAACCGTTTGATGTGATAGCGGTTGATCAGCTGCAAATCTGTTTCGGATAAAAACGCCAGCTGCTGCAAACGGACACATTCCTGTTCCAAATCATCGCGCGCCGCCTGAAAATTTGCATACTGCAAAAACGCATGGGTAGCAGTTCCGCGCATTGCACCTGTAATGCTTTCTTCCTCATCGGTCAAAAAGGCTGGTTTTTTTAAGCCTGCTTCTGCTAAAATGTCCGGCTGTAATGGAACTTCCGGCAAAAGCAGCTGTTCTTCGTGCTGTCTGTGATACAAATCCATTCCCACAGGCGGATTTTGATGTGATAAAGCCGTAACCGAGGTCTTTGCCGGGAATTTGGTCACCGCCTGATATGGGTAGGGTTCCAACAGACGATTGACCTGTTCCATCGACACAGACTGTGGCTCCAGTTCGGTGTTTTCCACCTTAACCGGCGGCAATTTCGGATGGTAGCTGCTTGCACGCTCGATCACCACCTGCAGGGAAAGTGCGCGGTTTTGAGAATCACCTAGATGACTTAGAACACTGGTGAATGGCAGGCTGTTTAAAACCGGATATCCCATGGATTCCAGCTTCAATGCCGCCTCTGGCACCGACAGCAGCCCTGCCAGCAGCCAATCCATATAGTTGCTAACCGTACCACTCCACGATTCCAAAAGTCGATAATCGCCTTCCTCGGACACCGCTTTTTTGGACAGCGTTTTTAATCTGGATTCCAAATTCTGACAGCTGCCAACACAGATGAGTTTTTCCCTTGCGCGCGTCAATGCAACATACAAAAGTCGCATCTCCTCAGAGGTATTTGCCGCATCGATTTTGCTTTTCAGCTGCTCACCGTACGCATTATAATACCGAATACAGTTTTGCTCGTCGCTGTATTGCAGTGTCAACCCCAAATCCGCGTCCAGCAGATAGCCGCCCGTCGTATCCATTTTGTTGAATCTGGCTTCACAATGACACAAAATACAAATCGGTGCTTCCAAACCTTTACTGCCATGGATGGTCATTACCTCCACGACATCATCATTCTGCTCCAGCGCAGTTGCAGGCGCAATATCTTCGTCCAGTTCCATCAGCCGACTTACATACTGCAAAAATCCATCAATGCCACCCAGATTATCCTGCTCCCAGCCAGCGACTTCTTTGCACAGCAAATTTAAATTGGCGTTTTTCTGTTCTCCATCCTCGCCTGCCGCCAGCAAAGCCAGATAATGGCTGCGATCAAACGCATACTGTAAGAAATCTGATACGGTCATCTGCATTGACTGGGTACGCAATTCCCCGATCAGCTGCACGACCGCAAACGCTTTTGCGTGAATCGCATTCTGCTCATCTTCCGCCGCAATTTTCAAAGCGTCAAACATATACTGACAGCCGTTTTCATTGGCAGTCAGGCGCAATGCCGCTGCATCATCAAAATCAAACAGCGCATACGGCGAGAGCAGAAAGCACCACAGATTAAAATCATCCTGCGGATTTTTGGCAATCTTCATCATGGCAAGGCAGCCTTGAATTTCGGACGTTTCATAAAACGCCTTGACGCTTGCGGTGTGATAGTGAATGTGATGGGCATCCAACGCCTTGAGCATCAATCCAAGCCGCGTATGCGAACGCATCAGCACCATAAAATCACGATAACAACAGTCACGCAGCTGTCCGGTGTCCGAATCAGTAACCTGATATTTCTGCTCGATCATCCGCTGAATCATTTGCGCAATGTACTCTTCCTGGTCAATCGCACCTTTAGAAACTTTGGTTTCCCCTTCATTATCCAGAATATGCAATTCCGCCGCATCTGAAAACTGCGGTGGCAGCGGCGGATAACTTCTGCCTGCGTTCATCGCCGCATCCGCATTGTAGCAAACACCACCGACCTTTGACGACATCACCCGCCCGAACAGATAATTGACAGTATCAATCACGCTGCCACGGCTGCGGAAATTATCTTTCAGCACAATGCGCACCGGCTCATGCTCTTTCATGTTTTCGATGGAAGCGTATGTAAGCAGTCTCTTCGAAAACAATTCCGGCTTTGCATGGCGGAAACGGTAGATACTCTGTTTGATATCGCCTACCATAAAAAGGTGGTCTGTTCCGTCAGTCAACATTCGAAAAATAATATCCTGCACACGGTTGTTGTCCTGACATTCGTCAACCATCACGCAATCATAATTTGCGGCAATCTGTTTTGCGGTTTCGGTTGGGGTAAACGAAATCTCCCCTGCATCATCTATCGCAGCCTGCGCAAGCAGTTGTACCGTGTACTGCTCCAAATCCGCAAAATCAAGCTGCCCTTTTTCGGTTTTGCGCAGAGATAACCGCTGATGAAATTCTGCGGTCATGCTGTAAATCTCCTGCACCGCATCCAAAACAAGCTTATCATGTGCGGCATTGGAACCGTGAAATTCGCTTAGCCAGTCCGCAAGTTGGTTGGCCTGCTCCCAGAGGGTCATCCACGGTGCTAAGCGTTCCTGTTCCCGCAATTCCTTATAATCTTTTTTGGTCGGCTTTTTCGGCAGATTGGCAAGTGCTTGTTCCATTTCGGCAACAGACTCTGTATTTTCCAGCTCTGTCATACAGCCACGCATGACCTTTTCCCATTCGGCATATCGCGCGATGGTTAATTGATTCTTAGCTTTTGTCGTTTCGGTCATCCTTTTTTTGGTCTGGAAAAGAATTTCTTCCTCCGCCTGTGCAAGATCTTCCAGATTCTGCAAGGATTGCACCAATGCAGCCGCCGTCTGCTGCATTTTTGCCACAAACAGACTTTCTTCATGCTGACTTTGCCGCATTGCCTGTTTCATTTTGATGGTACAGCTTTGCAACCACAATGCAAGGTTCGGCTCGGCTCTAGCAGTTGTGTAGACTGCCAGAATGATTTGCTTAATTTTGCTGTCCGAGCCGTTCTCACAAAGTGCGCGCACTGCCGCAAACCCTGGTGTCTGCTTCTCGTAACAATCTACCATCAATTCTTCCAGCACTTCATCCTGCATCTGCCGCAATGCGCCGCCCTGAATAATCGAAAACTGAGGTGGCAGACCCAGTTTTTCAAAATTCTGCTGTAAAATGGTTTTGCACAGCGAATCTATCGTGGAAATTTGCGCTTGTGCCAACAGTCTGCGCTGGTGCTGCAATTTCTCGTTTTCAGGCGTTTCAACAATCCGCTTTTCCAGTTCTTTGGTGATACGCTCTCGCAGTTCAGCGCTTGCCGCCTTGGTAAAGGTGACAATCAGCATGCGGTCTGCGTCAATCGGTGGCAGATTGCAATCACCTGCCAGCAGAGAAATGACGCGTTTGGACAATACCGAAGTTTTTCCACTTCCGGCAGCCGCCGCAACCAAAATCGGTCTGCCTCGCATATCAACAGCAAGCTGCTGCATTTGTGTTAATCCCATGATACTTCCTCCTGCCCATAGATCATCTGCTGGGCTTCTTCTTCACTTACCTTTGTTCGTTCGCAGGATTCAATTCTGACATCCTTGCCACATAATTCCCGGTATTCACAATATTCACAGGCCGTGGTATCGGTATAATAGACCGGCTCAATTCCACCACTGGATACCTCTTTTGCCATATTTTTGACCTGTCGCCGCACATAATTCTCGATTTTTCGATATTCCTGCTGGGTGCGCAGAGAGCTGTCATCTACTTGCTGCTTTTGATCCATTCCAACCGGAATATAGTGTTCCTGTAGTTTTTCTTCCATAGCACGCATCCGCAGCAATTCCTCTTTTTCATCCACCAAAATACCATTCATACAGAATCCGCCAGCCAGATATTCCGCTTTCTCTGCTTCGGCAAGGTGATGTGTGTTGATCAATTCCACTTTTCTGGCTGGATAGTACAGCACCCCTGACGGAATCATACCTGTCAGATTGCCTGTTGCGCCGTTTGCCACCGCCATTTCATATAAAATCATTTGCAGATGTTCGCCGCTTAACAGATTGACATATTCAAATTTCTTATTTCCGGTCTTATAATCAATGATGCGGAAATATTTTTTATCAGCCTCATAATAAATATCTAAGCGATCAATTCTGCCCCTGATTCGAATCGAATGTGTATCATCAACCGCAATAGAAAGCGGCGCAATCCGCTTATTTCCGATGTCGCACTCCACCGCCAGAACCTCAAATTTGCTTTGCAGCTGCTCGGCATAGATATTTTCGGCAATGCGCAGAATGGTCAGCAGCATACTTTGCGCTAACGCCTTATCTTTTGCGCAAATCTTGCCCGGATTTTCAAATCGCTTTTCCAGTTGAGCTTCAAATGCAGCTTCTACCATCTGCCGAATCTCATCCTTAATCTGCTGGCTATTGGCAAAGCTGCCCTCCTCTGCTGCTTTTTGGGCATCCGCTTTTGCTTTTGCACTCAACTGGGGTGTCAGCTCGGCAATGACATGATGCACGATATTGCCACGCAACAGCGGATTATACGCAGCCCGCTCTCGAATTCGCAGTTTTAAGCCATATTTGACAAAGTAAGCAAACGGGCATTGATAGTACTGCTCAATTTCACTTGGCGAAAGCATACGCTGATACAAGGTATAAAGCTGTTCAATGGTATCCTTGCCGGACAGCACATACCGCTTTGGAAGCTGTATGCTGTTTACCGCATCCAAAATCGCCGCATATCTGTTTTCCGGTAATTTTCGCAGCAAATCCAGATATTTTAGGGCTTCCTGCTTATCGCTGCGTACCAGATGACAATAGCTGTCCAGAACGGAGGCGGCGGTTGTCATGCGCTGCGCCTGCGACAGGTTTCCTGGCACAGCTTTTCGATCCAGCAACCGTTCAAATCGCCAGATCAGTTCACTCGCCAGCTGCTTTTCACCGCCTAAATTCGCTTTGCGATAGCTGATATATAATCGCTGTGTTGGTGCGCATACCATTTGATAGGCAATAAAGCGTTCCTCGTTCAACCGTTCTTCCAGTGTTTTGCCGACCACAATATCAAATTCGGACATCTGTTTGCATTCCATATCTGAAAACAATCCGCTCTGTGCATTCGGACGCTTCGGGAAAATCCCTTCGTTTGCACCAAGGATCCAAACCACCTTCGGATCATGCAACCGAATCTGATCAGCCGAACCCACCAGAATACAGTCCATTGTCTGCTCCACCGCTTTGATTTTGGTTTCCTTCACCGACTGCGCAAACAGACGATAGTACTCAGCACCACTGATCTTTTCCTCTGCGATGGTATCACTCAATCGGGTTAAAATGTCGCCAAAAATGTTCCAGACGCGCTTTTGCTGCATCTGCTGGTTCAAATCATCCAAAGCCTGAAGATTCTCGGCGAAACGACGGATAACTCCAAGTTTTTCCAACGCTTCGTATAAAAGCTCACCAAACTCCCGACCGGTATGGTTCTCGGCTGTAAACAGCGGAGAAATGGCATCCATATATCTCGCACGCAGCAATTCCGGCGCATCGCCCAGCTGCTGCTCCCTACCCAATTCCTCCAGTTCATAACCGGACAATTTAGCATCGAATGGCTTTTTCCAGTCACGCAGACGCTGTGGTTGCCATACATACAGATATTCCTCCAGCTGTGCAATATCCATATCGGATGCCTCAAACAAGCCGCTTTTCATCACACTCAGTGCATCAATCGACGAAAAGCGGATAAATGCCGCTTTCAACAGGGCAAAACACACCGTAAACAATGGTTCAGACTGCGGCGCATTGCCCCCATCCACACAGTACGGCAGCTCAAATTTCATGGCAGCCGATGCAATCGGCAGGCGATACGCATCATCACGATACACAACCGCAATATCACGCAGTCGCAGACTGCCCTTCGCATCCTTCAATAATGATTTCAAGGTTCCAAGGCAATACTCCGCTTCTGCATACTCATCCCGGCAGGAAAACACCTGCACACTATCATCCTCTGGTTTGGTTTCCGGCACACGCAACGGTTCATCAAACAAGGATTTTTTAACCAAATCCAAGGCATTTTCCGGCATTTTAGTTTGATATGTTTCCTTTTGGCAGTGTCCGCCAGACAATCCTTCCAAATGCTCGTATGTATCCAGCGTAAGCGCATAAATGCTGTACAGTTCTTTTTTTGCCTGTTGATAATCCAATAGCAGACTGACATACACATCCGCACCCTGCCGCAACATAAGCCGAATAAATTCATACTGCGGCGCAGTAAAACTCTTAAAGCCATCCAGCAGCACCGTTTTACCAGCAAATATTTTTTCCTGGTGGTTTTCTTCCCGATCTTTGATTTTAGCAGCAGCTGCTGAAAGATCATCCAAATTGTCACGCCATGCTGACGAAAGACGCATCTCATAGTACATCGCAATGCTGCCAAGATCTGCCGTTTTTGCACGCAGGTTTTCCGGCAAATCCGTGTTTTCTCCAGCCTGCAAAAGCTGGTCTGGCTGGATACCGGAAAATTTCATCTGTCGAATAAACTGCAACAACTGTTCCTGAAATCCCGAATCCATCGACTGCACCTGTTTTTGATATAGTCTTAACTGATCTTTACAATCCGATAAAGCACGGCGCATCAGAATGGATTTACAGAGATTATCAGCATATCGAACGGCAACACCGCCATATTGCTTCATAATCATATCCGAATACCGGGAAAAGCCGGTAACGGTCATTCGCACACGGACAGACGGCGGCAGACGATGCATCAGATCACGCTCCGTTTCGAAGGTAAATTGATCCGGTGTCAGCCACAGGATATTTTTTTCGATATTCTGGTTTCCCCTGTTGGCTGCATTTTGGGCAATTTCCAGCATTCGGGTTCTTTTTTCCTCCCTGCCGGTTCCGGTCAGTATAGTCAGCATATTTTTCATCCTCTCATTTATGATGTTGTTTCCATCTTTCAAACCAATCCAATATAGCAAGTCTGAATTGATATTTTTCCGGCTGATTCAGCAGTTCCAGTTGTGCTTCATCAAAGCTTTCCTTTGCGGATGCCGGCGAAATGCACAGCGGCGGATACAGCACACACCACCAGTTTTTCCCCTGTCCACTGCCGAGTACAATTTTCAAGCACCAGTAATATCCAGCAGGCATCGTAAGATCCGCATACTGTTTTACTGGGAACTTCTCATACGCCACCATTACAGCCGCTGTCTGAGTGCTGCCGTGCGCATATACCGACTGCTGTGCAGCATCCGAAAGCTGTGCAATCATGGTTCTGGCAGCGGCAGCGGTTTTCATTGCAGTCGTTTCGCCCGGAAATGCCTGTAAATCTATCTGTGTAAACATCTCTTTTGCAGCCGGCAGGATATCATCTCGCACCGCGAGCTTTAACTGCTGATCTTCCACCCCATCTGAATTGGCAAGGATATGCAGCCGAAACACCTGGTCTTTCAAATCCGCATACGGTTTTGCACATTCCCATGTAAAATATAGCAAAGCAGTTGCTAAGAGCAGCGCTCCGATTACCCCAAAATAACGCAAATTTTTCTGTATTCTTTCTGTTTTCATTTCCAAATCCTTCCTTTCAAACAAAAGTATCGGCAGGAAACAAAACATTATACATTGCAAGATACAAATTTATTATACCATATTTTTTGGTATGATTCTATCAATTCTAACCGAAAAAACTGGTTTTCATATTGTATTTTTGAAAGAATTATGGTATACTGAAGATAGTATCACGATGTATATTCTATTTTCACACGGTTTATTACAAACAGTTTAGGAGATAGCAATGGAACAGAAAAATTTTAATCTTCACTCTTTTTATAGTGGTTACAGTTTTGATGCCTATGAATATTTCGGCGCGCATCCAGATGAAAACGGCTGTCAATTTCGAGTATTTGCACCAGCCGCAAAGGCCGTGGCGTTGATCTGCTGCATCAATGACTGGCAGCCGCTTCCAATGCATCTTTCTGGTGGTGTATGGAGTCTTTATCTAAAAGGGGTAAAACCAGGCATGATTTATAAATATAAAATCGTGCGTGCCGACGATGAAGTTATTGACCACTGTGACCCATACGGTTTTGGCATGGAATTACGGCCCAATTCTGCTTCGGTTGTCCGAGAATTGAATCAGGATATTTTTACCGATGCCGCATGGATGAAAAAACAGCACCGTGGACATAATTCTCCTATCAACATTTATGAAATCCACGCCGGCTGCTTCAAACACAAACAGAACACCGGCAATTTCCCGGATGATTGGTACAATTATGAAGAACTCGCCGAAGTGCTGATTCCATACTTAAAGGAAAACGGCTATACCCATGTGGAACTGATGCCGCTTTCGGAGCATCCTGTTGATATGTCATGGGGCTATCAAAACACCGGATTTTTCGCACCGACTTCACGCTATGGCACTGCATTGCAGCTGCAAAAATTCGTCAACGCCTTCCATCTTGCACAAATCGGCGTCATCCTCGACTTTGTGCCGGTTCATTTTGCGACCGATGACTACGGTCTTTCCTATTTTGACGGCAGCTTTTTGTATGAATATTCCAGTGACGACACTGGATACAGCGAATGGGGCACCAAAAACTTCAATGTCACCCGCGGCGAAGTGCAAAGCTTCCTAAAATCCTGTGCCAACTACTGGCTGACCGAATATCATATAGACGGTCTGCGCATGGATGCAATCTCCCGTGCCATTTACTGGCAGGGGCAGGAGGAACGCGGCATCAATGAACGCGCAATTGAATTTTTAGCCTCGATGAACAACGGACTGCATTACCGACATCCAGGTGTTATGCTGATAGCAGAGGATTCCACCAATTTCAACAAGGTGACCGCTCCAGCCATCTATCAGGGTCTGGATTTCGACTACAAATGGGATATGGGTTGGATGAACGATACCCTCGATTTTTTAGCCACCCCAGCATTTGAGAGAAAATGGCATTACCACAAGCTAACCTTCTCGATGATGTATTTCCATCGGGAAACCTATATGCTGCCGTTATCCCACGACGAAAATGTACATTCCAAGAAAACGATACTCGACAAGATTTACGGCAGTTACGAACAGAAATTTGCGCAAGGGCGTGCGCTTTATCTGTATATGTACACCCATCCGGGCAAGAAAATGGACTTCATGGGCGACGAATTTGGTATGCTGCGTGAGTTTGACGAAACCCGGGAACTCGACTGGGGCATACTCTCCTACCCAATGCACGATTCTTTCCTGCATTTTCGCCGCACACTGCACCGCCTGTACCTGAATTTACCTGCCCTTTCGCAGAATGACTATCATCCGGAATATTTCAAATGGCTGGTGGTCAACGATGAAGATCATGTGGTATACGCCTACCAGCGCGGTAAAGGAGTCGGTGCGGTAGTCGTGGTTCTCAACTTCTGCGACTGTGACTGGAATGACTATACGCTGCATTTTGAACATGAAGTCGTGTTGTCCGAAGCGCTCAACACGGATAACTGCATTTACAGCGGAAATACCATTGTAGATGAGCACACAAAATATCAAACGCAGTTGATGCCGGATGGCACCCACCAATTAAAACTCGATTTGAAAGCCTTTTCTGGCAGAATGTTTGTAATCACAGAATGCCCCACCCCACATCGGCTATCGGCCATACCGAATACCAGTCAAAAACCAGCCGAATACCGTGGCGGAAATGTCTGCCAATCCAAAATATAAATCAGCAAATATGGGAAAGACAGATAGTGTTAAGCTATCTGTCTTTTTTGAAAACCAAATTCCGGAGCCATGCTTATGACTCCGGAAACATATTATTTGCCGTAGCTGTCTTTTAAGCCGACAATGCGGTTAAAGGTATTGGCGTTTTTGGTATCTTTGCAGAAATAACCAGTACGGACAAACTGGAAGCGCTCGCCCTCTTTGGCATCTGCCAGGGACGGCTCCAATTTACATTTTTTCATCACAACCAGAGATTCCGGGTTGATGTAATCCAAGAAGGACTCGTCTTCGCCCAGATCACCTAAATTCTCTTTGGTGAACAGGTAATCATACAGGCACAGATCTGCCTCATACGCATATTTTGCGCTGACCCAGTGGATGGTGCCTTTGATTTTTCTGCCATCTGGCGGATTGCAACCGCGGGTTTCCGGGTCGATGGTGCATCTCAATTCGGTGATATTGCCTGCCTCATCCTTGACAACCTCTTGGCATTTGATGACATAGGACTGCATCAAACGAACCTCGCCATCCGGTTTTAAGCGGAAGAATTTCTTCGGTGCTTCTTCCATAAAGTCGGAACGCTCAATATAAAGTTCTCTGGTAAACGGAACTTTTCTGGTGCCGAGTTCCGGATGATTCGGATGGTTCGGCAGTTCAAAATACTCCTCTTGATCTTCCGGATAGTTGGTCAAAACCACTTTCACCGGGTCAACAACTGCAACACGACGCTCTGCGGTTTCGTTGAGTTCCTCACGGATACAATGCTCCAGCATACCAATATCAACAAGGCTGTTGGATTTGGAGATACCTGCGCGCTGTACAAAATCAAAGATGGCACTCGGAGTGTAACCACGACGGCGCAGACCGCACAAAGTTGGCATACGCGGGTCATCCCAACCATCCACATAATGTTCGAATACCAGCTGACGCAGATAACGCTTACTCATCACAGTGCGGGTAACATTCAGACGGGCAAACTCTCTCTGTTTTGGAGGTGCTTCAAAGCCGATGTTATCCACAACCCACTCATACAACGGACGATGATTCTCAAACTCCAGAGAACACATTGAATGAGTGATACCCTCCAGTGCATCCTGAATCGGATGCGCATAGTCGTACAGCGGATAGATAACCCATTTATTACCCTGACGATGGTGGTGTTTGCGGGTAATACGGTAGATTGCCGGGTCGCGCATATTGATGTTGGAACTGGACATATCAATTTTTGCACGCAGGGTTTTTGCACCGTCCTCAAACTCGCCGTTTTTCATGCGCTCGAACAGGTCAAGGTTTTCCTCCACGCTGCGGTTGCGATACGGGCTTTCTTTGCCCGGCTGCGTTAAGGTGCCACGGTACTCTCTCATTTCATCAGCGGTCAGATCGCAGACATACGCTTTACCGTCCTGAATCAGCTTAACCGCAAATTCATAACATTTATCAAACACATCACTGCCGTAATAAACACCGCCAGTTGGGGTAGCACCCAGCCACTCCAGGTCCTCGCGGATGGATTCAACATACTCGGTGTCCTCTTTTGCCGGGTTGGTGTCATCATAGCGCAGATTGAACAGGCCACCGTATTTTTTAGCAACCATGTAGTTGATGAAAATAGCCTTTGCAGAACCAATATGCAGATAGCCATTTGGTTCCGGTGGGAAACGGGTGTGAACTTTCAGTCCCGGATTTGCCGCTAAGTCGGCATCCACGATTTCGGTAAGAAAATTAGAAAACTCTTCCATTCTTAATATTTCCTTCTGTCTTTTATTATAATTACAGTGCAGCGATTGCAGCGCGTAGGCGTGCATCCACCTGCTCTTTGCCCATAATGCTCATAACCTCAAACAAATCCGGTGCGTTGTGACGGCCGCAGATTGCGACACGCAGAACCATGGTGATATCACCCGGCTGACCTTTGAAAGCGTCCGGATTTGCCTTATACTCTTTGGTACTCGGCGCATAACCTAAGGATGCAGCCATCTGGCAGATCCAGTTAAACCAGCTGCTATTATCCGGCTGTTCGGTATAGGTGTCCAGATAGGTCTGTAAAACCGTTTGCACTTCGGCTTTGTCCATCTTCTCCGGATAGCCATCCTGCATTGCAAACAGCTCGTCATAGAAGAAGCTGACATACGGTTTCACATCGCCCCAGACGGTCAAGTCTTTACGCGGTTTTTTGCCGCCTCTGCCAATGGAGAGAATCGCAACTGCCTTCTGCTCGTCAGCGGTAAACAGCCTGTAAAGCTGTTCATCATATTTCTTCGCCCACTCGATGACCAACTGATAAACTTCCTCACCGGACATCACCGAAATGACATTTTTGCTGACATCCTGCAATTTCTGTAAATCAAACAGCGAACCGGAAACGCTCATTTTCTTGGTATTGAACGGGAATTCGGTGTACGGTTTGGTCGGGTTGGCAAGTCGCCACTCCTCGAAGTTGGAGTTTAACAGCGTCAGCAGATATTCCACAACTGCCGGTACACAATAGCCCTGCTCGTCGTAAAAGTCCAGTGACAATTCCGGGTCTTTTCTCTTGGACAGTTTGCGTTTGGAATTGCCGTCCATCTTCATCAACTGTGCGGTGTGCGCATATTTCGGCGGTTTTAATCCCAATACGCGGAATAACTGCAAGTGAATCGGCAGCGTTGCCAGCCACTCCTCACCACGCACAACAACATTGGTGCGCATCAAATGGTCATCTACAACATGTGCAAAATGATAGGTCGGAATGCCGTCTGCTTTTAAGATAACAATATCCTGATCGTTTTCCGGCATCTCGATATTGCCCTTAATTAAATCGGTGTGTCTGATGCGGTTTTCCGGATTGCCCGGAGAACGCAGACGCAGGACATACGGTTTGCCTGCCTCAATATTTGCTTTAATCTGCTCCATGGTCAGGTGGCGGCAGACTGCAAATTCGCCGTAATAACCCGGATTGAGTTTCTGCGCTTCCTGTTTTTCACGCATGGCAGAAAGATCATCCTCGGTGCAGAAGCACGGATATGCAAGACCCTCTTTGACCAAATGCTTTGCATAGGCTTTATAAATTTTCTCACGCTGACGCTGGCGATACGGACCGTAATCACCATTATCGCCCTCTAGGGTAGCACCCTCATCAAAATTCAAACCAAACTGATTGAAAACACGGATGATGGTTTCAACACCGCCTTCCACAGCGCGCTTTAAATCAGTATCTTCAATACGCAGGTAGAACACACCACCGCTCTGGTGCGCTAAACGCTCGTCTGTAATAGCACCAAACAGGTTGCCCAGATGCATAAAGCCGGTCGGGCTCGGTGCAATACGGGTTACTTTCGCACCCTCTTTTAACTGGCGTGGCGGATAGATTTTCTCGTAATCCTCCGGGGTCAGTGTAATTTCAGAAAACAGAAGTTCTGCTAATTCATTATAATTCATTTCTGACAAATCAGTTCACATCCTTACTTTTTTTGCTCATGGGGATACTTTTTCACCATAAAACATACGCTATTATTGTATCATACCAACCACGAAATGTCAATTCTTCATAGCAAAAATAACCGCCCGACTGTAAAAAACACAGCTACGGGCGGCATGCACTTAACGCTTTTTGCGTTTGTTTCTGGAAGTGGTTTTTCCATTCGGCGCAGTGCGACTCATTTTGGCACGGTATACACCATTTTTGTCAAAAGTACCCTGTTTGACTGGTTTGTCCACCGATGCTTTTCGGTTTACCGGACGGGAACTCAGCAACGGCTTGACGATACATTCTGGACCGTTTCCAATCAAGTCGGTACGACCAACGCGTTTTAACGCTTCGATAACCAGCGGTGCCTTCTCCTTCTGATAATATTGCAGCAACGCACGCTGCATTGCTTTCTCATGCGGGTCTTTAGCGACATATACCTCTTTCATGGTGTATGGATTCAAGCCGGTATAATACATACAGGTCGAAACGGTGCCTGGCGTTGGATAGAAGTCCTGTACCTGTTCCGGGCGGATGCGCATTTTCTTTAAGAATACCGCAACCTCGACCGCATTTTCCATCTTGGAACCCGGATGGGATGACATCAAATACGGCACCAGGTACTGCTCTTTTCCCAGCTGTTTGGTTTTTTCAAAATACATCTTGGAGAACTTCACAAAGCTTTCGATGTACGGTTTGCCCATATTTTCCAGCACAACAGCCGAGCAATGCTCTGGTGCAACCTTCAACTGACCCGAAATGTGATGCTCTACCAGCTCGTTGAAAAATTCCTGATCTTTATCCTCCAGCATATAGTCATAGCGTAGTCCAGAACGGATAAACACCTTTTTCACGCCTGGCAGCGCACGCAGACGGCGCAGGATATGCAGATATTCGCTATGGTCAACCTGCAACGCTTTGCATGGATGTGGTGCCAAACACTTTCGATCCGGACACATACCCACCAGATTTTGCTTCTGACAGGATGGGATTCTGAAATTTGCAGTCGGACCGCCGACGTCGTGGATGTATCCCTTAAAGCGTGGGTCTTGGGTCAGCTGAATCGCCTCTTTTACCAAAGATTCCTCACTACGGGTTGTAATGTGTCTGCCCTGATGGAACTGAATGGCGCAGAAGTTGCATCCGCCGAAGCAACCACGGTTATGGGTCAAGGAGAACTGAACCTCCTCAATACCTGGAACACCACCATCCTTTTCATACATCGGGTGCCAATGGCGCATATATGGCAGGTCATAAACCCAGTCAAGTTCTTCGGTGGTCAGTCCCGGCATCGGTTCATTCTGCACCAGCATTTTATTGCCGTGACGCTGAATCAGCTTTTTGCCCCTGACCTCATCCTGCTCTGCCAGCTGCATATAGGTTGCTTTGGCATAAGATTTCTTATCCTTACATACAATCGCATAATCCGGACACTGCACCGCACCCCAAGGGGTATTGACCGGGTCGGTTAAGTAACAGGTACCCCGAATATCGGTCATGTTTTTGACATCCTCGCCCTTTGCCAGACGGTTGACAATCTGTATAATCTGATTTTCGCCCATGCCATAAATCAGCAGATCAGCACCAGAATCTATTAAAATGGTCGGCAGCACCTTATCTTCCCAGTAATCATAATGTGCAAAACGGCGCAACGATGCTTCCAGGCCACCGATGATAATCGGTTTATCCGGACATACCGAACGGATTCCCTGACAATACACTGTCACCGCTCTATCTGGACGCAAACCCATCTTACCACCCGGGGAATAGGCATCGGTCGAACGCAGACGCTTCGCAACAGTATAATGCGCTACCATTGAGTCGATGTTGCCGGAGGTGACTAAAAATCCATACTTCGGCTCACCCAAAGACAGATAGGACTGCGGATTATGCCAGTTCGGCTGCGGAATAATACCAATTGTATAACCCTGCGATTCCACTACACGAGAGATAATCGAAACACCAAAACTCGGATGATCGACATACGCATCACCCGATATATATACAAAGTCCAGCTGCTCAATGCCGCGTTCTTTCAAATCAGCTGCGCACACCGGCAGAAATTCTTTTCCCACTGCCATAAAAATTCCTCTCTTATTGATAATTCTCTATACTTGTTCTTAAAATCTGACGAGGCTTGCTGCCCTCAGATGGGCCGACAATTCCCTTTTCTTCCATTTCATCCATCAACCTTGCCGCACGGGCGTAACCGACTTTCAGTTTACGCTGTATGTACGAGGTAGAAGCCTGTCCTGCTTCTACAACACAAGCAACCGCCTGCTCAAACAATGGGTCAGTATCATCTGCCCCCACATTGTTGGACATGGCAGACGCATTTCCCTTTTCCGCGACAGCATTCTGCTCAATCGCATCCATAATCTGGCTATCATAAACCTGATGATCGCCCGATACAAACCGAACAACCTCCTCCACCTCTTTATCCGAAACAAAACAACCCTGTAATCTGGTTGGCTTAGGTGCACCGGATGGCGCAAACAACATATCACCTTTACCGAGCAGCTTTTCTGCACCAGCAGAGTCTAAAATGGTACGGGAATCCACCTGTGAGGAAACCGCAAATGCGATTCTTGACGGAATGTTTGCCTTAATGATACCGGTGATGACATCAACCGACGGACGCTGGGTCGCAATGACCAGATACATGCCAGCAGCACGCGCCATCTGCGCTAGTCGACAGATGGAATCCTCAACCTCGCTCGGTGCTGCCATCATCAAATCGGCAAGCTCGTCGATGATAATGACAATTTGCGGCATCTTCTCCAAATCAGTTCTGGTTTCCGCCAGTGCGTTGAATCCCTTGATATCACGCACACCCTTATCCGCAAATTCATTATAGCGTTTGAGCATCTCGGTCACCGCCCATTGCAATGCGCCAGCAGCCTTCCTCGGATCGGTCACAACCGGAACCAGCAGATGTGGAATGCCGTTGTAAATGCCAAGTTCAACTACTTTCGGATCAACCAGCAGCAGACGCACTTCGCTTGGGTCGGCTTTATACAGAATGCTGATTAACAGCGAGTTGATGCAGACCGATTTACCCGAACCGGTCGCACCTGCAATCAGCGTATGCGGCATTTTAGACAGATCGGCGGTGACAACATTGCCGGCAATATCCTTACCGAGTGCAACGGTCAGCTTGCTTTTGGCATTGTTAAACTCCGGCGTGTCGATAATCTCTCGAATCGTGACAACATCGGTGATTTTATTCGGCACCTCAATGCCGATTGCAGCTTTATTTGGAATCGGGGCTTCAATACGCACCCCGGCAGCCGCCAGATTCAGCGCAATATCGTCTGCCAATCCGGTGACTTTGGAAATTTTGACACCAGCAGCTGGCTGTAATTCATACCGGGTAACGGTCGGACCACGACTGATATCCACAAGCTTGGTTTTCACGCCGAAGCTCTCCAGCGTTTCCACAAGCAGTCCGGCGTTGATGCGAAGTTCTTCGCTGACATCCTGTCCGCCATTATTTTTGGGTTGTTTTAAGAGCATAACAGACGGATATTCATAGATTCGCTGAATCTGCTCCACCTCAATATCAATAGATGCTGGCTCACCGCTTTCCACTGGAAGCTGTGTCGACTCCTGTGATTGTATTGCTTCTTGGATCTGTGGCTGATTTACAGATTTGGATTCCTCCTGCTGTTCCATAAGCTTATGAATCAAATCCTCCACACCGTCCGATTCCGTAGCCACCTCAAATTCTGGCTCTGGCAGGAAATCCTTTGCTGTTTTCAATTTTTCAGCTTTGATATCCTCTACCGGCTTAGGAGCATTCTTTGCCTGTTTCTGTGCCTCAATCCGTTTCGCTTCCTTCTCGGCGGCTTTCTGCTGTTTTTCCAGATGTTTCTGCTGCTTGCGCAATTCTCTTTGCTCTTGATGTTTTTCCTGGTCATCCAATATCTCATCCGACGAAGTTTTTGCATAGGATTCTTCCACGCCGCTCTTAATCGCACGCGGGATTTTTTGAAAGAAGCGCAGAACACCGCCCACGCTGGTTCCCGTCAATACCATCAATACTACAAACAGCAGGATAAACATTACAACCAGAGCGGCTTCTTTTCCGCACAGCAGCGTAAGTGGATAGCCAATCAGCAGGCTCGCCACACCGCCACCTTTTAAATTCGCACCACTTTGGTACACAAATTGCAGTAGATTCCAAAAACTGCCTTCTGGATATCCGCCAGCAAAATTCTGCGTAATCGAGCAGAGCAAAATGACCGTCAGAAATACCATTCCCAGCCGGAATCCGATGTTGTTCATCTGTTTGCCAAGCCCCACCGAACCGGCAAGCAATAAAAGCAGAATGGGCAGCACAATCGAATAGAAGCTAAACAAGCCGAACAAAAAGTTATGCGCATATTCCCAGACAAACGCACCTTTGATAAACACCAGTGCAAGCAAAATCAGAGATGCTGCTAAAAGGCCAAGAGCAGCACCAGAATGATCTGAACTTTTATCTGCCTCTTTTGCTGCCGGCCTTCTGGAAGCACTTTTCACCGACTTTGTTTTGGAAGTCTTTTTTGCCGTTCCTGTTCGTGAGGTTGTTTTATTTTTTGTTGCCATTCTGAAATCCTTCCTATGTATTGATACGAATCATTGCAAAATCTATTTATATAACCTTAAAACCACTGCGAAAACGGCAGATGCATCACATTCTCTGCAATGCCGATTCCTACGACCAAAGCACCAAGAATGGACAGATAAATGCCGAAATATTTGAACTTATTGCTTGCAACCAGCCATTTTACCATAACAATCGCCGCAATGCCGACAACCAGAGCCACAATAAATCCACAGGCTAAAGCGAAAAAGGATGTTCCGGCAAACGCTGCTGCATTGAGATCGGTTAATTCCACCAATGCACCGCCCAATACGGCTGGCATACCCATGATAAACGAAAACTGTACCGCTGTTTCACGGTCAAGTCCACAGAACAAGCCTGCCGCAACCGTTGAGCCCGAACGGGAAATACCTGGCATTGGTGCAATCGCCTGCACACAGCCAACAATCAGCGCGTCTTTCACCGTCATATCTTTCACGGTTTTGCTGCCATTGGAAAATTTTGCGGTCAGGAACATCAAAACCGCCGTAATCAGGAAACATACACCTTCTACGATAATATCGCTATCAGCAGCAAGACTGGAATAAATATCCTTAATAAAGAACGCAACACCAAGCGGAATCAGAGAAATTAAAATCATGAATACCATTTTGCGGTTTGGATTATCGGTTTGAAACTTCAATTTTCCGGTGAACAAATCTCTCACGATGCGGAAAAATTCCATTACCAAATCACACACCAGTTCGCGAAACGCGATAAACACCGCAAGCAGAGTTGCAACATGCAGCAGCACCGAAAATAAAATGCCGCTTTCTCCGTTGATGCCAAACAAATGCTGCACCACCGACAGATGACCCGAACTCGATACCGGTAAAAACTCGGTTAGTCCTTGAATGATACCTTGAATAATTGCCTGAAATACTGTCATAAAATTTACCCTTTCTCTGCTTATTATGTACAGAAACCAGCTTTGCTGATTTCCGGAATCAGAAAAATCTGATTACTGATTTTTATTTTCACTTTCCTTTTGTGCATCAATCATCGCATAAAGCTCTGTGATGGCATCCGAAAGCCCGCCAAGCCGATGAATCAAACCTTCATTCACCGCCGTTTGACCGTCTACGATACTCCCCACATCCATCGCCATCTCGCCGGTTTTCATGGTCAGTTCCATAAACCGCTCTTTGGTGATGCGGGAATGATCGATCACAAAGTCAACAATCCGCTCCTGCATTCGCTCAAAATAGGAAAATGTCTGCGGTACCCCAAGTACTAGACCGCTCATGCGCACTGGGTGAATGGTCATTGTTGCGCTCGGCACAATAAAGGAGCATTTCGTACTAACCGCAAGTGGCACACCAATCGAATGACCGCCGCCTAATACAAGCGATACTGTCGGTTTACTCATACCGGCAATCATCTCGGCAATGGCAAGACCAGCTTCCACATCACCGCCCACCGTATTCAGCAGCAACAATAGCCCCTCTATTTCGGGGTCATGCTCGATTGCCACCAGCTGTGGCAGCATATGCTCATACTTGGTCGTCTTATTCTGATCCGGCAGCACATAATGCCCTTCAATCTGTCCAATCACGGTCAGACACTGGATATTATGTCTGCCCTTTGAAGTGATTGAACCAGTTTCCACTAAATCTTCACGCACCTGTTCGGTTTGTTCCGGTGTTTGGGACGCTGTTTCGACTGTCTTTTTTTCACTGTTTTGTTTTTCCATCCTCCATATCCTTTCTGCCTACAATCCGGCAACTATTAGTATATGGACTAACGCAAAAACTATACATCCACCGTCTGCGGTTACTCATTTTTAGAATCACAGACTTAATAATATTATAACACGAACCCCATTATTTTACAACTCATTGCCATGTGGTTATACGCGCTTTATCTGTGAATAAATTGTAAATATAAAAAATATCTCTTGATTTTTGTCGAAGTCTGGTGTATAATAATTATTGTTGCTTCGAGGTGTGGCTCAGTTTGGTAGAGCGCTGCGTTCGGGACGCAGAGGCCGCAAGTTCAAGTCTTGTCACCTCGACCATCATCAAGACCTTATTCTTTTGAATAAGGTCTTTTGTTTTATCCAAAATTTGAAAGTATGAAATATATTCCAAACAAAAAGGCCCTGCCCTCAAATGAGAGCAAGGCCAATTTTTATGCTTTCTACAAAGCAATTATTTTTTTCTGCGGTAGTCCGGCAGCAGTTTCGGAGAAACCATTTCGGTTTCAACGCCTGCATCTGCAAGCTCTTTCTCGAATTTTGCTACATGGTCTAAGGTCAATGCACCAACGGTGGTCTCTTTGGACACTTTTGCTGCATTCTGACCAGCGCTGCGACCGAATACGATAATATCCAGTAAGGAGTTACCCATCAGACGGTTTTTACCGTGGATACCACCAACAGCCTCACCTGCTACAAACAGGTTCTTAACATTGGTAGTCATGCCGTCCGGAGTGATGTCCAAACCGCCGTTTTGATAGTGCAGAGTCGGGTAAACCAGAATCGGCTCTTTGCGGATATCGATGCCGTATTTCTCAAACATACGCATCATAGCCGGAATGCGTTTCTCGATAGTGCCTTCACCGCCGATTTTCTCGATCATTGGGGTATCCAGCCATACGCCTTTGCCGTTTCCAGTATCTACGCCATTGCCTCTATCCGAGCACTCACGGATGATGGAAGCTGCGGATACATCGCGGGTCTCCAGCGGATGCATGAATGCTTCACCGTTTACATTAACCAGTTTTGCACCTAAAGAACGAACTTTCTCAGTTACGAGTGCGCCGAAGATCTGCTCCGGATATGCAGCACCAGTCGGATGATACTGTAAGGTTTCAGCGTACAGTAATTTAGCACCAACACGATAGCCCAGAACCAGACCGTCTGCGGTAGCACCGTAGTGGTTGGAAGTCGGGAAGCCCTGATAATGCATACGACCAGCACCACCGGTAGCGATGATAACGGTTTTTGCTTTTGCAACCAGCAGTTCTTTGGTTTCCATGTTCATCAGAACAGCACCAGCAGCGTTGCCGTTTTCATCCAGGATCAGCTCGATAGCAGCGGTAAAGTCAACAACCGGAATACCACGGTTGATAACCTCATCACGCAGAGTTCTCATGATTTCTGCACCGGAATAGTCCTTTGCAGCGTGCATGCGTTTACGGGAAGTACCGCCACCGTGGGTGGTAATCATGTTGCCGTCTGCATCTTTGTCGAACTCAACGCCTAAGTTGCTCAGCCACTGAATTGCTTCCGGAGCGTCGCAAACCAATTTGGAAAGCAGTTCTTTTTTAGCTGCAAAGTGACCGCCGCCGTATGCATCAACAAAGTGAGTAGCCGGAGAGTCGTTCTCTTTATCAGCAGCCTGAATGCCGCCCTCTGCCATCATGGTGTTTGCATCACCAATACGCAGTTTGGTAACGATCATGACATTTGCGCCAGCCTCATTTGCCTCGATTGCAGCAGATGCACCTGCACCACCGCCGCCGATAACCAGAACATCAACATCGTAATCCGGTTTGGTCAGATCAACGCTGTCAGCGGTGATACGGCTGTGTGCCTGTAAAATCTCAACCAGCTGGGTCGGAACTTTTTCACCTTTGTTCGGGCCAACAGTCAGCTCAGCGAATTCGTCCTTTTTATAGTCCGGATGGTAAGCTGCTAACAGATCTTCTTTCTGCTGAGCAGTCATTCTTGCCGGCTCCAGAGCAATGTTATGCTCTCTTGCTGCCTCAACAGCAGCTAAGGATTTCTGGAATTTTTCCGAATACATGAAGCGCTTCCTCCTTATTTCTCAATCTCGCGGTTGTTGTAGAGTTCTTTGATCTCATCAAGCGGTTTCTGCATCAGAGCTTCGATCAGTTCGGTGAAGGTACCATCTTTGATCTCTTTGACACGTTTCTCTAAATGCTCGCAGCCCGGAGCCAGGTATTTACCGTTGATTCTTCTTGCCAGCATAGCAACCTGCGGATGAGAGATACCAGCCGGACAGCGGGAAGAACAAACACCACACATAACACAGTCAAAAGACAGCTCTGCACATCTTTCGAAATCGCCGCGCTGTGCAGCTGCGATGTACTGCATAACCTGTAAGCCCTGGGTGCAGGCTTTGGTACATGCATTACAGCCGATACAAGCGTAGATTTCCGGATACAGCTGCATCATTACTGCTTCGGTCGGTTTGATGGTTTCCATATCATAAACCTGTTTTACCAGAGGGAAGAACGGCAGGGTTGCGATATACATGTTATCTTCAACCTTGGTCTGGCAAGCCAGGCATGCTTTTAATTCGGTATCGCCTTTGATACGATAAATGGTAGCACAAGCACCGCAGAAACCATTACGGCAGCCGCAGCCTCTAACCAGCTGATAGCCGGCGTACTCCATTGCACTCATGATGGTTAAGTTGTCCGGAACAGAATATTTCTTACCGAACAGAAATACGTTTACCATATTCTCCATTGTTTTTCTCCTTATCAATACTCATTCGGTAACTCGTCGAGTTCATCGAAACGGAATACCGGACCGTCTTTACAAATGTACTTAGAACCTACGTTGCATCTACCGCATTTGCCGACACCGCATTTCATACGCATCTCAAGGGTGGTATAAATCTGGGTTTTCTCAAATCCGAGAGAATACAGACCGTCTAAAGTAAATTTGATCATGATTGGAGGTCCGCAGAGAATTGCAGTTTTATTGGTATCAAAACCAAGCTCTTTGACATAGTTCGGTACGAAGCCGACATGGCCATCCCAGCCCTCCTGTTCACGGTCAATGGTCAGATGAACATGAACATCCTTGTCGTTTGCCCACTCGTTGACGATTTCCTCATAGTCAAGCAGATCGTCTTTGCTGCGGGAACCATAAACGATATCGATTCTGCCATAGCGGTCACGATAGTGGCGGCAGTAATTGATAACAGAACGCAGCGGTGCAAGGCCTACACCACCAGCGATAAACAGCAGGTTTTTACCAGCAAATTCATCGTCAACCGGGAACGGATTACCGTACGGTCCACGGATGGTTATATACTGGCCAACCTCTGCCTGATGCAGCCAATCGGTTAAATGACCACATTTTTTAATGGAGAATTCCATGTATTCCTCATTGGTTGGGGATGAGGTAATGGAGAACATTGCCTCACCAACGCCCGGGATGGACAGCATAGCACACTGTCCCGGACGATGCTCGAACACTTTTACGCCGCCCGGCGTAACAACACGGAAGGTTTTAATGTCCGGAGTATCCTGACGAACGTCGCTGATAACACCAATCTTAGGAATTAAGGTTTCTTCGCGTTGATTCATATTATTTTCCTCCGATTGCTTTCATTACTTTCACAATATTCATCGAAATCGGGCATTTGGAAAGGCATCTGCCGCAACCTACACAGCTGAATAAACCGTTGTTATTTTCCGGATAGTATACCAGTTTGTGCATGAAACGCTGACGGAAACGCTCTTTCTGGGTCAGTCTCGGCTGACCTGCGGACATCTTGGTGAAATCAGAGTACATGCAGGAGTCCCAGCAACGGTAACGAACAACGCCCTTACCGGTGTTGAATTCCTTGATGTCGTAGCACTGGCAGGTCGGGCATACGAAGGTGCAGGTACCGCAGCCTAAGCAAGCCTCGGACAGCTCATCCCATTTCGGATCGTCAAAGTATTCTTTGGTTTTGCCTGCACCGAATGCCTCGGTGGTAACCTGTGCAAGCGGAAGTTTATTCATAATAGCAGTGATTTTTGCTTTCTGCTCATCCACTGCCTCGGTGGTGCATTCCTCGGTTAAGGATACGATGTTAGCCATCAGCGCCTCACCTTTTTCGGTGTTAGCCTGCCAGAATACCTCGGTCTCGGTTTTCCATACGGAAATGTCGCCTGCCGGAGCTGCCGGATCAATGTCGAATGCCGTACAGAAGCAGGTTTCGCTCGGTCTGGAGCAAGCCATAGTGATGATGGTGCCGTGTGCGCGGCGGGAAGCATAGAAGCTGTCCACCGGCTCAACTAAGAAAACGCGGTCTAAAATTTCAAAGCTCTTTGCATCACATGCACGAACACCGAAGATTGCGAAATCCTCGCACTCCTCACGGGTGTCAACAACTTCGATCATTTTGCCGGAAGTTTTGAACTCCATCAAGTTCTCAGTCTGCGGAAAGAAGAAATCTTTCGCGCTGCGAGCGGTATTCAGCACATTGCTGTATACGGTGCCCTCTTCCCATTTCTGGAAAGCTGCGCTGCCATCGGTCTGATCTACCGGCAGGTATAATTTCTGGGATTTTGCGATCTCAGCAAAAACCAGATTCAAAGAATCAAGTGAACACTTACGCATCAGAATCCCTCCTATCAAATACCTCACCCGGCTCAACATCGCCAGTGGTGTAGTTTACCAGCGGAGCACGGGAACCAGCCTCTGCTCCTGCCTGATAATCACCATAGAATGTGTTGATGTCCTTGATGAATTTACGGTTTAACAGATGCAGCGGAATGTGCTGTGGGCATACACGAGAGCACTCGCCACAGTCGGTGCAGCGTCCAGCAACATGGAATGCACGAATGATATGGAACATCTTCTCCTCGAAGGTGTTCGCTGGAGATTTGTTTTCTACGCCGGAATCCGGGTTATCGAATACACATTTCTCACAGGTGCAAGCCGGACATACATCACGACAGGCATTACAGCGAATGCAGCGGGACAGCTCGCCCTGCCAGAACGCAAAACGCTCGTCCGGAGTCATAGCCTCCAGTTTTGCAACCTCATCAAAACGGTCGCAATCCAGAACTTCGCCTTCCTCACCCATCAGCTCATCATAAGCCACATGTTTTTTGCTCTTGCAGACTGCACAGCGCTCAGCTAAAACATCCTTGCAGTCAACCATAACCGGTGCATCCTCATAAATGGTAGTCACTGCCATTTTCTCGCCAGAGCAGTCAATGGAAGCGATACCATCGCCGCAGATTTCTTTTACTTTGTCGATATCTGCCATGCCTTCGCACGGGATGCCGACAGCGTAAACTTTCTCACGATCGAAACGATGCTCAGTCAACAGCTGATTAAAGCTGTAAGTATCACACGGTTTTAAGAAAACCAGAATTTTCCCTTCAATTTTGCGGGTTTTAGAAATCAGATATTTAGAGAAGTTTGCACCGCAGAAATCGCTCCATACAAATTCTTTTCTGAGTTCTTCCTCAGTTTCAAATACAGCCGGGGTGATATCATAGTCAAATTCACCCTTTTTCCAGCCGAGAACGACTTTGACGGTACCGTCATTCAGCAGAGAAGCTGCTTTTTCGATCAACTGATCACGAGTTATTTTTTGCATCGCAGATCCTCCAATCTCTTGTTTTCGCCTAAAGCGGTAACTTTTTCAGCGAAATCGTTCATGGTAGCGGCGAATTTAGCACCTTCTGCTGCGGATACCCATTCAACACGGGTACGCTCTCTCTCAATGCCTAAATAGTCAAGCATGGAGAACAGCAGAGCCATACGGCGGCGAGCATAGTAGTTGCCGGAGGTGTAATGGCAGTCACCTGGATGACAGCCACAGATAATAACACCGTCTGCTCCGCGCTGGAATGCACGGAGAATGAACATCGGATTTACACGGCAGGAGCAAGGAACACGGATGATCTTAACATCTGCCGGATAGCTTAAGCGGTTATTGCCTGCAAGGTCCGCACCAGCATAGGAGCACCAGTTACAGCAAAACGCTACGATTAAAGGTTTATATTCGTTTACTTGCATATTGCATCAACCTCCGCCATGATTTGGCTGGTAGCAAAGCCGCGCAGATCCATCGCACCGGACGGACAAGCTACGGTACATGCACCACAACCCTGGCATACTGCCGGGTTAACTTTCGCAATACGGCGAACCTGAGTGGTTCTATCCGGCATGCGGAATTCTTTATCTTCATAAGTAATTGCGCCGTATGGGCAGACATTCGCACAGGACGAACAGCCATTACACATCATCTCATTGGAGCTTGCAACACATGGGTTGGTGGTCAGTTTGTCTTTTGCAAGCAGACCGATAACTTTGGATGCAGCAGCGCCAGCCTGAGAAACAGTTTCCGGAATGTCTTTCGGACCCTGGCAGGTACCGGACAGGAATACACCAGCAGTCGGGCTCTCTACCGGACGCAGTTTTGGATGTGCTTCGGTGAAGAAGTCATTGGTATCCATACTTGCGGTCAGCTTGGTAGCAAGTGGGCGTGCAGATTTATCCGGCTCGATTGCAGCAGCTAAAACAACTAAATCTGCATCGATATGCAGCTGTCTGTTGCCCAGCAGGTCAGAAGCCTGAACTTTTAATTTCTTGCCTTCCGGTGTAACTTTACCGACCATACCCTTGATGTAGTGAACACCATATTCCTCAACGGCACGGCGATAGAACTCATCAAAGTTCTTACCTGGGGTACGAACATCAATGTAGAATACATAGACATCGGTATCCGGATATTTGTCACGGGTCAGCATTGCGTGTTTTGCGGTGTACATGCAGCAAATCTTGGAGCAGTATTCTTTGCCTTTTTCTGCGCAGGATGCACAACGAGAACCAACACACTGTACAAATACGATGGTATGCGGATGCTCTAAGTCGGACGGACGCAGCAGCTTACCAGCGGTAGGACCAGCAGCGTTGGTCAGACGCTCAAACTCTAAAGAGGTGATGACATCTTTGGACTGGTTGTACGCAAACTCATCAAATTTATCCATAGAAATCGGGTTGAAGCCGGTAGCAACTACGATTGCGCCGTATTTCTCCTCGATAAACTCATCTTTCTGGGTGTAATCGATTGCGCCAGCAGCACAAACTTTTGCACACAGACCACATTTGCCGTTTTTGAGCATGTTGCAGGCATTCGGATCAATGGTAGCAACTTTCGGAACAGCCTGTGCAAACGGGATGTAAATCGCGCTGCGGTTGTCCATGTTCAGGTTGAACTCGTTAGGAACTTTCTTCATCGGACATTTGGTGGTACAGTCGCCACATCCGGTGCAGACATCCTCTTTGACATAACGCGCGTGTTTCTGGATGGTAACATCGAAGTTACCTACGAAACCCTTTACATCGGTTACTTCACTGTAAGAGAAGATACGAATCTTCTCATGCTGTGCAACGTCAACCATTTTCGGGGTTAAGATACAAGCAGCACAGTCAAGGGTCGGGAAGGTTTTGTCTAACTGTGCCATTTTACCGCCGATGGTCGGTTTTTTCTCAACAATATCAACTTCAAAACCTGCATCCGCAATATCCAAAGCGGTCTGGATACCAGCAATACCGCCGCCAATAACCAGTGCGCGTTTGGTGACCGGAGATTCGCCCGGAGTCAGCGGAGCGTTCAGGCTTACTTTTGCAACCGCTGCTTTACCTAAGATGACAGCTTTCTCGGTACCGGTAAGCATATCTTTATGAACCCAAGAGCACTGCTCACGGATGTTTGCAATCTCAACCATGTACGGGTTTAAGCCGGCAGCAGCCGCGGTTTTACGGAAAGTTGCCTCATGCATACGCGGAGAACAAGAACAGATAACGATACCGGTTAATTTATGCTCGGCAATCGCATCTTTGATCATGTTCTGACCTGCCTGAGAACACATATACTGATAATCGGTGGAAAAGACTACGCCCGGCTCACTTTTCAGAGCTTCAGCCACAGCCTTAACATCAACAGTACCTGCGATGTTACTGCCACACCAACATACAAAAACACCAATTCTTTGCATTTGCCTTTTCCTCCTTACTTCGTGTATTTTCTAAATGCGCTGACGATTGCCTGCTGCGGCAGATCCTCGTCCCACATTCCCGGAATAGCATCCGGTTTCAGGTGATTATTCCCCTGCTGTCTAACTGCAATTAAGCGAACAGCCTCAACCAATTTAGCCGGCTCTACGCCACGCGGACAGCGGTCAATACATGCAAAGCAGGAAAGGCATCTATACAGGGATTTCGAATTTAACAGCGGTTCGATGATGCCGGTTTCCACCATATCAACAAACTGATGCGGATGGTATTCCATCTCATCGTATGCTGGGCAGGTAGCGGAACATTTGCCGCATTTCATACATTTTTTCGGATTGACACCGCTCATGCGGATGATGTCTTCCTGAAGATACTGATTATTACTGCTCATTCGTATCCTCCTTAACACCGAGAGCCTCGGCTAAAAGTTCAGTGAAATACATAACCGGAATTTCAGAACCGTTTTTCACTAAGTTGTAACGGCACAGTGGACATGCGGTTACGATCATCTCTGCACCATTGTTTGCAGCATTTTCGGTAACAGCATTGCTCTTTTTCTTAGCCAGTTCTGGGCTTTCCAGGGCAATATAACCGCCGCAGCACTCGTTGCGCATGGAATATGTTACCGGAGTTGCGCCGATTGCACGGATAAAGTCCTCCATGATCTGCGGATTTTCCGGATCGTCCATCTGCATAACAGAATTTGGACGAAGCAACAGACATCCATAGTAAGGCGCAATCTGTTTGCCTTTGAGCGGATTTACAACTTTTTCTTTAATCTTGTCAAAGCCAACTAAATCACGCAGCATCTCCAGATAGTGATATACCTGCGTTTCGCCAGCATATGGCTCCTCTGCCATATATCTGTTGACTTTATCTGCAAACTCTTGGTCGGTTTGCATCGCGTGGTTGGTCTGTTTAATTACATTATGACATGCAGAACATACGGTAACAAGCGGCTGCTCTTTTTCTTTTGCTGCTTTCAGCGCACGAACAGAGGACAGCTTGGTAGCAACTTCATCACGAGAAGTGGTGAACACACCGCCGCAGCACTGCCAGTTTTCAATTTCTTCCAGAGTTACACCTAATGCTTCGGCAGATCTGCGTGCATAAATGTCCAGATCAATCGCTTTGTTCTTCAGGGTGCATCCCGGGAAATAACTTACCTTCATCATTTGGCCTCCTGCTTATACCATCTCTTCCGGATGGAATACTTCATCAAATCTTTCCGCAGTCAGGAATCCGAGTTCAACACAAGCTTCCTTCAGGGAAATGTTGTCTTTGAATGCTTTCTTAGCAGTCTTTGCGGCATTCTCATAACCGATATACGGGTTCAGAGCAGTAACAAGCATTAAAGAATTGTGCAGGTTGTGATGCATTTTCTCTTTATTTGCCTTGATGCCAACAGCGCAGTTCTTGTTGAAAGAAACCATAGCTTCCGATAAAAGTCTTACAGACTGTAAGAAATTGTAAGCGGTAACCGGCATGAATACATTCAGCTCAAAGTTACCCTGAGAAGCTGCCATACCAACTGCAACATCGTTACCGATAACCTGAACAGCTACCATAGTAACAGCCTCACACTGGGTCGGGTTAACTTTACCCGGCATGATGGAGGAACCCGGCTCGTTTTCCGGAATAAAGATTTCACCTAAACCATCACGCGGACCGGATGCCAGCCAACGAATGTCGTTTGCGATTTTCATCATATCGCATGCCAGAGCTTTTACAGCGCCATGAGCAAATACGATCTCATCTTTGGAGGTCAGAGCGTGGAATTTGTTGATAGCAGTAACGAACGGTTTACCGGTGATTTTTGCAACCTCAGCTGCAACAGCCGGGCCAAAACCTTTCGGTGCGTTTAAGCCGGTACCTACTGCTGTGCCGCCTAAAGCCAGTTCATATAATGGCTGTACAGCGTGTTTGATCAGCTCAACATCTCTCTCTAAAGAAGATCTCCAACCGCTGATTTCCTGGCTGAAGGTAATTGGAGTAGCATCCTGTAAATGGGTACGGCCACTCTTAACGATACCTTCATTCTCTGCCTCTAAGCGTTTGAAGGTGTCGATTAGGGTTTCTGCTGCCGGGATGAGTTTTTCTTCCAGAGCCAGTACAGCAGCGATGTGCATAGCGGTCGGGAAGGTGTCATTAGAGGACTGGCTCATATTGACATCATCGTTCGGGTGCAGTAATTTTTTGCCTAAAATCTGGTTGCCGCGGTTTGCAATAACCTCATTGGCATTCATGTTAGACTGGGTGCCAGAACCGGTCTGCCATACAACCAGCGGGAAGTGGCTTAACAGTTCACCAGACATTACTTCATCACAAGCCTGTTTGATTGCTTCCATTTTCTCGTCGGTCATTTTTTCAGAACGCAGAGAGTTGTTGGCAATCGAAGCTGCTTTTTTCAGCACACCGAATGCGTGTACGATTTCTGCCGGCATGGTTTCAATGCCAACGCCGATCTCAAAGTTTTCGTGGCTACGCTGGGTCTGAGCTGCCCACAGACGATCTGCAGGAACCTTAACTTCACCCATCGAGTCATGTTCGATACGGTATTCCATCTTATCTCTTCCTTTCAAAAAATGATGTATCAATTAAAACTTAATGTTGTTAATGACTTCTTTCAGACAGTTTGCGCTGTGCTGGAGTTTTTCCATCTCATCGTGGTTTAAGTTTAACAAAACTTTGCTGTGTGCGCCGGTGTTGCCAACGATGCACAGTACGCTTAAGCAGCAGTCCTCAATACCATACTCGCCATGCATCATGGTGGATACAGTCAGGGTGGTGTCAACGCTGTTTAATAAGCATTTGCACAGATGACATACAGACATGGATACTGCATAGAAAGTAGCACCTTTCTGTTTGATAACTACGCCACCAGATTTTCTAACATATTCTTCCAGTTCCTCGCGGTCTAAGTCCGGCGGATTCTGACCGTTGTGCAGAACAGACTCGCGGAAATCCTCGATCGGAACATTGGAAATATTTGCTACCGACCACGGAACGAAGGAGGAGTCACCATGCTCACCCAGAACATATGCATGCACATTGTGCTGGCTTACGGTGTACTGCTCAGACAGTCTGGAACGCAGACGAGCGGTATCTAAGATTGTACCAGAACCGATGACGCGTTCTTCCGGCAGACCAGAGAATTTACAGAAAGCATAGGTCATAACATCAACCGGATTGCTTACGATTACATAAATTGCATTCGGAGCATGCTCCATGATCTGCGGAGTGATGGATTTGAGAATGTCAACATTGGTCTGTGCCAGTTCAAGTCTGGTCTGACCCGGTTTTCTTGCGATACCGGAGGTGATGACAACAATATTGGAATCAACAGCATCAGGGTAATCGCCGGCATATACAGTACATGGGGTGTTGCAGAATGGGGTACCCTGACGGATATCCATTGCTTCACCGAGAGCTTTCTCTCCATTGATGTCGATCATAACAATTTCCGATGCAATGCCAGAAGTCGCTAAGGTGTAAGCGATAGTGGAACCTACACTACCGGTTCCGATTACGGTGATTTTATTCATAACATAATCCCTCTCTTTTACAGTATTAGGTACGCTTAAAAGCGTCCTTGTCGAATTGCTGCACAGCTGCAAAGGGTTGCTGCACATCATCATGTACTTTTGCCACTCCGTTATTTTATTAACAAGTCACGGATAGAAAGGCACATACATATGTGTTATTATATTAACATACTTTTTTCCTTTTTTCAACCCCTAAATTACAAAAAAAGACCCTCTTTGCACAACTTGTCTATAAATACTACAAATTGGTTTTCTTCTGCCACCTTTTTTGACTTTGCTTCAAGACCTTTCTCTGCTTAGATAGAGACCCTCTCTATCATTTGTTTAAAAACAATAAAAAAGAAATTAAATATAGGTGGCATATCTGAATTTGATTTTTTAAAAAACACTTGCAATTTGCATCAAACCATGCTATAATAATTATCGTTGCTTCGAGGTGTGGCTCAGTTTGGTAGAGCGCTGCGTTCGGGACGCAGAGGC
>JAHHTP010000039.1 GCA_020024615.1 Oscillospiraceae bacterium
TATCACGCTTACCCCCTTTTGTCAACTGCTTTTTTCGTATTCTGTGTTTTGTATAAAAATACCTGCATAAATATAACAATTTTAATTAAATCGTTTTCCTAAAACAAAAATGTGGGTATCTTTCGATACCCACACCAAATAATAAAAATTATTTCAGCTCAACTTTAGCGCCAGCTTCTTCTAATTTTTTCTTCAGTTCTTCAGCGTCAGCTTTGGAAGCCTGCTCTTTCAGAGTAGACGGAGCGCCATCAACTGCTGCTTTAGCTTCTTTCAGGCCTAAGCCGGTAGCTTCTTTAACAGCTTTGATAACTGCCATTTTGTTTGCACCAGCATCAACCAGTACAACGTCAAACTCAGTTTTCTCTTCTGCAGCCGGAGCACCAGCAGCAGCGCCTGCAACCATAACTGGAGCTGCAGCGGAAACGCCGAACTCTTCCTCGATTGCTTTAACCAGATCATTCAGCTCTAAAACAGTCAGAGCCTTGATTTCTTCGATAAAATTCATGATTTTCTCAGAAGCCATTTCATTATCCTCCAAATATTTTATTTGTTCAAATTATGCAGACTGCTCTTCAGTCTGTTTCTCGGCAATTGCATTAAGAGCAACAGCCAGGCCACGGATATTACCGGTGAGAACGCTAAGCAGCTGTGCAATAAGCTGTTCTTTGCTCGGTAATTTACCCAGTGCAGTGATGCCAGCAGCATCTAATACTTTACCTTCCAGGAAACCTGCTTTCAGATTGAATACATCTTTCAGGTTATCGGAATATTTTGCAGCAATCTTAGCAGCAGCAACTGCATCAGACTCACAGTATGCGATAGCGGTAGCGCCCTCTAATACATCATTGAAAGAATCAGCATAACCTGCTTCTGCTAATGCAAATTTCAGGATAGAGTTCTTAACAACAGCGTATTCAACGCCAGCCTCACGCATCTCTCTACGCAGTGCAGTATCATCAGCAACAGTGATACCTTTGTAGTCAATTAAAACTGCGCTCGGAACATTTTTTAATTTCTCAGCCAGAGCAGCAACCTGCTCTTTTTTCGAAGCTAAAACTTTTTCGCTTGGCAAACCTATTTCACCTCCGTATTTTTTCGTCATTTCTGTAATTCAGTACAAAAAAGCTCTTTCCCAACATACCATAGGAAAGAGCTAAAATCTCATCAGAGCTATTACTCAATTCCCTCGGTAGGCTGATCATTATGCTTTACAGCACCTACTGTCTTAAGAAATTCAACTCTGTTATTATAACATATCCAATTTGCTTTGTCAACGCTTTTTTCAATGCTTTTAAAATTCAGTGAATCATATAGAATTTTATTCTAAAAACATCTTACATTCATATTTTGATGCAATCACTGCAAATCTATGCACATATAAAGCAAAAAATCCCCTACCAAAATTGACAGGGGACTTATTAATCAACAATCTATACCACGATACAATAAATTATGCACCGTATTTAGCAGTAGCAACTCTGATACCAGGACCCATAGTAGAGGTAACTACGCAAGATTTTACGTACTGACCTTTAGCAGCAGCCGGTTTAGCTTTAACGATTGCTTTCATTAAAGTATCTAAGTTTTCTGCTAATTTTTCCTGACCGAAAGATACTTTACCAATCGGGCAGTGAATGATGTTGGTTTTGTCAAGACGGTACTCAATTTTACCAGCTTTTGCTTCAGTTACAGCTTTAGCAACATCCGGAGTTACGGTACCAGCTTTCGGAGACGGCATCAAGCCACGCGGGCCTAAAACTTTACCTAAACGACCAACTAAACCCATCATATTCGGGGTAGCGATAACAACATCGAAATCCATCCAGCCTTCAGACTGAATTTTAGTTACCATGTCGTTGTCACCAACATAGTCAGCACCAGCAGCTTTAGCAGCTTCCTGGTCTTCCGGTTTACAAATAACCAGAACGCGTACGGTTTTACCGGTTCCGTTCGGCAGAACTACCGCGCCACGAACCTGCTGGTCTGCATGACGGGAGTCAACGCCTAATCTGATGTGTGCTTCGACAGTTTCGTCGAATTTAGCTTTTGCAGTGTCGATAGTTAACTGTAGCGCTTCAGCAGTCTCATACTGTTTGCTACGATCGACTAATTTGGCACTGTCGATATATTTCTTACCATGTTTCATGAAACAATACTCCTCCTCAAACGTGGTTGATAACGGATTTTTCCTCCCACCGGAGACGGTTAATCAACGACGACAACACCCATAGAACGTGCAGTACCAGCAATCATGCTCATAGCAGCCTCTAAATTAGCTGCATTTAAGTCTTTCATCTTGGTTTCTGCGATTTTCTGAATCTGCTCTTTGGTGATGTTTGCTACTTTCGTTTTGTTTGGTTTACCGGATGCGCTCTCAATGCCGCAAGCTTTCTTAATCAGAACTGCTGCCGGCGGAGTTTTGGTAACGAAAGTGAAAGAACGGTCTGCATATACAGTGATGATTACCGGGATAATCAGACCGATATCGTTTTTAGTACGTTCATTGAATTCTTTGGTAAAGCCCATGATGTTAACACCATGCTGACCTAAAGCCGGTCCGACTGGCGGAGCCGGGGTTGCTTTACCGGCCGGGATCTGAAGCTTGATATAGCCTACTACCTTCTGAGCCATTATAAATGCACCTCCAAAATTTGTGGTAACTTCGCGGAATCCGTTTTTAGACTCCTCCCACCTGCCTACACCACAGGTACAGGCAGTGTATCAGCATTGCTTATTCAAATAAAGCAACCTGATCCAATCCAATTTCAATATTCGTATCGCGACCCAGCATATGAGCGGATACAGTAACAATATTATTCTCTAAATCGATATTGTGAACGACACCTACACTTCCGACCAGAGAACCGCTGAGAATCTTAACATGATCGCCGACGGCATAGCCAACAGACTTTTTGCCGACTTCCATGCCCATTTTCTTGACCTCTTCATCGGTCAACGGAACAGGATCCGATCCCGGACCTACAAAACCGGTAACACCGCGGATATTGCGGACAACATACCAGGAATCATCAGTCAGCACCATCTTAATGATGACATAACCCGGGAAAACTTTTCTCTCAACTTTTTTAACTTTGCCGTTTACAATCTCTTCGTCTTCCTCTACCGGAACACTAACTTCCTGAATCAAATCCTTCAGGTTACGATTTTCAACGACTTTTTTAATGTTTTCAGCAACCTTATTCTCATATCCGGAGTAGGTGTGAACAACATACCACTTTGCGGCTTCTGCCATACGTAAACCTCTCTCTCGTTGACCCTAAGGCTTTCTTAGAACATTAGATTAAATAACTGAAGAAGCAGCCAGTCCAGCGGCCAGATAACAACAGAACAGAGTAACATAACAACCAATACAACGACAGTGTTATTTACAACCTGTTTTTTGCTCGGCCAGACAATCTTCTTCGCTTCGCTTTTCATGTCTTTGAAGAAACGAGCGATTTTCTTCCAAATGCTGACCTTTTCACCATTGTTTTTCTTATTCTTCTTTTCAGCTTCTTTTTGCTTTGCAACTGCTGCTGCTTTCTGGAAAGTCGATTTCTTCTCCGTCTGATTTGCCGGAGTTTCTTTTTTGCTCATAAGCAACCGCCTTCCGTCTTACTTCGTTTCTTTATGAACAGTGTGTTTACGGCAGAAACGGCAGTATTTGCTCATTTCCAGTCTGTCTGGATCGTTTTTCTTGTTTTTCATTGTGTCGTAATTACGCTGTTTGCACTCTGTGCAAGCTAAAGTAATTTTAACCCTCATACCGGCACCTCCTGCTAAATGGGATTAATTTTGCCTCCCTCTTGATTGGTTCGGCCAATGGTATGCCTTCAAAAGCCAACGCTGATTCGTCTTGCTTTTTTCATAAAAAGGCATAAAAAATAAACCTACTCGAGGTGATACTAATCATATCATAAACCTTGTGTAAAGTCAAGCTTTTTTTCGATATTTGTTGTTTTGCTGTCTGTTTTTTAATTCTATATTTGTTTTTTTGGTATTCTGACCACAAGTACGACATTCCGTAAAATAATTCGGTTTTTTCGATTCTCCTATTGACATTTCCATTTCATTATAGTATAATAGATAACGCCTTAAGATTTGAAGAATGTGCCAATAGCTCAGCAGGATAGAGCGGTCGCCTCCTAAGCGACAGGCCGGAGGTTCGAATCCTCTTTGGCACGCCATAAATATTATGAAGGTGTAGCTCAGCTGGTTAGAGTACCTGCTTGACATGCAGGGGGTCGATGGTTCAAGTCCATTCATCTTCACCACCATAGAAAAGCAGATGCGATGATACGTATCTGCTTTCTTTCTTTTTTCAGGAGGTTTTATGCCGGATTATAAACCCAAAATACAAAGCAGATGTCGCGCACCAGAGCACTATCTCATGGTACAGCCATCTGCACGAGATCACTTTTACATGCAGCATGCACTGATACTTGCCAAAATTGCCGCACAGGATGACGAAGTTCCAATCGGAGCCATTGTTGTGAAAGATCACCGAATTATCGGCACTGGGCGAAACCGGCGTGAAAAAGATCAAAACGCTCTGGCACACGCAGAAATTGAAGCCATTCATGAAGCTTGCCACACCCTAAATAGCTGGAGACTGCATGGCTGTACGCTATATGTCACCCTAGAACCTTGTCCCATGTGCATGGGAGCTATCATCAACGCGCGTTTTGATCGTGTGGTATATGGTACTGCAGATGCAAAAGCTGGATGCTGCGGTTCTATGTTAGACTTAAATGCATATCCTTTTAATCATCACCCCGCCGTCATGTCCGATGTCTGTAAAACTGACTGCGCCAATGCACTTTCCAATTTTTTTAAAAAACTCAGACTTCGACGAAAAAAGAAATAATCGAAGCATTTCAACCGTTTTCCCCATCACTTCGACCAACTGTTGAAAACTATGTTGAAAATGTTTAATCCTATTTTTTGCGCGTATAACACGCTTCTCTTTGTTGAAATCTTTGTTAAATCAGTTAAAAACCACCGTATTTACCGTCAAGTAAACATCTTGACATATAAATTCTTAACTTTAGACCACATTTATACGAAAGTTTTCCACAATATACTGCAAACCATTCTTTCCATAATTCGTTGAAAATATCAAAAGGAGTTAAACAGTCATGTCTTCTCAAAACGATGTACCATCTCGCTGCAATCGCACCTGGCTTGAAATCGATCTGGATGCATTAAATTATAATCTCCAGCAGATTAATACCCTGCTGCCGAAGAATCACACCTTGATTGCCACCGTTAAAGCCAACGCTTACGGACACGGCGACCATTGCATCGCATATACCCTACAGCAAAGTGGCGTTCACTTTTTTGCTGTTTCAAATTTGGATGAAGCCATCGGTCTACGACGCTGTGGCATTTGTGGGGAAATTCTTGTATTGGGTTACACCCAGCCAGACGACGCACCTCTGCTTGCTGGATACGACATTATTCAGACCATCTATGCTTCTGACTGCGCAAAAGCATTCAGCCAGGTATGCCAAGAACACAATATCACCATCCGCGCCCACTTAAAACTTGATACTGGTATGGGGCGAATCGGTTTTTTATATGATGATCCGAACCTGCTCATGCAAATCAAAGAAACCAGCACACTTCCAGGTATTTCGGTGGAAGGAATCTTTACCCATCTCTCGAGTGCTGATATGAGTGATGCAGAATCAAATGTTTATACCAATCTGCAATTACAGCGGTTTTCTAATACGGTTCATACACTGCGTGAGAACGGCGTACCGGTTAACTTTGCTCATATTCAAAATAGTGCCGGAATTTTACGCAGACTTTCTCCTGAATTTGAAGGTTCCCGCGCCGGCATCATTCTGTACGGTATGTATCCAAGCGACGAAACAGAACACAGCATTCCGCTGAAAGCATTGATGTCTTGGAAAGCGGTCATCTCCTGTGTCAAGGAGGTTCCGGCAGGCCACTCTATCAGCTACGGTAGACATTTTACATCCGAGCGCCCTACCCGAATCGCAACCATTCCAGTTGGCTATGCAGATGGCTATCCTCGTATTCTATCAGGCAAGGGATACTGCCTTGTAAATGGCGTAAAATGTCCGATTTTGGGGAATATCTGCATGGATCAGATGATGCTGGATATCAGTGCAGTACCGCAGGCTGCACCAGGAGATATCGTCACCATTATGGGACAAGAAAATAATATTTCCATCACTGCCGAAGTTCTCGCGCAACAGAGCAATACCATCAACTACGAAATTACCTGTAATCCAAGCCGCCGTGTTCCACGCGTTTACCTACAAAACAGGAAAATTATCGCAACCGAAAATGACGCTTTAATCTGCGCAGACTATGCAGCTGCTGAATTAAGAACCAACACACAAATTCTTTGAAAAATTCCGGTTTTGCTGTAAAAACTGTTGCAAAAATTCTTACTTTGTAGTACAATATTAGTAAATGGAATTTATTATTTCCAAAATTATTAAATGATTGGGGAGTTGTAAAACTATGATTATCAAAAATGGTAAAGTTCTCGACAAATCCTTCCATTTCATTGATGCAGATGTACTGGTCAAAGATGGAAAAATCGTCAAAATCGACAACATCGATGCTGCTGGTGAAGAAGTGATCGATGCAGCAGGAAAATATGTTATCCCGGGGTTAGTTGATATCCATACCCATGGTTGCGGCGGTGTAGACACCTGCGGCGGTACCAAAGAGATTATGGACATCCTGTCTGAAACACAAGGTAAAGCTGGTATCACCTCTTTCTGTCCAACCACTATGACGATTCCGGTTGATGATCTGCGCAAAGTTATGAAATGTGTAGGTGACTACAAAAAAGCAGGCAAACCGACTGGTGCTGATGTTGTTGGTATCTATATGGAAGGCCCGTTCTTCTCTGAGAAGAAAAAAGGTGCTCAGCGTTCGGACTGCTTAAAAAATCCAGATGTTTCCCTGTTTGATGAACTCAACGAAATCAGCGGCAACATCATCAAAGTTGTAGCGATTGCTCCAGAACTGCCGGGTTCTATGGAATTTATCAGTGCAGTTAAAGACCGCGTTACCGTTTCTATCGCGCATACTGACTGTGACTACGGATGTGCAATGTGTGCAATCCGTGCAGGTGCAAGCCATATTACCCATCTGTTCAACGCTATGAACGGCATGACCCATAGAGCTCCAGGCGTTGTCGGCGCTGCTGCTGATACCAATGTTGTTACGGAGTTAATTAGTGACGGTATTCATATTGCTCCGCCTATGGTTCGCGCTACCTTTGCCTTAATGAAAAATCGTGTAAACTTAATTTCCGACTCTATGGAAGCTACTGGTATGCCAAATGGTGAATATCAGCTCGGTGGCCAGAAAGTATTCGTAAAAGATAAAAAAGCTACTTTGGCAGATGGTACCATCGCAGGTTCTTCTACCAACCTGATGGACTGTGTCAGAAAAGCTGTTTCTTTCGGCATTCCGGTAACCGATGCCATCAAAGCTGCAACTTTAACCCCAGCTACCGAAATCGGCTTACAGGATAAAATCGGTAAACTGGATGTTGGAAACGATGCAGATATCCTGATCGTAGATAAAGATCTGGAACTCAAAACCATTATCATGAAAGGTAATGTCAGAACATTCTAATTTTCATTTCAATGAAAATTATACAACGGGATTTTCTATCACTAAGGAAATCTCGTTGTTTTTATTGCAGAAAGGATTTATCTCTATGTTAACTGCTATAAAACCCATTGTTTCGCTTTTATCTGCTCCCGATACTTCGTCTACTCTAGTCGATGAAATGCTGTATGGTGCTGCTGCAAATCTAGTTGCAACAGAAAACGGCTTCTATAAAATTGAAACCTATTATGGTTATACTGGTTATGCCTCACCAAATGATTTTATTAAAACGCCAGCTGATTGGAATCCGGAATATATCACCACAGCGGCTTTCTTGGATGTAATGCCGACACCAGAATACCGTAAAAATCCGCTTATTTCCCTACCGCGCGGCAGTCTTATTCAGATTGATGAAACAATTGAAGAAAATAACTATATCGGCATTACCTTAGCTGATGGTACAAAAGGCTACTGTGTCAAATATCATGTGCGTAGACGATTCCCGTCTGATTACTGGAAATCTCATGAATCCCAAATGCGTGACTGCCTTGTCAAAGCAGCTATGCAGTACCTGAATACGCCGTATCGCTGGGGCGGAAAATCCCCATGTGGTATAGATTGTTCTGGTCTATGCTCCGAAGTATATCTTCAGCATGAAATCATCATCTGGCGCGATGCCGAACTTCAAGATATTCTGCATCCCATTACCCAAGAATATTTAAACCCAGGAGATCTGATTTTCTTTCCAGGGCATGTTGCAATGTACATCGGTCAAAATCGCTATATTCACTCCAACCAAAAATACTCCGGTGTTTGTATCAACAGCCTTGATCCGCATGACCCGGATTTTAATCAACATCTTCTTGACAGTATAACAGGAATGGGATCAGCATGGTAAGATATATAAACGCACAAAAAGCAGAAATCGACATCCACGAGATGACCGCCGATCAGGCCAAACGCTATATTGAAAATTTTCTGCGTAAAGTAAATCCAGCCGTTAAAGAAGTTACCATCATCCACGGTTATTCCTCAGGTACAGTTTTATTAAACATGGTTCGTAAACAACTCAAACATCCAAAAATCAAATCCAGGGTGCTTTCCTTTATCAATCCTGGCATTACGATTTTATATTTAAACTAAAAGATGAGCAGTCATTTCGGACTGCTCATCTACTTTTTTCTTTTCAGTTAAGATCCGTGATAAATCCTGCCCCATAGCCGACACTTCCACCCTCTAACATCAATGCCTTGATCTTACGCTGCAAGGAAGTGTCCTCCCGCAAATCATGCACATCCGTATCCGATGGTGCCTTGAACACCCATAGTACACAGTCATTTCCCTCATAACTGGACTGCGTTAAGGTGAATCGCTTCTGAAATTTCACGATATTAGAAGTTTCCGGCAATAGCTCCTGTAACTTCGGAGCCAGTAACCAAGAATGACAATACATTCGAACATCCGCATATTCTGGGAAAAATTCTGCCATAAACGCTTTGGCCTGATGCAAAGATGCCGCCACATTCTCGTTCTTCATATTGGAATCAGATGGGATATGCATCGATAGAACCTTTTCGCCGTCCAATTCAATAAACTCATATTCCAGCACACCGATACGGAATAAACTCATACCTACCTGGCGATAGCTCCACCAACCACGATCAAAATAATAGCTTCCGGTTTTCTCATAGCATTCCTCTGCAAAACGGGTAAAACATTTCATCGTTTCATCAAAAATCTCATCTGCAATGCCCATCTGCTGATACCGGTCATACAATCTTCTGGCAGCCTCCATCTGGCAAACAAACATCTTCATATTGCCCTCATCTGTTCCCAAAATATCTTTCAATTTTTCATATGCATCCTGCATGCTTTCTCGGTGGGCCAGACGATCAATTTCTTCTGAATATACTGATAGATCCATCTCAGCTTTAGTTGCTTCCATTTTGTCAATCATCGGCTGCTGCAAAGCGATTCTGGCGCAAAGCTCTTTTAATGTCATATTCATTTCCCTCATCTTTCTGAATCTGCAAAACCATTTAATATGGTTTCAATTTCTTTGGGCTGATCTGCAAATAAATCTGCACCATTTTCCATTAAAAATCCCCTGTCACGAAATCCCCATGTGACCGAAATGCATGGTATTCCCGCATTCTTTGCTGTTTGAATATCAACATCCGAATCGCCAACATAAATGGAATGTGCTGCATCTGAATGCAGTTCCTTCATCGCCGCAAACACCGAATCTGGAGCCGGTTTCTTATGAACTGTTTCCCTCTCTCCAATTGCAACCGAGATATATTTACTGAAATACTGCTCATTCAGCTTCTTAACAGCCGCATCAAACTTGTTGGAAACAACTGCAAGTTTGTATCCCTGTTTTTTCAAAGAACAAAGCAGTACCATCATTCCCTCATATGGTCCAGTTTTGTCCATGCAATGCAATGCATAGTACGCTTTAAAATCTGCAAGGCTCTTTTCAAACTTAGGATTTTCATTTCCGCCTGCAATCGCACGACACATCAAATTATATACACCATTTCCGACAAATGCTCTGACTTCCTCTAATGTTCGTGTCGGCAGGCCGTTCATCTTCAGCGCAGCATTGGTACTGTCTGCTAAATCATGCAATGTATTCAGTAAAGTTCCATCTAAATCAAAAATAATGGTATCGATCATATGGTATCCTTCCGTTTCTAATGTTTTTCTTAATTATACCATAAACCGACCCGTTTTACAATGTTATAAAATGTTAAACCCGCTGTATATTTGTATTTTTGGGCTGTGGCCCTCGCTTGATGCTTGACCGACGCTGTAACCGTCCTTGTGAACGCAGATAAGTAACAGTTGATGACATGACCGCCGGTTTAAAACCATAAACCGCAGCAATTTCTTTTGTCGTCATCCTCTTATCAAACATTTCTTCCAGACGCTGACATTCTTCTTCAGTCCAACGCTGACTCATACAGCTGCGCTCCTTATATTCCCCATTCAATCGCAGCAGTTCGATGATATCCGACCGCTCACATAAATTTATCTGCGCTAGTATGGTAATCTGCTGTGATTTATATCTCGCCTGGCGATAACTGCTGATGATTTCATATTCCGACATATACATAATACAGCTGCTGCCCCTTTCTACCTGTTTCTTTATACCGCACGCTGATCAGGTTCAGCTTCCAGAACCTGAATCTGTGGAATATTTTGTTCTGATACTTCTTCTGGTACATCCCATTCTGCTGGATCTTCCAGATCACCCAGTATCCCCAAATATCCCAATATTTTAACTCCAATCATGCACACTGGAATCAAACAAATAAATCCCAATAAAAATATAAGTGTTCCCATGATGCATTCTCCTTTATCCCAAAATTATTTTACTTCCATGTTTTCGTCCCATTTTTGGAACAATCTCATTATAGCACAGTTCTATATCAATGTCAACCCGTTTTTGGGACGAAAAATCATAAAAGTGTTGCAATTTTAGGACTAATGTGTTATACTGATAATAAACAAGAAAATTATAACTTGAAGATATAGAACCCATGCTAACAGGAGGAGTATTATGTCCAGTTTGTCCGAACGTATTCGACACGCTATCATACAGTCAAAACTGTCTTACAGTGATTTGTCTGTCAAAACCGGCATTCCAAAATCCGCACTACAACGTTACGCCACTGGTGAAACCGATAAAATCCCAGCAAAATATATTGAAATTATTGCTCGTGCCACAAATGTTCGCCCAACTTACTTAATGGGTTGGGACGCGCCACCAATTAAGCGTACACATGGATATAAAAGAATCCCTTTACTTGGTGAAATCGCATGCGGTGAACCTATTTTTGCTGATGAACACCATACCGAATATGTCATAGCAGACGAAACGCTGGATGCAGATTACTGTTTGCGCTGTGAAGGTGACAGTATGATTGGAGCGCGTATTTTAGATGGAGATATCGTTTTTATCCGCAGCCAGTCTATGGTCAATAACGGTGAAATAGCAGCAGTTGTTATCGGTGATAATGCGACCTTAAAGCGTGTCTACTACTATCAATCCGAAAACAAACTGGTCCTTTCTCCAGAAAATCCAAAATATGCTCCTTTTGTCTATGTGGGTGATGAACTCGAGCAAATTCGTATTTTAGGTAAAGCAGTTGCCTTTCAAAGCGATATCGATTAAAAATGAATCTAAAAGGGCATGAACCTCGCTCGGCTCATGCCCTCATTTTTTTGCTCCCACCAGAATTGCAGCTTTTCAAGATATATATGAATCTACCCACCATCATGGTTTGCATCATCTTGCTGTGATCATTGCTTAGGAAATTGCCATAATAAAAAATAACAATAAATCAGGAGCCTATCTTTTAGATAAACTCCCATGATTTTTTTACATTGAAATCTTGTTTTCCGGTATGCCAGAATAGTGTCCAGAAAATTATAAATGATTCGCTCGGACAAAGTAAGATCGTTGATGGGTGCAATATCTCTTGTAAAATCAAGAAAAACAAAAACTCCCGTATCAAAAGATACAGGAGTAAAATGGCTCCCCTTGTCGGGCTCGAACCAACGACACCGCG
>JAHHTP010000040.1 GCA_020024615.1 Oscillospiraceae bacterium
GCTCCGGGCCGCATTTTTCTAAAATAGACTGTGGGATAAAGTAGAATGCGGGAAGAAACTGTGCATTGCGGAATGGCGTGGTGCTGCCATCCCGTCTTTTTAATAATATTGGCATTTTTCTGCCTCCTTTCCAGAGAGCAAAACAGCTCTCTATATTTAATCGACAGAATAAATGCTATATTGTTCCTAACATTTTAAAATATTATAACATGCCCTTCGGAAATTTGTAATGCGTTTTAAAATGCAAAAGGCATCCATGCTCTCGTATGGATGCCTTTTTTCTTAACTTGACCTTGTGGTAAGCAATCAGTTTGCCTACTTTTCTCTTTGTGGGCTCAGTGGGGCCTTTGGAGGATGGCGTTTTACCTGCTTACCGAAATCAGCCTTTCGGAGGATAGGGATCCCCTCCGTGGCTATCCGCAGATTGAATACGACCGTTCAACCCATGAATGACAAACTCGGTGCCTTGGTTTTGACTAATTTGTCTGCCGGCATTTACTGCCTCTTCCTTGGTGGAATAGTGGCCGCTGGAGCGCTGAGCTCCGCCACGTTTTACATCCCAGCCACCATTGGGATTGTGAACGACATGATGAGAAGAACGAGCCATTATGATTACCCCCTGTGTGCCTTAGGACAGCAGATTGCACAACCGTCCGCATCGAGATAGATTTTCTTCGCATGAGCCACTGCTTCAACCTCGCTTTCAAAGTAGCCCACATACTGTGTGCTACGGATGCCAAGCTGTTCAGCATGCTCTTTTGTATGGACTTCATGGTGAAGGCCAGGATTTGACGTTTGATTGTTGTTGATATAGTAATAATGATACATATAATTTTCCTTTCTGCTTGACCAAACAAGCGGTACATGATATTTTGATAACGTACATATTGCAAATGAGCGGTTAATCTGTGCCAGCAGATTGCCGCTCTTTTTATTTGTGCATAAAACACCACCTCCTTAAAAGCTTCGGAAATTCACCTGTTCACGGCTCCCTTGGGTTCCGGTGAATTTCGTTTTTTGATGGTTCCATTATACATCTGTTTATATGATTTTAAAAATTATGATGTTTGGTATTTGGTGGCAAAATCAAAAAAATATAAAATAATAGATTAATCTATTTGATTTTTGGTGGCAAATACTGTATAATAAAATAAGATGGGAGGAGTGTGCCTTGGGAAAAAAGCTATACATAAAACAAAACATCTCCAAAAGCAAAACCGAATGGCTGGGCATACCCGAACTTGTGGTATTACGAACAAATAGTGATGATACTTGTTTAGAGGTGGTCCATCGTAGATACTTTAAGGAAGAAAAACTTCTCTGCCCTGCTTGTCGCTCCTCGAAAACACGCTGCTCTAAAATTGTGGATCGAAAACTCAAGGATTTATTGTGGCTTGACGACGACCACAAGACATTTCAAATTATCAGTCTACTTTTTCATCAGCGTTATATGCGCTGTGATAACTGCGGGCAAAGTGTTTTCCCTGAGCCCACAGAATTTGGAGAAAAGGGATGTAAATTCACAAACCGGTTATCAGATGCATTGGCAGATGGCACCTTTCAATTTTCATATAAAAAAGTATGCCAACATTACGGTGTTCCAGCTTCTACTGCTTCGGTCGGTGAAGTAATGCGACGTAGAATTCAATATCGGGAGTCATTGCTGCCGCCGGTCAAAACACCACATATCATTAGCATTGTCGAGGTGGTGTTTTTTGGAGAGTACTATCCCGCTGTTTTAGGAATTTGGGATGGTGAGGTTTATTGCCTGGATATTTTGCGAGATTCATCTGAGGAAACCTGTGGTGCATTTCTGAAAACATTGGATGCTAACCAAGTTGAAACGATATATGTAGACCCAGTTGATAGCTTGTTTAATGCCGTGAATCAGTACTTTCCGATGGCTTCAATTGTGGTGACTGATGAGGCGATTCAGCGATATGCCAGAAACGCTATGCTTGATATTATCCATTCTGACGGAAAACGGTTTCCAGTGGTGCATAAAGACCGGCGATTGACCGTGCTCCACAAAGACCTGGATGACAGAACTGTAATTCCCAGAATTAAGGCAGGGATGAAGAGTAGGCCGAGGTTACAACAGGCTTACAGCCACCATCAGAGATTGTTGGAACTTATGGAAACAAAGTGGTCAATGGAAGATCTTCGAACATGGACAGACCAGATTCCGGCAGAAGTAAATGAGTTTTTTGCAGTTGGTGATATTGTTGATATCTTTGGCGAGCAATTAAGCGGATTTTTGACACTGGGCGAGAAGCCGCCCAACAATTATCAGTTTGCGGTACAAGGCATCTGTGATGCTATCAAGGATATGCCACACTGCATTTTCGATGTAATGCGTGGTCGCTGCATCTTTTCTATAACTCACGACACCGTGGAGGAAAACGGACAACTGCGGCGATACGGCATTAAGTCAAGTCGGTTAATCGAGAAAATCAATGAAATCTCAGCCAATATTAGGGAGGATCGAGACTATGGATACCAATGAAAAAATCAAAATAGTCGGTACAAATATTCAAGAAAAAGCAAATCTGATATGGAATGTGGCGAACAGTCTATTTGGAGCATACAAGCCCCATGAATATGGTCTGGTTATCTTGCCTATGGTCGTGATTAAGCGTTTTCATGACTGCTTGCTCCCGACCAGAGAGAAAGTGCTGGAAACTTATGAAAAGGTGAAACAGTTAGCAGTCAAAGATGGTTTTCTGCGTACTGCATCTGGCTATCGTTTTTACAATACCAGCCAGTACACCTTTGAGCGACTGAAAGCTGACCCGGAGAATATTAAGACCAATTTCGAGGCGTACATCAACGGCTTCTCCGATAATGTTATCGATATTCTGGCGAATATGGGCTTCTTTACGCAAATCGAGCGTATGGCGGATGCGGGTGTTCTGTATCAGGTTATCAGCGACTTTACTGCTGACAATGCAGATATGAATCCGGAGAAAATTTCCGCAATCGATATGGGCTATGTCTTTGAAAACCTTGTTCAGCGTTTTTCTGAGAGTTATGATGAAGAAGCAGGTGCACACTTCACCAGCCGTGATATTATTTATTTAATGTGTGACTTGCTTACTATGAATGCGGATTTTTCCGGCGAAGATGCCCCTGCCAAGACTGTATACGATATGGCGATGGGTACCAGCCAGATGCTTACCTGTATGGAAGAACGTATCCACGGCCTTGACAACGAGGCTGAAATCATCTGCTATGGTCAGGAAATCAACCCGTTTACTTTTGGCATCGCCAAGGCTGATATGCTGATCCGTGGTGGTGACCCTGAAAATATGCAGTTCGGCAACACCTTGAATGCGGATAAATTCAAGGGGTATACCTTCGATTATATCATTTCAAACCCTCCGTTCGGTATTGACTGGAAGCGTGAAGCAGCTGATGTGGAAAAAGAACACAAACTGGGCGATGCCGGTCGGTTTGGCGTTGGTTTACCTCAAAAATCTGATGGACAGATGCTGTTCTTGCTGAATGGAATTGCAAAGTTGAAGGACTCCGGCAGAATGGCTATCATCCAAAATGGTTCCGCTCTCTTCACAGGAGATGCAGGGAGTGGCCCCAGTGAAATCCGTCGCTATATTATTGAGAATGACTGGTTGGATGCCATTGTTCAGCTTCCCAATGACAGCTTTTATAACACCGGGATTGCAACCTATGTCTGGATAGTGTCCAAAAATAAACCCGAAACACATAGAGAGCGCATTTTGCTGATTGATGCCAGCAAGTGCTGTGAGGCTCGTAGACGTCCTATCGGTAACAAGCGTGTAGACATCACAGAATCTTGCCGCAATTTGATCACACAGGCGTACGGCGAATATAGAAGCGCAGTTTTTACAAAAACCTTAGAAGATAAAAAAACAGTGCTGACTTGTAAAAGCAAAGTCCTTGATGCCATATCTCTTGGCTACAATAAAATTACAGTGGAAAGTCCTGCTTTGGATGAGAATGGTAACCCAATTATGAAAAAAGGAAAACCGGTAGCTGATACGTCCAAACGTGATACTGAAAGTGTTCCTCTTGATGAAGATGTGGATGCCTACTTTGCACGGGAAGTTCTCCCTTATCGTCCGGGGGCATGGATCGACAAAAGCAAGACCAAGGTTGGGTATGAGATTCCATTCACTCGTACCTTTTATGAATACGAAGAACTGGAACCAGCAGCTGATATTGCAGAACGCATTGCGGCCCGTGAAAAGGTACTGATGGAGAAATTACAGGCATTGTTCGGGAATGGTGGTGGACAAAATGAGTGATATTACTACCTATGAAAAAACAAAAGATAGCGGCATCGAATGGATAGGCAGTGTTCCCTCTCACTGGCGTGTCCACACCTTGTATCAACTTGTAACCCAGGTCAAGGAAAAAAACAGTAATCTTCAGGAAAAAAATCTGTTGTCTTTAAGTTATGGCAAAATTAAACGTAAAGATATTGATTCACCAGATGGACTTCTCCCTGCGTCTTTTGACGGTTATAACATTATCAAAGATGGGGATATTGTCCTTCGTTTAACAGATTTACAGAACGACCATACCAGCCTTCGGGTAGGTTTGGCCACAGAACGTGGTATTATTACCTCCGCTTATACAACCTTACGATCAATCGACACGAGCAATTCAAAATATTTGTTCTACCTACTCCATGCCTTCGACCTGAAAAAAGGATTTTATGGCATGGGCTCCGGTGTACGGCAGGGGTTAAATTATGCGGAAGTTAAAGAACTTCGAGTCGTGCTTCCCAATCAAGACGAGCAGAACGATATTGTTTGTTTTCTTGATAATCAATGTGCACAAATTGATTCGGTTATTGAGGAAACAAAAAGAACGATCGAAGGATATAAACGATGGAAAGCCTCAATTATTCTTGAAACTGTTACGAGAGGAGTTGAGCCAGATAGAAGAATGAAAAAATGTGACTTGGAATGGGTTTCTGAAATCCCTGTCACATGGAAAACAGATAGACTTAAGGCGCTATTTACATTTGGCAAAGGACTCCCTATTACAAAGGAGAATCTGGTAGATCAAGGAATTCCAGTCATTAGTTATGGACAAATTCACGCAAAGTACAATACTGGAACTTCAATTACAGAATCATTATTTCGATATGTACCCGAATCTTATATTGAAAGCAACCCAGACTCTTTGGTGCATAAAGGCGATATACTCGTTGCAGATACATCTGAAGATATTGATGGATGTGGTAACAGCGTATATGTTGATAAAGAAATGCCACTTTTTGCTGGGTATCACACAATTATTTTAAAATCAATTAATCAAGATGATAACAAATATTTGGCATACCTGTTTAAGTCACATGTTTGGAGAAGCCAAATAAGAACGAGAGTTTCTGGTGTTAAGTTATTTAGTATCTCCCAAAAAATACTAAATTTCACAACAGTTATCCTTCCTCCTAAAGAAGAGCAAGAGGAAATAACTCGTTTTTTAGATAGAAAATGTAAACTAATTGATATGTTAATCGAAAACAAGCAAGCTTTGATTAGCGATCTGGAGACCTATAAGCGGTCTCTTATTTATGAAGTGGTAACAGGCAAAAGAAAGGTGGTGTGACCATGAACGAGACAGAAAAACGCTTTGAGGAATTCATAGAGTCCTACCTTGTTTCTGAGAATGGCGGATGGACAAAGGCAACAGATGCCGGTTATTGTAGCGATGAAAGCAAAGATATGTTTCTGGACATCGTCACTCTGACCGATTTCGTGAAAAGCACCCAGCCCATGGCATGGAAACGCTTTGAGCGGATGTGTACGATTAGTCCGATTCGGCAGTTTTATAAGGCATTTGAAAATGCCGTCACGCAGGATGGATTGATTTCTGTTCTGCGTCACGGCTTCAAGCATCGTGGCATCAACTTTCGTGTGTGCTATTTTAAACCAGAGTCTGAGCTGAATGAGGTGTCCATCACCAACTACCAAAAGAATATCTGCCAGTGTATCCGCCAGTGGCACTATTCTAAGCGCAATACAAATACAGTTGATATGATGCTGGCTGTCAACGGCATCCCCGTTGTGGCGATTGAACTGAAGAATCAGCTTACCGGGCAGTCGGTAGATGATGCCATGCGCCAGTGGCAATATGACCGCAACCCGAATGAACCAGCATTCGGATTTAATAAACGTGTCCTCGCATACTTTGCCTGCGACCTCTACAACGTATATATGACCACTCAGCTGAAAGGCCCGGAGACTACTTTCCTCCCGTTTAATCAGGGAAGTGCCGGTGCAGGCAAGGATGGCGGTGCAGGCAACCCCAAAAGCGTCGATGGTAGCTATGTTACTTCATACTTCTGGGAGAAGGTTCTCCAGAAGGATAGCTTGTTGGATATTCTGCAAAAGTTCATTAACTACGAAAGAACAGAAAAAAAAGAGACTTTGCCGGACGGTTCCACAAAGAAAACCGTCAGCAGTAAAGTCATTTTCCCACGGTATCACCAGTTGGATGTCGTGCGTCAACTGGTCGATCATGTTAGAACTAATGGCGCTGGACATAACTATCTCATCCAACACAGTGCCGGTTCCGGCAAGTCTAATTCTATCGCTTGGACGGCTTACCGTATGGCCAGCCTCCACAACGAAAACAACGATGCAATTTTTAACAGCGTAATCATTATTACAGACCGCCGCATTCTCGATCAACAGTTGCAGGCCACTGTTTCCAGTTTTGACCATACTTTGGGAAGCGTGGTTACGATTGATGAGAAGAAAAACTCCGGTGCTCTGCGTGATGCCATTAATGATGGAAAGCGAATCATTGTCACCACTTTGCAGAAGTTCCCTGTAATTTACAATGAAATTGAGTCCGCTGTTGGTAAGCATTATGCAGTTATTGTAGATGAGGCACACAGCAGCCAGACTGGACAGAGTGCATTAAAACTCAAGGCTGCTCTTGCTGATATGAGCGATGCTCTTGCAGAATATGCCGAACTGGAAGAAAAGGCTATTGAAGAAGTAGAGGCAAACGATATTCTTGTGCAAGAAATGCTCAGCCAGGGTAAGCACAGCAATATGAGTTTCTTTGCATTTACTGCAACGCCCAAAGGCAAAACCCTCGAAATTTTCGGCGAACCTCAACCGGATGGTTCTTTCCACCCCTTTCACATCTATTCGATGCGACAGGCTATCGAAGAAGGGTTTATCCTGGATGTTTTGGCGAACTATACCACATACAAAATGTGTTATCAAATTGCAAAGGATGTCCAGGACAACCCAGAAGTCCCTACCTCCAAGGCTGTTAGAACGATTCGACGTTATGAGGAATTACATCCGCACAACCTTCAGCAGAAAGCAGCTATTATCGTAGAGACTTTCCGTGAGGTTACAAAAAAGAAAATCGGTGGCCGTGGAAAGATGATGGTGGTTACTGCATCCAGACTGGCAGCAGTCCGCTACTATCATGAAATCAAGCGTTATCTTGAAAGCAACAATTACGATGATGTAGAAATCATGATTGCTTTTAGTGGGAGCCTGAAAGACCCGGATGATCCGACAGGCACTGAGTACACCGAAAGTGGTATGAATGTAGATCGCAACGGTAATCGGGTGAAGGAAAGCCAGACAAAAGCTGTATTCCACGAGGAAGGCAATATTCTCATTGTTGCAGAAAAGTATCAGACTGGCTTTGATGAGCCGCTTCTCCACACAATGATTGTTGACAAAGAGCTTCGTGATGTGAAGGCTGTTCAAACTTTGAGCCGTGTCAACCGCGTTTACCCTGGCAAAGAGGACACCTATATTCTCGATTTTGTAAATCCGATTGAACGCATCCGTGAAGCTTTCCAGCAGTTTTATCAGGAGACCAGCCTGGATGAAGAAATCAACTTTGATTTGATTTACACAACGCAGAAAACGCTTCGTAGTTTTGGCATTTATACGGATGAGAATATTGAAGAAGTATCCAGCATTTACTTTGACTCGGATGTGCGCAAGGCAAATCTGACTCAGGGGAAAATATCCAATGCGCTAAAGCCTGTGGCTGATAAGTACAACGAACTCAATCAGGAGCAACGCTATCAGTTTCGTAGAGAAGTCCGTGCGCTTGTTAAGTGGTATAATTACATTTCTCAAATTACTCGCATGTTCGATAAGGAACTGCACAAAGAGTACGTTTTATGCTCTTACTTGGCAAAGCTGCTTCCCTCTGATCCCGTACAGCCATTTGACCTTGATAATAGAGTCAAGCTGGAATATTATCGTCTGGAAAAGACATACGAAGGTGCGATTGAACTTGAAAGCAAGCCTGGTTCTTGGAAACCGACTCAGCCCAAACGAGCTGGTGGTCAGAAAGATCGTACCAGTCCATTGGACGAGATCATTCAGCGCATTAATGAAGAGTTTTATGGTGAATTCACAGACGCAGACCGTGTAATGGTTGATACGCTGTATCAAAAAATGCGCAAGGATGCTAAAGCAAAGAAAGCAGCAAAGACCGAGGATCGCCAAGTATATGAGAGAAGTCTTTTCCCGGGGATTTTTGATACAACCGCACAGGAAGCTTACATGGAGAACACCGCAGCATATGAGCAGCTCTTCTTGGATGCAGATAAGTATCAGGCTGTGATGAGAGCTTTAGCGGATCGTCTATATAAAGAACTACACGATAATAAATAAACAAGAATATATTCCCTGACGTGATAAGAACAACATAAATCAGAATTTTATTGATTCCATAGAGAAAATAAATCAAGAGACAAACAATGCCTGTGTTAATACTCTTTATAGTTATACCGGCCTGTTAGTATAAATAGAGTTTTCTCCATTGCTAATTGCAGAATAGCTTTGCATGAACGGGTGTAAATCAGTACAGGAATCTACAACGACCCAAGAACTGGTAACATACAGGGGTAGTTCCGAAGGCGTGTCTCTGATTAATAGTTATCTGTAAATCAATTCGGCGTTGACTATTGCCATAGCTTGGCTGTGGATATTATTCATACGCTGAACCCACAGCAGTTGATTTTCAGCCTTGAGTTTCTCCGTGATTCCTTCTTTTTTTGACAGCTCCGCCACAAGTCTGTCAAACATTTTCTGTGCCTGCTGTTCAATATCCGCAAGATGGGGATAGAGTGTGCACTTTGTCAGCATATTGTAGTAGAGAACACGGTGATGTTCTTTAAGAAAATGCCTGCGACGCTGTCCCCACACGCCGATCTGATATTCTGGCTGCTTGGGCAGTTTTACATCGGGTAGCAAGTAATCGCCCTGCTGTGTGTAGGTACTGCTGTTTTGCTCAAATAAAGTCTTTGTCATAGTCTTGACCTCCTGTAATTTGATTGTGCTTTCATTTTACAGAACTCTTCTGAAAAAGACGAATGTGCGAAAAAAGAAAAGCCGAGAAGAACTTTTTTATAGTTCTTCTCGGCAATTTTCTTGTCCTGTTGCAATGCTCGTTATCCTAATTTCGATAAACTGTCCTTAGGAACCTCTGGCATTGGGCAGGCGGCTTTTTCACTTTTCTGTAATTTTATATTGACACAGAGGGAAGATAGGTGTATAGTAAACGCAACAAATGAATGTATGTGCATATGTTAATATATATGCGCATTTAGGAGGGATACCATGCGCAATCAAGTCTATATCATTGACGGCCTGGACTGCGCCAACTGTGCGGCAAAGATCGAGCGGAAAATCAATGATCTGCCTCAGGTGGAGCAGGCTACGATTACCTTTGCGACACGGCAGCTCCGTGTGACGGCAGAAGACCCGGACAGCCTGCTGCCGGAAATGCTGAAACTGGCTCGCTCCGTTGAGGAAGGAGCAGAGATATACCCCCGGGATTCTCGAAAGGCATCCCATAGAGAACAGCATCATCATGATCATTGCGGCTGCGGATGCGGTGAAGAACACCATCATCACCACGAAGATGACTGTTGCTGCGGTGAAGAACACCACCATCACCACGAAGATGGCTGCTGCTGCGGCGAAGAACACCACCATCACGAAGATAGCTGTTGCGACGAAGAACAGCATCACCATGCCCACGGTAACGAGCGGGATGCAAAAGATAAAAAGGTGATATTAGGCGGTGCAGGTCTTTATGCGGTTGCTCTGATTGTGAGTGCATTTGATGCGCCAATCTGGGTCAGCGGACTGCTGTTTGTGGCATCCTATTTGCTGCTGGGCGCAGAAGTACTGCAGACTGCCGGAAGAAATATGACAAAAGGTCATTTGTTTGACGAAAACTTCCTGATGGGTGTCGCTACTCTGGGCGCATTCCTGATTGGCGAATTCCCGGAAGCCGTAGGCATTATGCTTTTCTATCGCATTGGCGAGTTCTTTGAGCATAAGG
>JAHHTP010000041.1 GCA_020024615.1 Oscillospiraceae bacterium
GGCTCTGGTTCCAAAGATGCCAAAGAGCCTTCCTCCCAAACTGGAGGGATTTGACGGTCTATACGTCGCTAGGTTTGACGGTTACGTTTAAGATTCGCTTGCAATAGAGAACAGCATAATTCGACGTAAAACAAAAAGCAGGAGTGCATCGTTCAAAATGCACTCCCACTGAAATTTTATCGTTCTCAGTTGTCTCTGTTTTTCTTTTTGTCCTGCCTTTTCTGTGCCTGCTGTTGCTGACACAGACATTCACGGTTGGAGCGTGTTTCCGCTTCCTCACTGAGCAGATTTGCCACATGTTCGCCAGAGCAGATTGCACGTATACCCTGTGATTTAAAAATGGTCAGACGGGACTTTGAGCTTGCTAAGTGTTGCACTTAGTTTGACAATTTACTTTTACCAGGGATCATATGCGGCCATACAACTGTGTAATATCTTTGATTGCTTTTGTAGAAATCTGTTCCAATTGTTGTATTGTTGCTCTCCACTGCCAATTTCCTGTCGGTTTTGCAGGTGTATTGATTCTTGCTTCGTCTCCCAACGCCAGCCAATCTTGCAGCGGGATAATCGCCACGTTGGAAACAGAAGACATTGCTTGTTTTACAAAGGCACGAACACAATCTTTTGTATCTTTGGTTTGGCAGTCAAGATACTTTTTCGCTAGTGCAACATCTTCGACAGCGGCCGTTTTAAGCCATCCGGCTATTGGCTGGTTGTCATGTGTGCCTGTGTATACCACACTGTTTTTTTCATAATTGTAAGGCATATAATCGCTACTTTCTCTGGAATCGAAGGCGAATTGCAATATTTTCATGCCGGGAAAACCGCTGGCGCGCAAAAGTTCTTCTACCTCTTTTGTTAAGAATCCCAAATTCTCCGCGATTATATTTGCATCTGGAAAATGTTTTTGTATATGCGCCATAAAGCCCATCCCAGGCCCTGTTACCCAATGACCATATTGCGCTGTCTTTTCTGATGCTGGTATTGAATAATAGCTTTCAAATCCTCGAAAATGATCGATCCGGATGCCATCAAACAATTCAAACGAAAACGCAATTCGCTGCATCCACCATTGATATCCGTCTTTTTTCATCACATCCCAGCGATACAACGGATTTCCCCATAGCTGGCCTGTTTGAGAAAATGAATCTGGCGGGCATCCTGCTACATTAATCGGATGCCCGTTAGCATCCAACTCAAAAAGAGCCTGATTGGCCCATACATCTGCCGAGTCGAGAGCAACATAAATGGGAAGATCACCGATAATTTGGACATGGTGCGTCTTCGCATACTGTTTTACATCGTGCCATTGCGCAAAAAAGATATACTGCAAAAACACATAAAATTCAAATCGTACTTCGTACTGTGTTTTTAAACTATTTTCTGCTGCCGCTGTTTTCATTCGAAAGTCTTTCGGCCACTCCTGCCATGAAATTTGGCCAAACTTCTCTTTTGCGACCATAAACAACGCATAATCTGTAACCCAAGGATTTTTGTTTTCAAATTCTTGTAGCGCTGCCTTATTTTTGAAGCGAAAATAAGCTTTGTTTAAAACCTCCAGACGATTTTGATATAATTTCCCATAATTCACATGATTGTCATCATCTGCAAAATTTATGTTTACATATTCTTCCAGATTTAAGAGCCCCATTTCTGCCAGCAAGTCCAGATCTATAAAATAAGGATTGCCTGCAAATGCAGAAAAGCTTTGATAAGGACTATCACCATAGCCTGTGGGGCCAATAGGAAGCACCTGCCAAATTCTCTGGCCGGCCTGTTCTAAAAATCGAATCCAGCTATACGCCTGCTTACCCAATGTACCTATTCCGTACGAAGAAGGCAAACTGAAAATTGGCAGCAATATTCCGCTTTTGCGCACAGTCGATTTTTGCTCCATATTTTATTTCCTCCCAGCTATAAAATATGGGTGCGATTATTCCACCGCACCCATATTACATTATTTTGAAACTATTAGATTCCTTGCTGCATCAAAATTTGGGATAAACATCAATTGTTTGCCCACCTGTTACAACATAGTTATCGCCAACAGACCACTGAGAATCGTTGATCAAGAGTTTGATTTCAAATTTGGCACCTGCGGGAATTCTTTCGGTTTCATATACCCAACCATCAGCGGATACATTCAACATACTGCGGCCTTTATCCCAAGTAAAAGGATATTGCGAACCACGCAAATACATTGTATTTCCCAACCCCACATCATAATGTACTCGAATCGTAGTTACAGTTCTTTCCGCTGGCGTGTATGCAGACACTTCATTCGACGTCATAACCCATACTGTTTTTGCAGGGATGGAAACATTGAGTTGTTTGCCCGTTACACCACCATCAACAACTGTAGCTGTAATGGATGTATCGAGAAGATTCGTCAGCACTGTTCCCACTGGTAAGCTGCTTTCTGCACGCAGAGGAATTTGACGAGTTTCGTTGCTTGTTCCATTATTGAAAATTGTTATAATCTCCTGCCCGTTGGAATCATCTCTTCTGGAAAATGCATAAATTGTATCTTCACACCACATTTCCCTTTGTGTTCCTGTTTGCAGGCATTTGTAGTCTTTGCGAATTTCGCTTAGTCGCTGGATGTATTTATATGTAATTCCATCTTCACTAAATCCTGGCATCATTTCTCGATTTTCTTTATTTGCAATGCCTGCCCATTCTGTAGGTACACCGCCACCAAAACAGTTTTGCTCGGTACCATAATATATATCCGGAACACCCCGAACAGTAAACATAAAGGTCAATGCCAAGCGCAATTTTTGATAGTTGTCATCCGCCAAACACAAGAATCTGTCGCGGTCGTGATTATCGATAAAATTGATGAGATGATTGACATTTTTATACTTATAGTCTTGATCCAAAACAGATTTTATGTTTGTAAAACTGGCGTCATGTGCAAATACTTCACGCGCCTGGAAAAACAGCGGGAAATCCAGCACGCCCCATTCGTAATTTGAAAAATCACTCACATAGTCTACATCGCCTACAAAAATCTCGCCAAATGAGGGCACACCCAAATAGTTTTCAAATTCTTGAATGAATTTTTTTGGCAGGGAGCGCGCAGCATCAATGCGGACGCCATCCGCTTTGGTATCCACAACCCAACTTTTATAGGCATCCTTAATTGCTTGCCGCGCTTCAGGATGATCTTGATTTAAATCGTCAAGTCCTCCCAAATCATAGTTTTGCACTTGGTTTTCATCATTCCAATTTGTAATATCTCCATAATGATGATACCAATCAGGATTATTGAACGGCGCTGCTGGCTGATAATCCGGGGAATCATAGGTGCTCTTATTCCCTGCAAAATAGTCTGCTGTATGATTTGGCACTACATCAAGGATCACCTTTAGCCCTTTAGCATGCGCAGCAGCCACCAGATCAACCAAATCCTGTTTTGTTCCATAATGAGGATCTGCTTTATTATAATCGTGGGTAAAATACCCATGATAGCCCGATTCTTCTCCATCTCGGCTTAGCAATTCATTTTCCGATGGAGGAGAAATCCAAATTGCTGTCACGCCTAAATTTTTGATATAGTCCAGCTTTTGCTCAATACCTTTCCAGTCACCGCCCTGTGTGTATTTAAGTTGACCAGGACGATATTCTTTGCCCAACGTACCGTTATTGCTGGAATCACTATCGTAAAAACGATCGGTTAAAATCATATAGACTATATCACTTTCGTTTAGCGCCGAACTACTGTCAATTTGGCTTTGGATGTCCACACCCGCCAGTGCTTGTACTGGAGTAAACTCCTTTTCCAATTCAGGAGCAATATTATCTTGTGCAAATACCGTTGGCACAAAAACAACTGTGCTCAACATCATACCTGCTATGATTGTACTAAGCATCTTTGTGCCGATTTTTTTCAATTTCATAATGAGTTCCTTTCTATTCATAAGTCTTCATCCTTTTAGCCCGCCAGCCTGCAAACCAGAAACAAAATACTTCTGGCAGCAGATGAAGATGAGCAAAACCGGAATTAAGCTTGCCACCGACATGGCAAATACGTACCCCCATTGGGTAAATTGATGCTGGCCAAAGAATCCGGAAATTGCGATGGGAAGGGTAAGTTTTTCAGCATCGTTCAGCACAGTTAATGCCCACGGGAATTCTTCCCAAGCTGTCAAAAAGTTAAAAATACTCACAGATGCAATAGCCGGGCTTGCCAGCGGAAGAATGACACGGAAGAAAACTGTGAACACACTGCCCCCATCCGCATAAACAGCCTCGTCAAAATCTCTAGGTATCCCTTCGATATAACTTTTTATCATAAATGTGGAGAATGGAATAACCCAAGCAACATAGAACGGAACCAATCCCAACAACTTGTTTGTAATATGAAATCGGCTTGCAAGCTGATATTGGGTGATGATAAGGGTTGTTCCCGGAATGATCATCGTACCAATCACCAGACCAAACAACAGTTTTTTGCCAATAAATTCAAATCTAGCGAGGCAGAATGCCAAAGCAGCAGCCACAAAAGCCGCGATTAAAACTGTGAGAATTGATACCAGAACACTGTTTAGGAAATTGAGATAAAATTTTTCTTGTTTGAAAATGTAGACATAGTTTTCGCCTGTCAATTCATTCAAACTTGGGAAGAATCGGGGTGGAAACTCGTACAATGCGCCATTGGGTTTGAGCGATGTGCTAATCATATAGATCATGGGAAGGATAGACACAAAACCGCCAATGACCAGAAGTACATAGCGCAGCATATTGCCTGATGCTTTTTTTCTATTGAGTTTTTGCATTATTTTCCCACCTCTACCTAGCTTCATCTTTTTGTTTCATAGCCTTGAACTGCAGCACCGCCAACAGAATCAGTGTAACTGCCACAATGAACGACAGAGCGGCTGCATAACCAAACTCCCCTGTTGTGAATGCTTTATAATACATCCATGTAAGAACGGTTTCCGTTTGGTGCATAGGCTTTCCGCCAGTAATCATCTTGACAGAAGTAAACACATTGAAGCCACCAATGGTAAGCATCACCAACGCAAACAAAATGGTGGGGTTGATGGAGGGTAGCGTGATGTAGAAAAACTTTTGTACGCTGCCGCAGCCATCCATTTCAGCCGATTCGTATAGTTCTTTTGGCACACTTTGGAGCGCAGCTAGAAATACGACCAAATTCCAGCCAACGCCTTTCCATATTCCCAGCATCATTGCAACAAATAAGCCACCCCATCGGCTATCCAACCAGTGGATATATTGCCCAGTCCATCCCAGAACGTTGGTGAGCAAATAATTGAGCATTCCCTCTGTGTTAAAAATATAGCGAAACACGAGCGAAACAATAACCCAAGAAGTAATAACCGGAATATAATAGATGACGCGAAAACCTACTCGAAAATGCGGAATTTCATTGATAAGGACCGCTGCCAGCAGCCCAAGGATCATCTGCCCGGGAACGGTTACAACTGTATACAGCAAAGTGTTGGTAAATGCAATGCGGAAAGTTCCGTCAGAAAGAACCGCTTTGTAATTTTCAACCCCTGCAAATGTTTGCCGAAGCATAGACCCCATATCCCAGTTTAAAAAGCTCATATAGAATAGCTTTAAAATGGGATAAATCGTAAACAATGCAAAAAACGCCAGACCCGGAAGCAGTAAAAGTCCAACCTGAAGTCGGCTCTGTCTTGATTTAAGCTTCATGTTGTCGGTCCTTTCCTTGGTGAAATCGTTCTCTCCGGGCAAAGCGGGCCCCATCTTGCCCAGAGAGAGTTGCGAAATCAAATTTTTTCTGATATACTGATTACTCAGCAAGAAGTGTGTCGATTTTTGTTGCTAGCTGATCCAGAGTCTTCTGCACATCAGCACTATTGATGATCATATCAGTCATCGCAGTAGTCAGTTCGTTGTCGATTTTGGCCCAAGATGCCACCGGCGGACGTGTTTTTGCTGTAGTGATTGCCTCCAAGAACGGTGCAAAGGCAGATTCTTTCACTTCTTTGCTTTCCAGAGTTTTGGTATTAACCGGAATCTGACCGCATTTTGCCATTTCCTTTTGTGCATAATCGCTGGTCATAAATTGGATGAATTTCCAAGCGCCCTCTTTATTGGCGCTTTTAAACATGGCAATGTCTTCGCCGCCGAGGACCGAGATACCTCCGGCACTGCCTACCGGGACACCTGCTGTGCCATACTTGAAATCAGGATAGGCACCTGCAAGTTCTGCGGTTTTCCAAGGGCCTTCGAGCAGCATCATATAGCGGCCGGTACCAAAACCATCGGTCATAGGGATATCACCGCTGTTAAACCCGCCAAGCTCGCCGTTTTTATACAAATCAACAAGTTTTTGTACAGCTGCTACAGTTTCTTTGCTGTTTACAAATCCTTGGGCTTTTGTATAATCTTCATTTGTAATTGTGCCGCCGTTGCTCCAGATATACGGCAGGACGTTCCAACTGGACAGAGCCGGTTCATTCAAGCCCCACACTTGCTGTCCATTCTTATTTTTTCCAGAAAGAGCCTTGGCAGCAGCAAACAGTTCATCCATCGTTTTAGGCACTTCCAGATTTACTTCTTTCAGTGCTTCTTCGTTGTAAAACAGGATTTTTGTGTTGGTGTTGAGTGCGAGTGCATATTGGTCGCCTTTTATGGATGCCGTACTCATAGCGCTGGGCAGCAGATCTTTGGCGGTTGCGTCATAATCGCTCATTTCTTTGTTCAGCGGAACCAAAATGTCCATTTTTTGGAATTCAGGCACCCAAGCAATGTCAAGGCGTGCCACATCCGGCAATGTATCGGAACTGGCACTGATCATAATTTTATCGTGCAGGTCTGCCCATTCGTGTGAAACGGCATTGACCTTATATCCCGGGTTTTCTTCTTCAAATTTGGGAATTAACACCTTTGTAAGGGTTTCGTTCTCTGCGGACTGGGCGCTGTAATGGTGCCAGAAGTTGATTGTGGTGATCTCTTCTTTTTTCGATTTCTGCGGAGTGGAACTAACGTCTGGTGCTTTTTCGCCGCAAGCAGTGAACGCCGCTAACGTCATTGCTCCGGTCAGAAAGAGTGCCAGCGTTTTTTTAATTGTAGATTTTTTCATAATTACACCTTCCCTTTCTGTGTTTGTTGATAAATGCGGACGGAATACGCAGGAAGCTCTGTATTGATACATCCTACCCATTTCGTCTGCTGTCCAGTGTGTGCCTGTTTGGGCACAGCCGTAAGCGCTTTGCCGGCAAGCGTATCCTGCCACACCGGTTGTGTGCACAGAATTTCTATTTCTTTTGTGCAGCTCCTTTCTCCGGCATTTATCAAAACCAATGTCGTTTCCTCTGTCACACTGCGGCAAAAGCCGTACAAGTTAGAGACATCGTCACACAGCACTGCGTGATAGTCTCCCTTTTGCAAAGACGGCGAATCATGACGAATAGCAATGAGCTTTTTGTACCATTGGAACAACTCCCTGTTTTGTTTGGCAGCATCCCATTCCATCGCAACACGGCACCCAGGGTCGTTATCTCCCGACATTCCAATTTCGTCTCCATAAAAAACTGCTGGGCATCCCGGAAATGTCATTTGCAGTGCCACAGCAAGCCGAAATCGATTGACATCTCCTTTGCACTCGTATAAAAATCGTGCGGTATCGTGACTATCCAAAGGATTGTAGAGACACAGCGCAGTTTCTGTAGGGTAACACGCAAGTGCATGCTGTAAAAGATGGTCAACACCTGAAGGCCGAATTTTTTGCTGGGCCAGCCAAAGTTTGACCGCATCCCGGAACAAATAATTCATAGCGCTATCCAATCGATTTTCCATCAGCAGCCGCTGGGCATCGCCCCAGCATTCGCCTAGCAGCAGACAATCTGGCCGCACTCTTTTCATTTCGCAGGAAAACTCTTCCCAAAAAGACATCGGCACTTCATCTGCCACATCCAAGCGCCAACCATCAATATCAAACTCCCGTAGCCAGTATGCACCAACCTCTATAAAATAGAGTCGTGCATCTGGATTAGCTAAATTGATTTTGGGCATCCATTTATAATGGCCCACACACTCATAATTGCGTTGCTGCAGATCCACAGGATAAGACCGAATATAGAACCAATTGCAGTAGGGTGAACTTTGGCCATTTTTAACTACATCCTGAAACTTATCCCAATAGTATCCACAGTGATTAAAAACCCCATCCAGAAGGATCTTCATTCCCCTCTTGTGCACTTCCTGTACCAAATTGTGCAGATCCTCTTTGGTCCCAAACATTGGATCGATTTGATAATAGTCCACCGTATCATACTTGTGATTGGAAGCTGCATAAAAAATCGGTGTTGTATAAATACAAGTGGCACCCAGCTGCTGAATGTGATCCAGCTTTGCAAGAACACCTCGCAAATCGCCGCCCATATAATTTTCCCGTGTTGGCGTACTGCCCCAAGGCTCTACTCCTTTAGGAGACAAACTTTCATCGCCATTGCAAAACCGTTCGGGAAAAATTTGATAATACACCTGATTTGCGGCCCAGACCGGTGCACGATAGCAATCATCTAAATTGGGCCACAAGAACTCAAAAAAATTATCCTCCGTTGCTGGTTCCTGCGTTGAAAATCCCCATGAGCCATACCAAACACATTCGCTGTTGTTTTCCAGTCGGAAGCAATACCGAATATATGCCGCAATCGGAAGCGTGTGAATGGATACCCGATAATAATCATGATAAGCATCCCGCAATGATACGTGCAGTGGCAGTTGGATGCGCTTTTGGGGATTGTTCTCTCCCCGTTCCCAATAGAACAATGTAACTTTTCGGGCATCCTCTCGTGCGGTAACCAGCTGAAGAGCCAGTTCATGTTCCGACCTTGGATAGATATAATCTCTCGATGGACGGTGGCTGATTGCGGACAAATTCATGGATCATTACCTCGTTTCTGTTTATGATTTGTTGTTCAGCAATCGCTGTGTTGATGCACGTTCGATAATTTTTGTTGAAAACAAGCTTTGACAAATATTGCATCCGGAATTTTCGATCTGTCGAATCAAAATTTCTGCTGCTTGCACACCAAGATCGAACGTATCCACATCAATGCTGGTAATATCCGGCTGGGACAATTCTGTTACTGCCGTGTTATCAAAGCTGATAACCCCGAAATCTTGCGGTGATTTGAGCCCCTTTTCTTGGGCCGCCCGCAAAGCGCCCAGTGCCAAGCGGTCATCGCTGCAAATCACTGCATCGGGGGCCTCCTCGCTTTCCAAAAGTGCTTTCACATTTTCGATTCCGCTGTTGAGAGTAGGCTCGCCATGTATGATATGCTGCGGTTTCACATCATGGCCCTGTTGAGCTAATTCTCTGCAAAAGCCAGATATGCGGTCTTTATTGAAAGATTTTGCATCGCCGTTTGAGAGAAATGCCAGCTTTGTGTAGCCTTGGTGAAGCAAATGTTTGACAGCCAACTGTGCTGCCTGCACATTATTGATGTCTACCCAGTTTGTTTCAACACTGATTTCTTCTGGATGCCCAATGATAACACAGGGGAAATTAAGGGTCTCCACTTTTTTGATTATTTTTTTGCTGACGAGCGAAATAGGTAAAACAACCCCATCGATTTTTTTCCCCAGCATCATTTTTTCCACAACCGAACTGCCTTTGGAATTTGATGGTGCACTGGTGATAATGAGATTGTAGTCTTTTTTGCATGCGACGGTTTCGAGGCCAAAGACGGTATTGTTAAAGAAATTGTTAGCATAAGCCCCTGCGTCTGTGGCATCGATCACCAGCGCAATATTCCTTGAACTTCCGTTGGCAAAATTCCTTGCCACATCATTTGGCACATATTGCAGTTGTTCCATTGCATTTAAAATGCGCTGTTTTGTTTCTTTGGATATTGTGCCTTTGCTATTAAGTACCCTTGAGACTGTTGACGGCGATACGCCTGTCAAATTTGCCACATCCCGAATTGTAGCTGCCATTTCTGTACTCCTTTTTTAAGAAACCGATTTCTCTTTTTATATTAATTTTTTTGCGTTTTCTTGATTTTTTATGGGTCACATTTGTATATATTGTAGTTATTTTTATTGATTTTATTGTGCATTTTTAATTCTATTGTGCAATCGTATTTTCTGTCTTTAAGATAACATTGTTCTTTCACTTCGTCAATCTCCTTTTTCCACAATAAACATTTCCATTTATTGTGCACCTATTAGGTCGTATCTGAAAACTCAAAGTTGCACAAAAATGTGATATAATCACT
>JAHHTP010000042.1 GCA_020024615.1 Oscillospiraceae bacterium
AGCATATGAATATGGTCTGGGCATGCTTCTGCCTCTATGATTTCTACGCCTTTTTTGCTCGCAGAGCCGATTCTGAATGCTTCATATGCATCCCCACCAAGTTCCAGCAGCATGCCGCAGCCTGGCACAAACCAGCATAAGCAAAGAGCTGACGTCCGGGAAGATACCCACCACACGAGTGCGTCGGCAGATTTTCCGGTTCAGCCATTCAATCACTCGGTCAGCTTCATTGCACTTGCTTCGGCAACCACTGCTTTTGATTTTTCTCTGGATGCGCTCTTGCTTTTCACCGCACTTGTCCTTGCGCCTTTTCGGTCTTTTGGCATCAACACTCCCAATTAAAGCATTACTGCATTTACAGACTGCCATACCCAATTGTCACATACAACGCCTATTGCAAAAATTCTGTTTGTTTTCGGTATGATATATCCCCCAAAGAAACACTGCGGATTTAATTAAAACGCCGTATTTTTGATATGTCACTCTAAAGGCAAACCTTGTCCGCCAAAAGCGCGACGGCACGTTTTGTGCTTTTATCATTGTATTTATCAACTATTTACATCAATTATAGCTATTTTGTCAAAACTTTACACCTTTAACTCAAAATATTCCATTTTTATTTTTTAGGCAAAGAGTATACTACTTAACAGAAGAAACAATTCTTAATACTTTAGTCGGAGAGGAGCGATCCAATATGAAACATTCTCTTTCCCGAAGTGGATCAAAAAAACTGCGCAAAATAGCAAACTTCTTTGTTTTTATGGGCCCGTCTGTATTAATGTACACTGTACTGTTTCTTGTGCCGTTATGCGGCGAATTCTTTTATTCGTTCACAGATTGGAACGGAATTAATTCCTCATTCAGCATGGTTGGATTTTCAAACTACATAAAAGTATTTCATGAATCAGAATATTGGACATCCCTTTGGTTCACCATTCGGTTCAGCTTTTTGGTAGTGATATTTTCAAATTTCCTTGCATTTGCTTGGGCCTATATCCTTTCAAAGGACATTCCTTTCCGAAATTTGTGGAGAGCGCTTATCTATGTGCCCAGAATCATCGGCGGGGTTATCCTTGGGTTTTTATGGCGGTTTATTTTTCAAAACGTCTTTGTGCAGTTTGGCGAATGGACAGGATTGTCTTGGTTCTCACAAAACTGGTTCACAACACAGAGCTCTTCGTTTTGGGCACTGGTTATTGTCATGACTTGGACATTATCCGGTTATCTTATGATTATCTATGGCGCCGGTTTTTCTTCCATTGATGCAAGTTACATTGAAGCTGCTACAATTGACGGTGCATCGAAATTTCAGATTCTGCGTAAAATAACAATTCCTATGCTGATGCCTTCCATTACGCGATGCATGTTTATTGCAATCAACTGGGCTATGCTTCTTTACGATACCAATATATCTCTGACAAACGGTAACCCGTTCCGATCCTCTGAAGGTGTAACCATGAATATCTACAACACCGCATTCCGCAGCAACCATATGGCGTTCGGTGCCGCAAAATCTGTGATTTTCATTATCATATTGGTTATAATTTCGTTTGCGCAGGTGTCACTCACTTCCCGTAAGGAGGTGCAGCAATAATGAAACGGCGTGATAAAATCGACACTTTAATTCGAGAGTTTCTGATTTGCATCAGTGCACTGATTGTTCTGGTTCCTCTGTACTTTACTGTTTTAAATTCATTCAAACCCTATAGCGAAATTGCTGAAAATATTGCGGCATGGCCTAAGGAATTTACGCTGTCAAACTTTATATCAGCGTGGAATCGTCTGGATTTTCTCACAGTTTTGAAAAATACCGTAATTATTTCTGTTTTTTCAACAATCGGATGTGTAGTATTTTCAGGGATGACCGGATACTGGATTGCGCGGCATCATGATTGGTTCACCAAAACCTTGAATATCTTGTTTTTATGCGGTATGTGCGTTCCATTTCAATGTATTATGATTGTATTTGCAAAAGTAATCGGGCTCCTCGAATTTGGCAACCATTTGTACGGTGTTATTATCAGCTTTTGGGCGATCTCTCTTCCAATGTCAATGTTCCTTGTATCAGGCGCCGTAAAATCGGTGCCCCTGGAAATTGAAGAAGCCGCCATCATTGATGGATGCGGCACGCTGGGTGTATTTTGGAAAATCGTCTTTCCTTTAATCCGCGGTACAGTGTTCACAATTGCATCTCTGCAGATTTTAACTTACTGGAATGATTATCTGATGACCCAGTTTATCCTTGTAAAAAAGGATATGCGTACCCTGCAAATTGCAATGCAGTCACTGTTTAATGAAGCATTTTTCTCATGGGATACGGCAGTGGCCGCAGTTACACTTTCCATTTTACCTCTTTTTATCTTCTTTATTATTGCGCAAAAGCAAGTGCTTGATGGTGTAACAGCCGGTGCCGTAAAAGGCTAATTTTGTACTCTTTGTGGCTGCAGGCCACAAATTAATATTTAATTTAAAGGAGGAAAACATAGTGTTTAAGGCAAAAAAAGTTCTATCTATTCTATTGGCGGCAGCCATGGTATTTAGCCTGGCATCGTGTGGCGGTAAACCAGGTGAATCCCAAAACGCCGACGGTGAAGAGAATTCCACGGCAGCAGGAAAGCCTGCCAATGGCTCGATCGATCTGGTCGTTTCAATGCCACTTGGTCAATGGACCGACAACTTTGATGTTTTGATTGATGCCTACAAAGCACAGCATCCTGAAATCGGCAATATCGACGCAACCTTCCCCAGCTCCGACAAATATCGTGATTTGCTGAAAGCAGGTTTAAGCGCCGGTGAACTCCCCGACATAATTTCCTTGAGCTATGGCATTTCTGATCAGGATTGGTTCCAATACTGTGTAGATTTAAGCGAGGGATGCCCCGCTTATAATGAATTGACACCGGAACAGAAACAGCTTGGCACGACAGATCAAGGAATGATCATTATGCCTATTTATGTCGAAGGCACTGGTATTTTGTACAATACTAAATTGCTTAAGGATGCCGGCTGGGATCACACACCGCAGACACGCGATGAACTGAAAAAGCTTTGTGAAGACCTGACCGCAGCAGGTATTAAACCCTTTATGCATCAGTGGGCAGAAACTTATTTAAACCTCTACAACTGGGTGGGTACCACTTGGCTTGGCAACAAAGATGACCAGATGACCTTCCTGAACGAGATGCTTTCCGGAAAGGACATGGATCTTGCCAATGACAAAGAATGGAACGATTTTCTTGATACATATGAAATCCTGATTGAGTATGCTCAGGAAGGTGCCATTGCTACTGATAAGTGGACTTGCCGCAACGCATTTTTCCTTGAAGAATGTGCAATGCTTGTCGGCGAGGGTTCTTGGGAAACCCCTAATATACAAAGCACGAATCCCGATTTGCTCGATCATGTAAAACAGGATGTTCTGCCTTGTTCCAACGAAGCCGGTACAAATCATCTGCAGAAGCAGACAATTGCAGCAGCTGTTACCGACAGCAAAGATCCCGCTCGTATTGCTGCCGCCAAAGATTTCCTGAGTTTTATCGCATCTTCTGAGGAAGCGCGTCTGTGGCATCAGGAAACCATGGGCTCTCCGACAGCGGTTGTTTCTCTTGAAGTTTCTGAAAACCTGCCTTCGATCGCAGCTGATGTTGTTGCCCTGATGAAGGATGAAAAAGCTTCCGAATCTATGCATACCTATATGCCTGTTGAAATCCAGACCGATATGCAGAAAAACTGGGCGGAATTTGTCGGCCGACAAATTACCCGTGAACAGTTTACAACACAATATGAGCAAATATTCAAAGATTATGCCGATGGCAAGTACAACTGATTTGTATTCTGTCGGATCAATCACAAAACAGCCGTGTTGCTGCAGTCTAATTTATTGGCCGGCAGCATTACAAGAAAACATATGGAGGTATAAGAGATGAAAGCACATATTTACTATGATGCAAGTCACGTTCGCAACTATGATAAAAACGGCATCGACAAAATCGAATTGCTGCCCGGAACGCATGACGAAGTCCATGCATTCAAATATTTCATGAAAGCAGGCAGTGTTTTACGCCCAGAGCTTTATGCAGATCGTTCTGTTCTTTACGTCTTTGATGGAACGAACAGCGCAGGCCTTGTGACAGATGCTCAAGCAATGCATAAGATCAACAGTGTATGCTTCTATGTGCCTGATTATGACAAAATGAGCTATACGATTCAGGCCATTACCGACATGGAGTTCATTATGGTTACTGCCAATATGGATTCGCATGATCGTGAAGCTGCTGAAAACACCCGGCTGCATCTGCCGTTCTATCGTCGCGAAGATCAATGTGATCGTTACGACCAGGATTGTAAAACTCTTGGGATGACGTCCCGCACAGTTTTGTTTGGCGAATTTGATCGTCTGGGTCGTTTGACAGTCGGCATCTGCCAAGGCAAAAACGGTTGCGGCACCGTTGAGAAAGGTCATCCGCAAGTGCATCAGTGGAATTATGCTGTCGGCAACGCCGATTATCAGCTGAGCGTCGGTTCCGGCGATGAAACCGAACGATACGATCGCAAGGCCGGTGACTGGGACTTCATTCCGGCAGGACCGGATCACAGCCTATACGCCGGATACGGACAGGAAGTACACTATGTGTGGGTTGAATTCAACACAAGTAAAAGAGGCCACTAAAAAGCCATAAGAAAGGATGTGCCGTCATGAGTTATCCCTATGTTTGCTACGCTGACGTTGAAAAAAAGTTTGATGAAAACGGCTTCTCAATTATTGAGCTGCCTCTGGACAGAGATTTTGAAGAAATCCAGCATTACGACATTAAATTCTATCGCTGCAATTTGAAGGCAGGATGTGTTGTCAATCCGAAGCTTGAACCTGAAAAAATGGTGCTTTTGATTTTCAACGGCAAACGCGCCTACATCAACGCAGGTGAAGAAAAATTCTATGTTGATGAACCCGCATTTTTCATTCCTGATTTTGATAAATCCGCCTATACCGTAGGCGCCGTAGATGATGTTGAGTTCATTATGGGTGTTTTCAAAATGAACGACTGGGATAAATCCCAATTTGGTCACTGGCATAAGCATTTGCCGTTCTTTAAGCGTTATACCGATGGAACGCAGTATGATCAGTCCTGCAAAATGCCCGGCACCCGCTCTTGGAGCATCTTGCAGGGCATGATGCTCGGGCATGTCACAATCGGCGTCGTCCACGCTATTGGTTCAGGTACTGATGAAAAGGGACATCCTGCCGTTCACCAGTGGAACTATTGCTTAGGCAACTCAGACTTTGATCTGGATGTGGAAGGCGAACTGGCGCCTCAGCACGCAGGTGATTTTTCATTCATCTTCGGCGGCCGCGATCATAAGTTGATCGGCAAACCCGGAAAGGAAGTTTTCTATGTGTGGGTAGAATATTATTCTGAAGACGATCTGACAGAGTTCGATTGGTCAAGCTGTCATAACGAATCCCCGAGCGAAGCATATAACCGTATTCTTGCAAAGAGAAAATCTCAATAAAGCCCCAAAAGCCGCGCCCGAGCCCACAATGCTGTGTGCTCGGGCGCGTTTTTTTATGATCTGTCGGCCATACAACTTTTCACGGTTTCAACCGATATGCGGTAGGCGACTGACCGGTTTTCTTTTTAAACAATTTTGTGAAATACCGTTCATCTGAAAAGCCGACAGCATGCGCAATATCCAAAATTTTCATATCAGAACTGATAAGCAATTCTTTGCTGCGTTCGATACGAATATTGGTCAAATAAGTTACCATCCCAACTCCAAATGTTTCCTTGAACTTACGGCACATATATTCTTTATTCATATGGAAAAGAACAGAACACTCCCGCTGATCGAACGGCTGTGCAAAATTCAGATAAAGGTAATCTGCTACCTCATTCATTGTACTGTTGCTTTCTCGGACAGACACGATATCGTAATGAATCGTTTCCATTACTTTGCAAAAATATCCCGTAAGTGTCTGCTCAATAAAATTCCACTCGATCGGAAGGGAAAACGGAGGAGATTGATACATTGCCTGTTTATGTCTGAAGCGAGGATATTGATCACGAAAATATTCGATCCATTGCTGGTATAATTTGAAAAAATAAATCCAAACCGCTTTGATTCTCCCTAAATTCCAATCCTGATTACTTTCGATATTCTTTATCCATTTGTGCACTGCTATCTTTATCTGCTCTTTTTCGCCGATCAGAAGAGCAGAAAGCATCTGGTTCTCTGTCCGAATATTGGTATGTATTCTTTCTGTCTTCATCGATTCGGTATAAAAGCTGAAAAAGCACGAATGGTTTATGTTCATATTGGAAAGCCTGGCTTGGTCAAATGCGGCTGCCAGTCCATCCGGCAATTTGCAGACATCACTACATCCAAAAGCCATATAAACTTTCTGTTTCCTATAAATTGATTGGAGAATATCCTGCATCTGAAAAAGTGCATCTTCTGTATTAGAAAACAAAAGTATTACACAGGTTTGAAACCGCTGTTCATCTGTTAAAAGGATTCCATATCCATGCTTTTCCAAAAAATCCCGAAGCACAGCAAATGCTTCCTGCAATGATGAATCGTAACAGGACACAAAAAAAAGATCGCAGACAAGAATCCTGCATTCTGCGGATTTTCTAAGCCTTGCATCACAGCTGCACAGTTCAGAATAAACGTCATTTGAATTGTCACCATTGATCATCTCCACCAGCATCAACTGACGCTGCTGTTCGGTCAGTTCGCTCAGGCGCCGGTGATTATGCTCATCTGCTTGTGTTGATTCGCTTGTAATAGAATCAATTGCTTTTTTCAGCGCAGACAAAAGTTGATGAGGCTCAAGCGGCTTTAATAAATAGTCGACACAACCGTGAATAAACATATCGTGAACATACGCAAAATCGCTGTGACCGGAAATAGAAATAACCCTGGTCTGTGGTAAATTTTCTGTGATGAAGCGCGCAACATCTACACCGATATCATCTCCTATCACCACATCCAAAATCACAATTTCAGGCTTTTCTTCCATTAAAAGTTTTTTAGCTCCCGATGTATCACAAGCTGAAAATACGCAATTGATGTGCAATTCTTCCCATGGCACCAATAATTGTATGGCGTCAATTACATCCAGTTCGTCATCGACAATCAAAACTTTCATAAAATTCTCCTATCAGAATTGAACCAAGCGGTGAGGGAATCGGAGCGTGACTGTTGTTCCGCTAATATCATTTCCGAAGATATTTACTTCACAGTCTGCTCCAAAGTTGAGCATTAAACGCAAAAGGACATTTTCCATCCCTATGGATGAATGATCGCCACTGTCAGTAAAATGTTCGTAGCTATCCGGTAAAGAATGCGGCTCGGCGCTGTTTTTCAGAATATAATCGAGATACCATCGCCGTATCGCATTGACATAGCAAGCAAAATGGCGGCTGACCTCCTCCGATACCGGAACTCCGTTATCGCGGATTTCAATCAAAGTGAATTTATCTTTGTACTCCACGCGTATTTGCAGATATGTATTCGGGCGCTTTAATATGCCGCCATGCATAATGGAATTTTCAATTAGCGGCTGAAGTGTCATGCGGGGAATCAAAAGTTGATCCGCTCCGGGCTGCATAATAATTTCAATAGTTGCTTCATGCTTAAACCTCATTTTCTGCAAAGCAATATATCTTTGCACATAATCAAGCTCCTGCTGTAACGGCACCATTGCAGGTTCCAGAACCATAGCGTAATGCAGCATTTGGCCAAAAGATGAAATCATCTGGTACTGTTCTGTATCATCATTTTTTAAAGACCGCGTTGCTAAACTTTGCAGAGTATTATAAATGAAATGAGGGTTGATCTGCGCCTGAAGCATTTTAAGCGTAGATTTCAAATAGGAAAGCTCCAGCTCATATTGACGAATAATGTAGTATTGAATTGAAGAAATCATAGAATCAAAAGTGACAATCAATCTTCCGATTTCATCGCTTTTGTTATACGAAACATAGTCGGACAAGCGTACAGCCTGATTCCATTTTTTCTCATATACCACATTTTCCATGCATTGCGTAATCTGGCGAAGTGGTGCAGTATACCTGCGAATGTATCGAACATTAATTATAACAACAACACTCAGCCCCGCAAAAAAGATCCCAATCAGCACAATCGTCTGCTTCAGGTTTTCGTTGTATATTTTTGTCATAGGGACTAATTTTACAAGGCACCAATCAAGGAACTTCGATTCCAGCTTTCGACCTATAATCAGCTCATTATCATCTACAACATGAAAGGACTTCGATTTATCTGCTACTTTTCTTAGGCCTGGACAAAGATTGTTCAAATTGCAAGACAGTGCATCCGAATTAGAAGACGCAAAAACCTTTCCGCTTTTATCGGTAATATACATTTGTTCATCTTCGTTATAGATCAGTCCACAGTTGTCGTTTAAAAAAGACACCGGAAAATCAAGGGCCATCAATGCAATTACATTGTTTCCCTGCGGAAGGTTATAAATGGGTAACCAAATTGTAAAAACATTATCCTCTTCAGCATTAGGCTGAAGAGCATTAAAACGGATCAAATGTCCGTAGTTGGACATATCGTGTGTCGGCTGAACATAAATCGTTTCCCACGAGTTGAACTGCGGAAAATCATCATCGTCTTCCCTGAACTCTTCTATGGAAAACTGCATATTTTTTGTTGATAGAAGCATTGTACGATTTGCTCTGGGTAACACCAAAAATACTTGCTTTACGGAAGAACTTGAAAAATAAACAGATTTTAGATAGTCGTAAAGGTGGTTTGCATCTTGTAGGGAAAACGTTTCAGGAGTACTTCGGTTCATAATGTCAAAAACCGTAGGGTTTATATATGCACTGCGTGCAGAAGTAATGCAATTTTCAATATAGTAATCAATATTCTGCGCAGAAATCTTCACTGCGGTTTCAGTTTGCTGAATATGCTCGGTAATTGAAGCTTGTCTGTTTGAAATAAAGAAATAAACGCTGAACAAAATAATGACAGTGCATACAGATGCAATTAGGACTGATATCAATCTTCGGCATAACGATGCCGAATGTTTCCATACGCCATTTTTTTGCACTATTATTCACTCCATATGCTAACTTTTTTATTAATTATGACATATTTAACCTAAAATTTCAATTACAGGGAAGCAACAGAATTGAACCAAACATGCATTAAACAATGCCTGTTTCAGATGTTATATCCAAAAATATGATTCGCATTGTATTGGCAGCATGAATTGTCAAACCGAGTGCAGCACTTAGCGAGCTCAAAGTCCCGCAGTTCCTGGTCAGATGGTTTTTACAAACTCCGGCAGAAAATGCAAAAAACTGCTGCAATGGTGTTTTCATGGTTTTGCCTTGCTTTTCCCTTCCCGCTGACCACAGTATCCGCTTTCCGGTGCCCAGCTTCAAACCGGATGTAAATAGCTTTATCCTGTTTCTGGATCGATTTTTCTTTGTTGCGCTTTGCTCCTGCCTCTTTATTACCATGGCTCTTGACCGCTTCTATAATCATGAACGCTTCCAGTATAAAATCAAAACCACCAGTTGAACAGGTGGTTTGCACAATCCCTAGAAGGGCTTATTACCAGCAGCCCCTTAAGGGGCACTGAAAAAGTTGACCAATCGCATTAACTTCACAGGCCGCCGCTAAAGCGGCCTGTTTTTATGCCTTGGTATTCTTACTACCC
>JAHHTP010000043.1 GCA_020024615.1 Oscillospiraceae bacterium
GCGTGAGCTGGTAGACAATGGCGCAGATCATTTCTACATGCGCCAGTTCTTCTGTGCGTAGATGATATCTGTATCGAATAAAAAGGAGAGCAGCTTGTGAATAGGACAAGCTGCTCTCTTAAACTTTGTGTCCTTGCGGATGCGGTGTCTAAGGAATGTCCATGGCATCCTTGGTATCTTCGCTGTTTTCTGCCCACTCCATCACATCGATAAAATACCTCTGGAATTCATCCGGATCACAGGTGCGGACCTCGTGAAACAGGTATTCCTTGAATTTATGGGTATCATACAGCATTTTATACTGATGTGCATTGCATCTAACGCCGTTTGCAATTTTGGCTCTGCTTGCAGAGCTTTGAACTGCATTGCCTTGATCATTGGTATGGCAAACCAGGATATAGCAGATGTTGCTTCTGGAGAAATCGAGATCCGGAATGATCTTTAGCTCGATCAGCATAATCAGGCTGTCATAAATTTTTCGGAAGATGTCCTCTTTTTTCACTTGGCCATTCTTAAACTCGATAAAGTACCAGTCGTCACCCGAAATATAAAGTGCATCGTTCGATTTTGGCGTCATGGACAAGTGTTTTCTTTTGCTGTATTCATTCGGGATGTTGTCAAAATGGATCACCTTGATCCTGCTCTGCGACAGAAACATTTTATTTTTATCATCATAGGATGCTGTTTTCATGGAGCAGATATTATTTTTCAAAATAGGATGTAAGGAATCAATGGTCTTCTGCTGCATATTGTCTCACCCTACCTGTTCTGAAGCTCGTCGCGCAGTGTATCCAGAATATCAAATGGAGCTGCCATCTTTTTATAGATTGCTTCCAAATCGTTTGTCACATTCTCCATTTTAACAGCGTCTTCATCCATGCAGGCTGAATAGTAATTGACTTTTGAATCGATCCCGTGCTTGATGGAATATAAATTGATCGCATCCAAGAAATACGGGCTGTGTGTCGTAACCAAAATCGACAGATCGAATTGTTTTTGCAGCAGCACGATCAGTTCTGCATAAATAAGCTGCCACTGTGGATGCAGATGGATCTCCGGCTCATCTAAGATCAGGACATCCTTCTCCCCAATCACACCATCCAACAGCCTTTGTATGATGAGGAATGATTTTAAGCCTGTGGAGAGATTCTGAATGGAAAGATTTTGGTTCATACCCTCCCGTTTTAAGTAAAACTCATCCGTTTGATCGCGAATAATCGTGCCCTGTACTACAGACTGCAGCAGATCATAGATGGCAGATTGTTTCTCTTTTGCCAAAACGCTGCCGATCACTCCATCTATGATATCGCTCTTTTCTCCTTTTCCTCTCAGCCATTTTGCTAAAGTCTGGTTCATCAGGCTGTCGTCGGAAAGATTCATGAAAAATGATTCCTGATTCATCTTATCTGCTACAAAAGGATCATCGATATAAATTGCCTTGTGCTCCAGTGCAATATCTGTACTAAAGCTCTCACATTCATTATTCATAAATGCCAGCTCGATCTGTTTATCCTTTATTTCCAGTTTTAATTCGGTGTCTGCGTCAGGATGGTTTACATGCTGGATTTGTTTGTGGAACACCTCTCGAAAATACCTTGATAAAATTTCACGAATGATTGGTGCATCCGGTAAATTCAAAATTTCCTGAATGGTTTGTGTAACTTCATCCACAACACCCTCTGTGTCTAACTGCTTGGCTTCCTCTTCTGTATTGAATTCTTTGTATAGCAAGTTCAAGCTCTCTCGGACTGTGTTGCTGATATTCGCTTCTGTATACCCCGCATTTTTGCCCAGAAAATCTAATTTATCACCGATGCTTCTTGCCACCATCCAGGCAGATCGTTCCTGGTTTGGAATCAGACTGTATGCATTGTTTGAGAAATAATTCCTTATGATTTTTTGGCATTTATTGTGGATTTCCATTTTTCTTTGTTCTGCGATCCGGCTCTCAATTCCTGAAATTGCGTTAAACAAAGAAAATAAAATCTTACCGATGGTGCTTTTTCCGGTATCGTTATCTCCTGCTATTACGGTGATCCCATCCACGACAATTTCAGCCGTTTTTATCTTTGCAAAATTATCAATGTACAATTTCATATAAAAACCTCTTTATTTGTTACACAATCAAAATCTTTCACAGGGTACGATTCTATATACTTTATACATAATAATACCATACAAAACAGTTCTTTTTCAATCATATCCTGTCTATGAATATATTTCTATATGAAATTGGCTCTTTGTTCATCCTTGATTTTTTCGCAATATAAATGATGTAAAAAGCCAGAGAAATAATGATTTTTATCTGTATATTAACGGGCTGTATTACTGTAACGTCCTGAAGGATACTTCAAGCTGTTAAAAGAGGTTGAAATGGAGATTTATTTTAATCCTTTATCCGAATCTATTAAGAAATTTTTTAACTCATCCATAAACTTCCATATTTCTTTACCTGCATCATATGAGATTTTTGGTATTTCATCCAACGCAGCTGATATCCATGTTGCTTTATTATCTTTTCTTTCTACTCCATATTCTTCTAACCAAGATTCCAATTCACCAACTTTCACTATAAAAAGTCCAGCATTGGCACACATATTCCATAATGAATCGAAAGTTTCCTGAAGTTCTAAAGGAAGTGAAGCACGACCTTTTTCCTTAAATTCAGAAAGGTCATCTGAGCCTTCCCGAAGTTTTTTTAACTTTCTTCTAAAATTTTCTAATTTGTTTTCACATTCTTCTTCCGTAGATGATTCAGAAATCACACATTCATCAATAAGTTTTTGCGTTTTCTCTTTTAGTTCCTGTAAGATATCACGCTTATTTTTACTCTGGAAGTGCTTCATGATCTTCTCACGATCATCCATTATTGTATTTTTCAAACGCTTATCTACTATTGTTTTAAGTATAGCACCAAATTCACTCTGATCTCTAATAACATCAGCATCGGCAATCATCGCAAACCTAATCCCCAACTTACGATATGGTTCTACAACTTTTTTAAGTGTTTGCTTATTGTGTGCATGAACAAAATGGATTTGGTCAGCTCCACCAATTTTTTGAAATAGTCGCTGGTAAAATACAGTGTCTGCATCTGCCTCTGTTGCAACTACTCCTTTATAGAACATTCCCTCTAAAACCCTTGACGAAGAAAGGAGAGGATTTGTGACGATTTTATGAAGCGTATCAGGGTCCAAAACATTCGTCTGTGTGTTACAATAAGAGCGATCAAGATGTACAATTACGGAATTCTGAGATGCACTGAGAAGTCCTCTCAAAAAATCAGCACTATGGGTAGCAATGAATATTTGCTGATTCTCATCCACCAGTTCCGAAATAATTTCGCCTAATCGCAAAGCCTGTGGCGGATGTAGGAATGCTTCTGGTTCATCTAACAGAATAATAGGCTTTTGGGTGGACACCATCGCTCCGATTATTCCCAATACACTCCTTAGTCCATCCCCTTGAGAATCAAGGGATTCAAATCTGGCAAGATACTTGTTTGCTTCCTGCGGATCGGTTGGTACAGATGAAAAGTCCTCCCCTACCTTAAATTCTAACGAGCCTAAATTATATGGATTCAAAAATACATCTATATTTAAGATCTTCTTGATACATTCTTTAACTTTTTGTACGGAATTGGAGTCAGATTGATATAACGCTTCTAATACATTTTTAGCTCCACGACTGTTCAAATTAGCTTCTACACTATAACTCTTCGATAGGTTTAGCCTATTATCAGTGTTTAAATAACTTACCAATCCCGCGCCTGTGATGGCACGAAATTCTTGTTTGTTTTCTTCCAAATAATGAGTAATTACATCTACCAGCTCTGTGTATTCTCGATATACAAATCCCACTGGATTTTCATCAAATGTAGGAGAAATGTGCTGAAATTGTACACCATGATCCCTTGTGGCTATTTTCATATCATAAGCCTGCTGCATCTCATCCCACGATTGCGGATAAGGCACCTCCAGCTCTTCTACAAAGACTCTATTATCATTTTTTCCTGTTATATATGCAAGTATATCTTTTAGAAGCTGTGTTTTTCCACAATTGTTTGCACCAATAAATACATTGATCCTCTTTGGCTCAAAAGATGAATTATTCTTGAAACAAATCTTATCAATTCGATATTTATAGTCTGTCTTGTCCATTCAAATGCTTCCTTTCTTTGCACATCCCACTGAATATATGTATCTGAATTATTTTCAGATTGTAATCCCAATGTATCTTTTATTTTACCACATTTCCTTTCCATAATCTACCATTGCTTTTTGAATACTTTTCTGTATCAGCAAACAGATATTCTCATTTTTCTCTCAAACAAAAACAGCCCCTCCCCAGCCAATCTTTTTCTTGATTGACTGAGGAGGGGCTTATTCTATCCCTTATCCTGATCTACTGTCTTTCTATCACAATCTCCACCAGCTGACCGCCGATCGTACCGGTGATACGGTAGCTTCCTTCGCCCGTGATCGGCGGAAGCTCCGGCTTGATTGCTTCCTCTGCTTCATACTCGACCCACCCTATTCAACAATACAAGTATTTTTCCACTGTAAAAATAGGAGTGTGTTTTAAAGTGGGTTATTATTCTGCTTCTGTCTGCACATCATCAAGCTCCGTGGGTTCTGCATATGGATCCTGTGATGGAATTTGTTCTTGGGGCTGGTCACCTACTGTAATGCTTACGTTGATCTTGCTTTTTAACACATTTTGCAGTTCTTCTTCTATTTGCTCCTCTATTTGCCGGATACTTTCTAGATAGGACGATTTCTCATCAAAAAAACCAAAGTACCATGACACACCGACACCAATCAACAGTGCTGCCAACACAAAATCAACTACTATTATGTACCAATGCCGTTTTTGCGTATTTCCATGCACAATTTTATCGATATAATGAAACAGAAGATAAATGATATTGATGAAGACAAAACCAATAAGGATAATTGCTGCAAAAATTCGATAGGGGCTTGCTAAATGAATATTCTGCAGTACAGAGGTAGAAAAAGCAATTCCTCCAGTAAACGCAAGAACAACAGATGAAAAGATACCCAAAATTCCGATGTATTCTTTCTCTGAATTTTTTAATGCTCTGTCGATATCTTTTTGAAGATTTTGTTTTGATGTAGCTACCGCTTGATATAGATTTTTTTGGATACTATTTTTCTGAACATGAGCTAAGAGAACATGATCATGTATTTTGATAACCATAGATTTAATATCGCTGTGACTTTCTGTCGTCTGAACTACTTCTAATAGTTTCTCTGTATTAGAGATAAATTTATCAATTTGCTTGTCTGTAAGTTCGAAAATATAATTACTGATATCAGAATATAATATCCGATCAAGCTTATTTTCTTTCTTTATATAGTCATCTATTATTTCTATTGTTTTGACCGCATCATACTTTCTACCGGTATCATTTAACAATGATTTGCAGATATCTAACATTACAGCATGAGCTGTTTCAATTCGTTCATTAAAATCAAATTCTTTTTTAGATATATTTAATTCACAATCAGTATTCAATAAGAAATTATTGTCTAATTTGTTCATTAAAATACTCCTCTATTGCAGAATTTGTGATTTTAACATTTTTGTGTGGTTTATATGCATTATACCATGGTCTTTGTCTATGAGTAATTTCAACAAGTTGGTTCGCCGAGTATTTTGAAAAGCTATCAACAACATCGTTTATTGATTGTTTATCTTCCTCTCTGATAACATTATCATCATACTGCTCTATTTTAGAATCCCATATATTCTCATCGAATGTAACATAGGTTGATTGAGGTGGTATGTTACTACTTCCATATTGCTTGAATTCATGGTATGCTTTTGGAACAACTGGACCCAAATCCCATGCTTCAATGGTTTCCCTAAAACATGCATACCCATCGTCATTTGATACAAGGAAATATGCCTGAACAAAATACAAAATCTTTTGAAGTTTCAAATTTGAAATGCTGTATCTCATACGATCACAGTAATTTATAATATATCTGCAAACATCTAAAACATCGTACATTGATATACCTCCCTCCAACTTGTATTTCAACAATCTTTTTATATGATTTAATGATAAATCAAAATGTTTCAAAAGTACACCCTTTTTCTCTAATTTTTTTGTAAAATATTTGATTTATACAAAATTACTTTTCTATGTATGTCGTTTATTTTTCGGATTACCGAATAATCTTGTTATACTGTTTCTTATTTTTTGCAGTAAAATTCTGTTTATCTTATCCTATGCCGAATGTGTAATCTGTTACCACCTACATCCTACTATTTCATCGTTCTCCCCTCATCCTTGATATTTTCTCTCAAACAAAAACAGCCCCTCCCCAGCCAATCTTTTTCTTGATTGACTGAGGAGGGGCTTATGCTATCCCTTATTCCTGCTTTACTGTCTTTCTATCACAAGCTCCACCGGCTGGCCACCGATGGTGCCGGTGATGCGGTAGGCTCCTTCGCCCGTGATCGGCGGGAGCTCCGGCTTGGTTGGTTCCTCTGCTTCATACTCGACCCACGGCAGCTTGCCGTGCTTCGTCCAGTTTCTGGTCGGATAGTCTGGTGTTACACCAATGTTTCCGACGGAAGTGATCTGCACGCAGTTCTTCCAGCTTGGGGTACATTCCACCGCCAGACCGTCCCCGATGTAGATGCCGATGTGTCCCTCGCACCACAGAGCTTCGCCCACCTCGAGCTTGTTCCAATCCCCTGAAGAAACCGCTTTGCATTCCTTTATCATGGCATTCGCAGTCAGATCGGGGACGCCGTTCACGGTATAGCCTGCGCCGCCGTAGCTTTTGGAGGTGCTGCCGTTCCAGCCCCACAAGATCCCCTTGATGAGGCACACACAGTCAAAACCGAAGGTTTCCCCGTCGGCGGCGCGGATCATCGCTGCGCGCTGCGGCTGTGCATTGTAGGGATGGTGCTGGATGTACCGCTCCTTGTTCGCACTGTTGAGCGGTGCGCCGAAGCACCCCATCACATACAGTGTCTTGTAGTTCTTTGCAATGTCGATTGCCTTCTTTACAAATTCCTTATTTCGCATTCTCTTTTCCTCCTTTGTCGTGCGTATCCTTCATCTGCGCCAGCATTTCCCTGAGGAAGTTCGGCAGCTCTCCGCCAAGCTTGCCGTAATTTTCGATCAGGGACAGCCCTTCCCTTGCGATGTAGAAGAAGATGATGCTTGTGCGGCAGTACGGCTCGCTCAGGGGCAGGACCCCGTCGAGCACCACCCCGACCGCCACAAAGCTCAAAACCACCAGCTTGTTGACTCCGCCCCAAAACGCCACCTTGCTGTTGAGCTCTCCATTCTTCATCGCTGCCAAAACACCCAACGCAAAATCCATTGCCATAAAAATCAGAAGCCCCTTGAGCGGCTTGTCCCAACCGCCAAAGAGGGCAACCGCTCCGGTCCCGATCACGGATACGACGCTGCTCAGCTCGATTCCTTTCGTTCCGTAGCTCCATACGATATGGTTCATCCGTTTCCCTCCCATCCTATTCCTTCGGGGTCAGCATGGCGCAAAGTTCAGTGTATTCCTCCATCGTTAATCTGTCGTTCGCGAAAAATACGTCGAGCTTCTGCTGCAGTTCCTCGGTTCTGCCGTTGTCAATGAGAAGTTTGCAAAGATTGTAAGTAAAAGATTTCATAAGTCATGCTCCTGTTCTGTTTATAAATTTTTGAGATTTCCCATGTCGTTTTCAAACTGAAGGTTCAAAAGCGCCTCCGTCAGGGAAAGGACCTGCTCATTGAGCTGTTCGTTTTCCTCGGTCAGCTCCTGCACCGTTTTGGGCTTGTTTTTGATGCTTGTCTGCTTATGATGTACACTCATTATTCAAAATTCCCCCCTGCCGATGCAATGTAGCAATCCCCGACCGCATCGTTTCGGTTCACCTTGATCCGGAAGTTGAATCCCCAATCGCTTGCTGTTTTCGTTTTATTTGTGAGAAAGAATTTATTCCCGCTCACGACTGCCTGCGTCACATCCTCCCAGGTCGGGGAAGCATCGTTGCCGTTGTTGCAGACTTCAACGGTGAATACTGCCTTGGCTGGAATCTGCCTTGTCACATTCATGATTGCTTTCTCGATCATACCATCGGCGGCAAGCGGTTTTGCGAGCGTTAATTCGATCTCCGTCTGGCTCTTTGCGAATGTGTAGGTTCGGGTCGCTGTGCCGCCGTAGTTGTCGGATGCGGTGATGGTGAGTGTATGGGAGCCGTTGCGCAGCCCCAGCCATTCCTCTGCTGTTACGTTGAAGGAGTAACTCTGTCCGCTCGTCGCCGTGTAGATTCGTTTTTGTGTCCCGTCAATCTTCTCAACAACAGTGAGGGTCTGTCCGCTGTCCGAATCTGTGACAGTGTAGCTTTGTGCGAATGCCCCTGTTTTTGTCCCGAGGTTTGCATTGCTCCCGCTGATGGTCGGCGGTGTGTTGTTGATGACGGTTCGGGTCTGGCTTGTGCGGTACTCCGACTGTGCATCGTAAACACTGTACGCTTTGACGCGGTATGCGACACTTTGCCAGCCCCTTGTAATGGTGTCGGTATAGCTACGGTCGATGCCCTTATAGAGCTGTATCCATGCACCGTTGTTGTACTGGCGTTCGAGAGTATAACCGGACAGGTTGTTATTTGTATTGCTCGACGCCTCCCAGCTGACGGTCAATCGTTCTCCGCCGCGCACCGTTGTTGGAACGGTGATGGTCGCAGGCGCATCGGGAGGCTCGTTCCAGATAAAATTATAGACTCCATCTGCGCCTGGGGTATCTGCAATCAGGGTATCATCCGGCAGATTGCAAAGAGGGCGAACACCGACACTTCCATTATAAGCCGGCATAGTACTCCACTTCTGCTTACCGTGTCCACTGTTCCCAACTTGAAGATATTTTACATTGGTGTTGTCACCGGTTACGTGTCTCGAAAAACCACCTGTTCGAAGCCACCATCTCCATTCCTTCTGTGGACTCAAACCTGCATCCTGATAGTCCGAATTTTCCACGCATTCTGTGGTTGGGTACGCAGTACACATGCTCTTATCCTGCCGGAACAGCTCAAGCAGTGATCCTTCATTCCTTATCTCATCTGTCGCCCAGCCAACTT
>JAHHTP010000044.1 GCA_020024615.1 Oscillospiraceae bacterium
CGAGTCCCTGAAAGTGCACCAAAAGAACAAGGTCGTCCAAACGGACGGCCTTGTTTTTTATGTTTCATTCCGGACTCGAATCAGTGGGCTGAGCTGATGCGGGCAGCAGGGTCACGCGGTCGCGGAGCGATTCACGCAATGCGTGAAAGCGTGCGTCCGGTTTTGCGAAGCAAAATGGAGCCGAATGGCGACAAGGACACAGATCGAATCCCAAAATGCTGATCAATCGAACTAGGTACCCGATATTCTCTTGTGCAGTGACTGCCTTCTTGGCATGCAAATCTATTTTATGCTGCGTTGCGGCAGGCTTTGCCCGTCTCTGGCACCCAACAGAGCAACAAGGAATGCATGAATATAGAACATGTGGAGCTGATTGGAAAAGATGCTCTCTTGCAGGCTGACCTCATCAACACAGAAGTCTGCAAATCATTTTGTGTATTACTCTTAGGAAACCTTCACATATATCGCAGCGGTTATACCTTTCGGCAAGAATTTTGGATGATAAGTTGGGTGGGAATCAGTGTGTTGCGGGGAAAACGTTTTCCCAAAGAGACCTGTGCAATTGCTTCCACTGCCTTTTTTCCTAATTCGGCATAGTTTTGAGAAATTGTCGTCAGGGTAGGACGTGTTATATCAGCTAAATAGGTACCGTCGAATCCTGTAATCGATATATCATCGGGTACATGCAGCCCGTAGTCAGTAGCGGCATTAATAGCGCCGATGGCGGTAAAATCATTTACGGTCATCACTGCAGTGGGACGACTGGATTGAGAAAGAAGTTGTACCATGCTGGAATAACCATCTTCGACACCAAAGCTGCTGGGAATGACCCATTCGGGATGATATGCGATTCCCAGTTGTTTGATGGCAGATTCAAAAGCAGACAACTTAACGTCTGTGGAAGTGATACCTTTTCGGCCGCCGATAAAACCGATATTTTTATGGCCCAATTCAGCTAGATATCTTACCAACTTATTGATGCCATCTGTTTCATCTGTAGTTATATTATAGCTCTTTACATTGCGCATGGAGCCATTGATAAAAACGACAGGTTTTGTTTTTACAATTTCCTGCAGCTCCGTTACCTGTGTGTTTATGGGCTTCTTTTCGTTAACACGCCCGCCCATAATGATGATCCCATCCACTTGCTTTTCCATGAGCATTTTAAGATAGAGAGATTCAAGTTCCGTTTGATTTAACTGGTTATCGTTCATAGAATTGCACAGTATCAGTGTATATCCTAAAGTAAGTGCATACTTTTCAGCCTCTAAAAAAGTAGAAGCAAAAAAAGGGTTAGTAATATCGGGTAAAATAAATCCGATTGTTTTTGAAGCTTTATTAATCAAACTGCGAGCAAGAGCATTTGGGTGGAAATTATATTTTTCAATAATTGCCAAAATAGCATCGCGCTTTTCTGTGCGTACTTTTGCATTACCGGTCAATACGCGGGAAACGGTAGCAGGAGACACATGAGCTTCTTTTGCGATATCATAGATTGTAATATTTTCAGACATAATAATACTTCCTCACAGATGTGGTGATTCAAATATAAGGGTTGTGATGGAGTTTGCAGGCAGCATAAATTTGCCGGTGTTGTCAGCAACGCTTTCTTTTAAATTATAATCCTGTGTGGTCTGGTATATTTTACAGTTTGCAATTGTAAATGGTTCAGGGAGCAGGAACTCCAAATAAATACTTTCGCAAGGCGAATTGTTAAAGATAACAGCAACAATTTGAGAGGAGTCAGAGGATTTAGCAAGCAGTACATGATTGTTGTCGCTGTGCAATATAACGTACCCAGGGCGGATGAATTTGCTGTACTGTGCAAACGCATAGTATTGTTTGGTGAGATAATATGTTTCGTCCCCTTCAAAAGTGGCATGGATCAAACCATGGTTGTGTTGAAGCTGTTCATTCTCGACAGCTTGCCAATACACCCAACCAACCGTTTCCATTTCATTTAAGTGAAGAGTGATGTTCTCACACAATTCTAAAGCGCTGCCCATATCATTGTGAGAATGGGGATTTTTTCCTCCACACGTTACTTCAGACATCCAAAGTGGTTTATGAAGGCGTTTTGCTAAAGAACAAAGCTCGCGGCGGCTTTGTGTGTCGGAAAAATAGGTATGGGTGTTGATTTGGCCGATGGATCTTAGGGAAGAGGGAGAGTAGTGATTACAAGCATAGATTGTTTCATAAGTACTCCAACATTCAGGAGCACTGATGGAAATGTCCAAATTTCGCTGACTAAGGCGCTGATGAATACGGTCAATCAGTGCACATTGCTGAGAAACATCAAAATGACAACCCTCTTGATTATTATCGGCTTTCCACCAAAAAGAAAGAGGTTCATTAAACGGGGCTATAGAGTCAACTTTTCTTTGGGCAATAAAAGAGACTTTTTCCGCACACCCGACCAGATAATCGGCAAGAGCATCCAGTTGACTTTCATCCAAGTTACATAAACCATCAACAGCCCCGGCAGTTGAATGGCTTTTTGTCATCCATAGGGGAGGACTGTTCAAAAATATTTCAATAAAGTTTACACCATGCTTGACAGCTTGCTTGAGAATCCGCTGCTGAGCGGAATCGGAAAGAGTATTCCAAGTTCCATCGGCGCACATCATGCAGGGAACATCGGCGCCTGTACGCAGATGAATTTTATTGGGGGGGAGTTCCCCTGCGCCAAGATTGTAACGAACATTATTGATACCAAGACCGTCAGATGAAGAAAAAAGAAGCCGGCAAATAGTTTCAACGGATTTTTGATCATCCCAATTGCCGATAACATTTGCCCACCAGCATAGAGATGTTCCCCATGCGAGGAAATGCTGCTGCTGTAAGTTTAAATCTGGAGATACAGTGATGCGAAACATAGTGCAAATCCATCCTTAAAAAAATATTTTGAAATAGGTTTCAAACTTATTATAAAGACTGGAAAAGAAATTGTCAATCTTAGAAAACAGGAGATAGGACTTGATAAATATATAGGTATCATAACCCCAAAGCGCCACAGCTTCAGCTGCGGCCGTACCTGTTTTGCAACGGGCTGGATGCACCGCGCCGGATGCTGAACATCTGTCTATGCTTTGTATCCCACGAAAATATTGAACCATGCAAAACCACAGCGCAGTGCGGTTTTGTTGTGGCTTCGCATTATGATAGAATGCACTTATAAGCATTATGGACAAAAGAATATTTTAGATGTTATGCAAAAATACGGAAATAAGAGAAAGAAGGAAGAAGGCTTGACTTTATGTTCAGCGGGCGTTAAAATCAAGTTATGAAATGGGTTTCAGAAATAGGTTTCAAACCCAAACAGAATCTAAGGAGGATAATAAGGATGCTGAAAAAAAGAATACTTTCCGCAGCGCTTGCTGCGGCGCTGAGTCTTTCCATGGTAGCCTGCGGAGGTGCGACATCATCTTCAGAGGGCGAAAGCACGCAGAAGACCGAAGCTGATGGTGAGGGTGTTACGTTAACCATGGCGTGCTGGGGCAGTGAATTAGATGTGAAGGCATATCAGGAGCGTGCAGATCTTCTGCATGAAAAATATCCAGAACTCACATTGAAAGTTATGAATCTTCCCAACGATGGCTACGACACAAAAATCCAGACAATGCTGGCATCCGACAATGCGCCTGATATCATTCAGGTAGCGGAAAGCAGCAACTCTTATGCTTCCAAGGGCGTATTTGCGGATATCGGACAAATGGCACAGGATGCGGGTGTAGATATGGAAAGCCGGTTCGGCGGTGCAACAGAGGCATATAAGTGGCAGGGAAAACTGTATGCAATGCCAGATCGCAGCGGCGCAATGGTGTTGTATTATAACCGCGATATGTTTGATGCGGCTCAGGTGGAATACCCTACAAAAGATTGGACATGGGAGGATTTTCTGTCTGCAGCACAGGCATTGACCGTGGCAGGTGATGACGGTGTTGTAACTCAGTATGGATTTGCAGCAGGCGGTTGGTGGCCTTGGTGGATGAGTTTCATGTATCAGAACGGCGGACGCATTTTGGATGAGAGCATGGAAAACGTTGTAGTAAATTCGCCTGAAAATGTTGAGGCAATCAATTTTTACACCGATCTTGTGCATAAATACAAGGTGGCCCCATCTGCCGACGATTATAGTCGGTTTGGTTTGAAAGATGGGCAGCCCGACCCATTGTTTGCACAGGGACATACAGCGATGTGCCTGACGGGGTATTGGAATATTGGATCTTTGAGCAGCGTGGAAGAAATCAACTGGAATATTGCACCGCTGTAGAAAAATAAAGAGAGTGCAACATTCTCATTTGGCTCTGGTCTTGCGATCCCGGAAAAATGTGAAAACAAAGAAGCAGCCTTTAAGGCGGTTGAATTCCTGACAAGTGAAGAAGGGCAGGCACCTATTGTTACCAATAATCAGGACGCACCCGCAAACCTTGATCTGCTTCGGAGTGATTTGTTCCTGCATCCCGAGTGGGCAAAGGAAAAAGATATCAACCTGGCTGCATTTGCCGATTCCGCAGATATGATGGTCTCTCCGCCGCTGCATCCGAAGTGGAACGAGATCCAGCGAGTGTTCGATGAAAACTTTAGTGTCCTGTTCCAGCAGGGTGGTGACAGTGCCGAGACGCTCGCCAAGGTTCAGACAGAGTTGGAAAGCGTAATTGGCTGAAACAGTAATAGGAACAGGCAAATGGCTTAAAAATACGGCGGCACCAGAGAAGCGGATCAGCAAAATCGGTGCCGCCATATTTATGAAGGAGGCATTTTGTAAAACGATGCATAAACGATCAAAATTGGAAAAGATAGAATCAAGATGGTTTTATCTGTTCATCTCGCCGTGGCTGCTGGGCTTTTTTATCTTTTCTCTGGGGCCGATGCTGGCTTCTGTTTGGTATAGTTTAACGGACTGGAATATGTTCAATCAGGCAAACTTTGTAGGCCTTTCAAATTATATTAAATTACTGACAGATGATCCGCGCTTCATTAAAAGTTTAGGCAATACATGCTTCTACGCATTCCTGACAGTGCCTTTAAGCTTAATCCTTTCCTTGTTTTTAACATTTTTGCTGACACGCAGCGTAAAAGGGATGAAATTTTTTAGAACGGTATATTATCTGCCGGTGCTGGTTCCTTTGACGGCTGTATCGTTTGTTTTCTTTTGGATTTTCAACACACAGATCGGTATAGTAAACAAATTTTTGGGTGTTTTTGGAATAGAGCCGCTATCCTGGCTGTACGATGAGCATTTGATCAAATGGGTTATTGTGTTTATGGGCTTGTGGCAGGTCGGCAGCAGCTTGCTGCTGACTCTGGCAGCAGTACAGGGAGTGCCGCGTGAACTGTACGAATCGGCCAGTTTGGATGGAGCGGGAAATGTGCGGCAGTTCATTAACATTACGATCCCGTTGGTTTCTCCTGTGCTTTTCTTCAATTTAATTACCAGCATCATTAGTTCGCTGCAGGTGTTTACACAGTCATACGTTTTGACAGATGGTGTATACAAACCCAATAATGCGGCGTTGATGATGAGCAATTATTTGTACCAAAAAGGTTTTGCGGATTTTGAAATGGGTTATGCCTGTGCGCTTGGCTGGATTATCTTTGTAATCGTTATATTTTTCAGTGCAATCGTATTCCGTTCTTCGGCACTGTTTGTATTTTATGAGGGCGAGGTGAAAAAGAGTGAAAAAAAGCATAAAAATCACAAATAAGATTCTTACCTATTTTTTGCTCATTTTGATTGGAATCATTTTTATTGCGCCGTTTTTGTTTATGTTCTCCATGTCATTGGCGTCTGATGCTACCAATGTAAAAGGAACGTTTACGTTGTTTCCTCATGAATTTAACTGGGGTAACTACATAAAAGTATTTACCGGCAGTGAAAATCTGGGCCTATATATTAAGAACAGTGTTATTCTTACGGTGTGGTGTGTAATCGGGCAGGTGTTTGCCAGTTCTTTTGTAGCCTATGGCTTTGCCCGCCTGCGGGGACGCGGAAAGGAAATCTGGTTTATGCTGCTGTTGGCAACATTGATGATCCCGCAGGATGTGTATTTGATCCCGCAATTTATGCTGTTCAAGAATTTGAGGTGGCTGGATACATATCTGCCTATGATCATTCCGAACTTTTGCGGCGGTGCATTCAATATCTTTTTGATGCGGCAATTCTTTATGACCATTCCCACATCTCTGGACGAAGCGGCAAAACTGGATGGATTGGGGTATTTCGGCATTTACCGCAGGATCATTTTACCGCTGATGAAACCGGTACTGATTGCAGTCGGCCTGTTTACCTTCCAGTTCAACTGGGGCTGGTTCAACGGGCCGCTGGTATTTATTCAGGACAAAGATAAATACCCCTTGGCAGTTGCGCTTAAGTTTATCCAATCGTCACAGGGAAATGCGGTTCCAAACTGGCATTTGGTAATGGTTGGTGCCATGTTCCTGACAATTCCTCCGCTGATCACCTATTTCTTCGGGCAAAAATATATTTTGCAGGCAAATATCAATATGGGAAGTGCCGGCATAAAGTAAAAAAAGAGGAATGTTGTATGGTTAATCAAAAACTACCCGCCATTTGGTTTGGCGGAGATTATAATCCGGATCAATGGGATGAACAGGTTTGGAAACAAGATGTTGAAGAAATGAAGCGCCAGCATGTAAACGTGGTTACGCTTCCTGTTTTTTCCTGGGCACACTTGCAGCCGGAAGAAGATCGTTTCGATTTTTCGTGGTTGGATAAAATTCTGGATCTGCTTTACGAAAATGGGATTCATGTGATTATGGCAACACCAACAGCGGCACAGCCTGCATGGATGTCAAAAAAGTACCCGGAGATCCTTCCGGTAGATATAGCGGGCAGAAAAAAACAGCATGGAGCACGAAATAATTTTTGCCCCAACAGCGAAGTGTATCGAAACTTTTCAAGGCGGATAGCCGGTGCAATGGCGCAGCGATACTGTAAGCACCCGTCTATTGTTCTGTGGCATGTCAACAATGAGTATGGTACCCGGTGCTATTGTGAAAATTGCTCCCGTAAATTCCGTACTTGGTTAAGTAAACGTTATGGAAGTCTGGAGGTTCTGAACGAACGGTGGAATACACGTTTTTGGGGACATACATACTATGAATGGGATGAAATTTCAGCACCGACTTATTTAAGTGAAATGGTATATGACAGCCATGCGGCCCGTGATATTACTTTCTTTCCCAGTATGGCAATCGACTACGATCGATTTATGTCGGAAAGCATTCAGCACTGTTTTGAAAACGAACGCGATGAGATAAGAAAATATATGCCGGACACACCCATCACAACGAATATCATGGCTCCCTATAAAGCGTTGGATCTTTTTTCTTGGGGCAAGTCTCTTGATGTGCTGGCATGGGACTGCTATCCTTCCAACGAAGAGATCATTCGCAGCGATTTACCGGCGGTTCTTGGAATGAAGTTTGACCTGATGCGTGGAGTAAAAAATGGCCAGCCGTTTATGTTGATGGAACAGACGCCGAGCCAACAGAACTGGCTTGCATTCAACAGCCAAAAAAGACCGGGGGTAATGAGATTATGGAGTTATCAGGCTTTGGCGCATGGCTCGGAAAGTGTTTTGTTCTTCCAATGGAGACAGTCTCAAAGCGGGTTTGAAAAGTACCATGCAGCCATGATGCCGCATGCAGGACACAGCAATACAAGGATTTGCCGTGAGCTGACGCAGCTGGGAGGTGAATTGGAAAGCCTGAAAGACCAGCTTTTAAACGCTGAAACAAACGCAAGGGTCGCCATTGTTTTTGATTGGCCCAACTGGTGGACCGTAGAATATTCCAGCGGCCCCAGTGTTGCGCTTCGCTATCAGGAACAAGTGGAAAACTATTATAAAGCGCTGCATAAAAATAATATCGCGGTAGATATTGTCAGCAAAAAAGCAGATTTTTCGCACTATGATATTGTCATTGCACCGGTGATGTGTATGGTGGATGAAATCTTTGTGCAAAAATGTGAGGAACTGGTCAAACAAGGAAAGACATTCATTACGACATTCTTTAGCGGGCTGGTTGATGAGAATGACCGCGTTATTTTAGGGGGTTATCCTGGGGCGTTCCGAAAAATGCTGGGGATTTGGGTGGAAGAAACAGATGCGCTGCTGCCGCAGCAGCAAAACAGAGTCTGTCCGGTGCAGAGCGATGATGCTTATTCCTGCGGAATGCTGTGCGATGTAGTACATGCTGAAGGCGCACAGGTAAAAGCAGTATATGGCGATGATTATTACGCCGGCATGCCCTGTGTGACAGAAAACACATATGGTAAAGGTAAAGCGGTATATGTGGCTACAGCAGTGCAGCAAGAGTATTTGGAAAAATTATTGGGTGGGTATTGTGCTGCCTATGGCATAGAGCCGGCTCTGAAGGTGCCGGAAGGGGTTGAGGTGACCTGCCGAGAAAAATCGAACGAAAAAATATATTTTATTTTAAATCATACAGAAAAGCCGCAGACAGTACAGCTCCCAACAGATAAAGAATGGGATGTACTGATTGGAGCCATGACATTCGATAAATGCTGTACTTTAAAACCGTTTGATGTACTGATATTAAAAGAAGTTCAGTAAGGAAGTGAATTAAGTGAAAACGGTTCTTTCGTTGATAACTGTTGCAGCCATGCTGTTTTCAATATTCAGCGTGCATGCGGTTGCAGACAGTACGCAGCGCGGGCATGAAGCAGGCCATGCCGTAGATGGAAATTGGAAAATCAGCGTCAGGAAGACGTGTATGATGCAGCCAAGTTTGTACGGGTGACGATCACCCAATTGCAACCGGGTGCATGGGCCAGCGTTGATGATTTTAAAGTGTATAGCAGCTCGATAAAGCAGAC
>JAHHTP010000045.1 GCA_020024615.1 Oscillospiraceae bacterium
ATAATGATAATATTGTATGTTATTTATTATAATATTGGCTATTTCGCGATATTTTTATGATGTATCACTTTAATTATTGTGATATTTTCTATGTTTTGCAGATGTTTTTAATCTTTAAACATCTATGTACAGCTGCGTTAAAACAATTGATTTATGATGGAAAATGATAAGGAAAACTATATAAATGGAGTTCTGTCATTCGCCTTTTGAAAGGACATGACAGTAAGATATATCCTCAATTGAAAAAAGGAGTGAATACATGGGAAAACATGATACCTTGCTATTGGCCTGTGGAACCAGTGAAAAACGTGCGGTATTGCGTGCTGCTTTTGAACAAAAATATAATATACTTGAGGCATCCAGCCTGAATCAAGCAAAAATGTTGTTAGAGCATAGCTATGACTATATTGCTGCTGTACTTTTGGATATCTCTGATTTTCAAATCACTGATTTGATTGAGATGAATCAGATTACACTCAGTCAAGAAGCATTTCAAATACCGCTTATCGTATTGACTTCGCAGTTAGATGAACATGTAGCAGAGCATCTGTTTGCTAAAGGAATATCCGATATTATCATGTTGCCGTGCTTCCCGGTGTTGCTTGAGCAGCGTGTTCAGGCAATCATTGAGGCTAATCTTCAAAAAGTATATTTTGATGAGATGGTTGATCAAAAGGCCCATGAACTATCTCGTTCTGGAGAAGATGTGATAGATGTGCTTTCCTCTGCTTTGGAGCACCACAGCGTAGAGGTTGGAAATCATGTTTTATGTATCCGTCATTTTACAGAGGTATTGCTCCATGCAGTCGCAGAAAGCTGTCCGGAATATCATCTGAATAATCAAATGATTCAGGATATTATAAAAGCTTCTGCACTGCATGATATTGGAAAAATTGCTGTTCCAATTTCGCTATTAAATAAACCTGGCGTGTATACGCCTGACGAGCGCGCTCAAATGCAGATGCATACAATCGCAGGATGCAGTATTTTAGATTCACTTGGTGAGAGTTCAGAAAATTATTATTATGAATACGCTCGCACGATATGTCGGTATCATCATGAAAGATGGGACGGAAAAGGCTATCCTGAAGGATTAAGTGGAGACGCTATTCCAATTTGTGCACAGATTGTCGGTCTTGCCGATGCATATGATGCACTGGTATCCAAACGAACATATCGAGATGCCTATTCCATGGATCATGCAGCAAATATGATTTTAAGCGGTGAATGCGGTGCATTTTCTCCAAAATTATTGGAATGTTTTAAACAGGTAATCGGTAATTTTATTGAGTTTTCAGTAGAGACTCCGCACACTAATACAGATGAATCCGTTATACCAGCACATTCTATTGTGAATTATGCAGATACGGATAGTGCTTTTGAACTGTCTCAAGCAAAATATCTGGCAGTTCTCCAGTATGTAAATGCTTGTGTGGTTGAATTGGATCTTGATCAGCACACCTATCATGTTATTTATAATCCAGATCCTAATCTTCAAGGATTTAGTATAGTTAAAAACTATAATGAATTGTTCCATTATGTGATAGAGAAATTACTTGTACCGGAAGATAGCGATATTTTGCAGAAGATTCTTTATGATAAACTGCCAGCTATGTATGAGCGTCAGTCACGCCGGGAGCATTTAAATTTACATATCAAAAATTTGACTGGTGGGCAACCAATTCCTTATCGGCTAACCTTACTTCGTGTCAGTATTTCTGATTCTTCGCGTAGACGAATGATTGCCATATGGGAGGAAGTTTCTTCGGAGAATCTTGAATCCAACATAAAAAAAATGGATCAAGAGTTTTTAGCTTCTGCGGTGTTTAGTACCCTGGATAGAATGTATGCTATTCGTTATGATGCACATTACACCTGTGAGCGTTTTGGAAAAGATATGATCTCTCTATTTGGGTATACACCAGATGAAATTAAAGTAAAGTGTGGAAATCGTCTAATTGAATTGATGCATCCGAATGATCGAGAGAGGGTAGTTTCTTCCACCCATATGCAACTGAGTAAGGGCAATTCAGCTGTTGTTGAGTTTAGAATGCTGCATAAAAACGGGAGTTATGTCTGGATATTAAGTTATGGATATCTTTGCCGTAGTCGTAACGGACAGGAGTTTCTGTATGCTATTATGATTGATATGACCCAAAGCAAAAGGCTGGAGGAAGTGCTGCAACAGACATTAGAACGGCAGGCAATTATTCTGGAGCAGACAGAAAATGTTATTTTTGAGTATGATATTGCTTCTAATGAAGCGACATTTTCAAATAAATGGAAGACAATATTTGGTTATGAACCGCTTACCCATCAGATCGACAAGCGACTTCTTTCAGATGCACATTTCCATCCGGAGGATGCTCCTTTGGCCGTAGAGGCATTTAAGCAGCTGACAAGCGGTGAGTTGAATTATAAGATGTTTGATATGCGCGTAGCGAAGGCGGATGGACGGTATTTGTGGTGTCAGGTCAGAATTACAATGCAGTGTGATTCAACTGGAAAACCAATGAAGATGATTGGCGTCATCATTAATATTGATGCTGAAAAAAGAGCGGCAAGGATACTACAGGAACAGGCGGAACATGATTCATTGTCTGGTCTGCTGAATAAAGAAGCAGGTAAAAACTATGTCATGGAATATCTCAGGCAGGGACAATATGATGCGCCCGCTGCTCTTATGATTATTGACCTGGATAATTTCAAACAGGTTAATGATAAATATGGACATCTGACAGGTGATTCCATTATTACGGATGCAGCAGTGGAAATTAAAAAATTATTTCGTTCCAATGATGTAATTGCTCGTATTGGCGGAGATGAATTTATGGTTCTAATGAAGCATATTCCGGCAATCTATGTTCTCAAAGAACGCCTCGCTACATTGATTAATATATTTAGAACCAAAATTTCCGATAAGGTTCCATATGCAAATCTGGGTTGTTCTATCGGTGTTGCACTGTTTCCAGAGCATGGTGTGGCATATCAGGAGTTATTTGAGCATGCAGATCAAGCACTTTATCAGGTTAAATCACAAGGAAAGAACACCTATCGGTTTTATGATCCCGATGATCCAAGCATGCAGGATCATCATGATTCGGTTCCTGCTCGCCTATCGCCAATTGATTCAGACCAGAGTAGTATTGTTTCCAAAAAAGGTTTGTTTCAGTATACCTTCAAAGAGTTGTATGAGTCTGAAAATGTGATACAGACAGTTTCTGAGTTATTGAGTGTGGTTGGTAAGCGTCTGGATGTGAGCCGTTCATATATCTTTGAAAATAATTTGGATAACACTGCATGTTCCAATACCTTTGAATGGTGCAATGAGGGAATCTGGCCAGAAATTCAAAATCTTCAGAATCTTAGTTATGAAACGGATCTTCCAGGATATCAGAATAACTTTAATGCAGAGGGGATTTTCTACTGTTCGGATATTCGTGATCTTCCTAAGGTACAGTATGAGGTTCTCGCACCGCAGGGTATTAAGTCCATGCTGCAATGCTCTATTCTTGATCATGGTGTATTTCGTGGATTTGTCGGGTTTGATGCATGCGATGAGAATTATTTATGGACACAGGAGCAGATTGACGCACTTGCATTCTTTTCGGAGATGCTTTCCGTATTTCTGTTAAAACAGAGGGCACAGGATGAAAAAGAATGCCGGGTCAAGAATTTGTCAAGTATTTTGGAAAATCAGTTAGATAGGGTCTATGTAATAGAACCCGATACATTTGAGATTCTGTATATGAATGAGCGGGCAAAAGCGGCTATGCCGCAGGCAAAGGTGGGGCAGCTCTGTTACGAATGTCTGGCCGGTCTGAACCATCCGTGTCCGGATTGTACCGTAAAGCAGGTAGAAAAATACGGCAGAGGTGTCAAATTTAATGTTGAACTTCAAAAATATATGGAAATGACTTGTATTCAATGGAATGGTAAGCCAGCTTATTTAGTTACCAGTTTGGATGAAAAGGATATACAATCGTAAATATATCATGATAAACCCCTTAGTATGGTAAAATAAAAGTACCGTATTAAGGGGTTGTGCATGACAAAAAGATATTAGAACTGTGATATTCAATGGGTAGTAGTTTCAGATGATGCTATAAAACACCTTTAAAATCAACTTTCAGGTAAAAAGAGGTTGTTTTCTATAAACTGCAATTTTCATACAAATACAATAAAAAGAAAGAGGGAAATCATTATGGGAAAATATTTTGAAAAAGCAAAGGAACTGGGATTGCATATTCCGTATGCAAAGAATTTGTCGATACTCGGTACGCCGGTTGCACTGGCACAGAAAGAGATTCCAAACCGTTTGGTTATCCAGCCGATGGAGGGATGCGACGGTACGAAAGAGGGAGCATTTGATGAGCTGACTCATCGTCGTTATGAGCGTTTTGCAAAGAGCGGTGCAGGTTTAATCTGGTTTGAGGCAACCGCTATTGTAAACGAAGGCCGTGCTAATCCGCGTCAGCTGTTTTTGAATGAGAATACCCTTGACAGCTTTAAGAGAGAGGTGGAATTTGTCCGAGAAACCGCAATGAAAGAAAACGGTATCAATCCGGTTTTGATTTTACAGTCCACACATTCTGGTCGCTATTCCAAACCAAATGGCGTACCAGAACCGCTGATTGCTTTGAACAAACCAGTTTATGAAAAAGATAAACCGCTGGATGCTTCTCGCATTATATCAGATGATTACTTACAGTCATTGGAAGAAAAATATGGAAAAGCGGCTGCTCTGGCCAAAGAAGCTGGATTTGACGGCGTGGATATCAAATGCTGCCATGGTTATCTGATGAGTGAACTGATGGGTGCACATCTTCGCAAAGGAAGATATGGTGGCAGCTATGAAAATAGAACCCGTCTGTATTTCAATGCCATTGAAGCTGCAAAAGCTGCAACTGGCGGAGATTTTATCGTTACTTCCCGTATGAATGCATATGACGGATTTGCATATCCGTATGGCTTTGGTGTCAGCGAGGGAAATGGTTTGATCCCGGATCTGACTGAAACTTTAAAGGTAGTGGATACCTTACAGAACAAATACGGATTTGGTTTGCTTGACATTACCATCGGTAATCCGTATGTCAACCCACATGTTAACCGCCCGTTTGCACATGGACCATATCAATCTCCGGAAGATCCGATGGAAGGGGTGGCGCGTATGATGGACTGCGTTGGTACCGTGCAGAAAGCGTTTCCGAATCTGGCTGTGATCGGCTCCGGTTTTACTTATATGGGCAAAGAAGGCGAAAACTTGGCTGCTGGTGCGATAAATGATGGTATCTGCACATTAGCAGGTTTTGGCAGACAGGCGTTTGCATATCCAAATTTTGCAAGAGATATTTTTGCAGGTGGTATGGATGAGAAGAAGCTGTGCATGGCATGTGGCAAATGTACGGAACTGATGAGAGCAGGCACTGTTTCAGGTTGTGTTCTGCGCGATAGAGAGATTTATCTGCCGTTGTACAAACAGTATTGTATGAAATAATGGGGGAAGAGTTATGAAAAAATTGGTTCTGATCACCGGTTCGGCACGCGGCATCGGACTTGGCATTGCCAAATGTCTTGCGGATGCAGGTTATTCGTTGGTACTGTGTGCAACACGGGAACAGCTGCCAGATGAGGCAACGGACTTGCTTAGAGATGCAGATTATACCTACATTCCGTGTGATATCACCAATGACGCTCAGGTTGAACACTTATATCAGGCGGTTAAGGCAAAGGGTGAATTATATGCGTTGGTCAACAATGCTGGTGTTGCGCCACTGGTTCGAAATGATATTTTATGTGCTACAAAGGAAAGCTTTGATCGTGTGACCGGTATCAATATGCGTGGCACTTTCTTCATGTGCCAGAAGTTTGCCAATCTCATGGTGGAGCAGAATGCAAAAGAGCGTCCGAGAATCATCAATATTTCTTCTTGTTCGTCTTATACATCCTCCACCATGCGTGGCGAATACTGCATTTCCAAAGCTGGTATTTCGATGGTGACCAAGCTGTTTGCAGATCGGCTTGCAGAGTATGATATTCCAGTATTTGAGGTAAGCCCAGGTATTATTCGTTCGGATATGACCGAGCGTGTCACCAAAAGCTATGAGGAGCGGATTGCAGCTGGACTGACCCCAACTAGGCGTATGGGTGAACCGGAAGATATTGGAAAATGTGTGAAATCACTGCTATCCGGTGACTTCGATTTCTGTACAGGGCAGGTGATTCATGCTGACGGCGGCTTCCATCTGCACAGATTATAAGGAGCAGGTATGGAGAAAATCAAAGTATACCGTCCGGATTGTTTGGTAATTGGTTCGGGATGCGCTGGATTCAATGCAGCAGACTGCCTGTACGATCGTGGTATGAAGAATATCTTGTTGGTGACCGAAGGTATAAAAATGGGAACTTCCCGTAATACCGGCAGCGACAAGCAGACTTATTATAAAATGGCACTGTCCTTCGACTGTATTGACGGTGTGGGTAAGATGGCGGAAAGCTATTTTGCGGGACAGGCGATGTCTGGTGAACTGGCTTTGACGGAAAGTGCAAACTCTCTGGCATGTTTTTATAAGCTGCTTGCTATGGGGGTACCATTCCCCAAAAATGAATACGGCGAAGTAGTTGGATACCAGACCGATCATGATGAAACCAAGCGGGCTACCTCTGCTGGACCGCTGACTTCTAAATATATGACCGAAGCACTTGAGCGTTCGGTTATGCAGAAGCAGATCCCAATTCTGGACAAAACGGCGGTGTTCCATCTGTTCGTCAAGAACGGAAAACTATGTGGCGCCTTGGGCGTTGACCGTATAACAAATGAGTTTATACTGTTTGAAACCAGAAACATCATTATGGCGACCGGCGGCAGTGCTGCATTGTACCGGGACAGTGTATTTCCAAGTTCGCAGACTGGTATGACTGGTATGGCGATTGTAGCTGGGGCACAGACCGTTAATTTAACCGAATGGCAATACGGCCTTGCATCGGTGGATTTTCGCTGGAATGTATCAGGCAGCTATCAGCAGGTGTTACCACGATATGTATCCATTGATGAAAATGGTGTGGAACGGGAATTTTTATCGGAGCATTTAAGCATCGAAGATATGCTGCTGTATACCTTCCGCAAGGGGTATCAGTGGCCGTTTGACAGCCGCAAAAAGGATGCATCTTCGCAGATTGACCTGTTGGTACACAGTGAAATACTGAAGGGTCGTAAAGTCTATATGGATTTTATGCATAATCCGATGGGGTATTCTTTGGAGAATCTTCCGAAAGAGGCGTACGATTATCTGGAAAAATCGGGGGCGCTTGGCAGTACGCCGATAGAGCGTCTACTTGAGATGAATCGTAAAGCGTATGATCTGTATCTGTCGCATGGTATTGATCTCAAAACGGATTATTTACGGATTGCAGTTTGCGCACAGCATCAAAATGGTGGTCTAAAAATAGATAAGAACTACCAGACGACGATCAAAGGATTGTATGCAGCAGGAGAGGTGGCTGGTGTATTCGGTGTATATCGACCAGGTGGATCGGCATTGAATTCCACGCAGGTTAGCTCGATGCGTGCAGCACATCATGTTGCCGAGTCTGATGTTGAAATGATACCAGATTTGCAGAAACAGGCACAGGATTTTATCAACAGTTTCAAGTTCAAAGAGTTGAAAAATACAGCATTTTCAGACATTCAACGGCATTTGCAAGGCGAAATGAGCGATTTTGCGGCGTTTCTGCGCGATGAAAAGAAAATACGCTCGTTAAAGGTCGAAGTGTCTGACCTGTTGAAAGATGTGTTTTCAACGGAAATAGCCAAAGAACAGCTATATATGTTTATAAAGTATCGCGATTTTCTGATTACCGCAGATGAAATGCTGTCCGCATTGATATTATGGTGTGAGAAGATTGGTGCGCGGGGTGGTGCTTTGACAGTTGATAATGAAAAACTTGATGTTTCTGGTCAAATGGTTTGTACCCAAAAGGGCAGAGCATTTCTGGAGTCACCAGCGCCGATTCCACAGAGTGAAGTATGGTTTGAGCGGGTATATAATCAAAAATAACGATCACAGAGGTTTGCTGAAAACGAGCGACCTCTGTATTATTTTGTGCAAAAAAATATTTTTGAAAAACTTTAAAAAAACCCTTGACTTTTTTATTTGGATATGATAAAATAGAGTCATAGAAATTAAGAATAATT
>JAHHTP010000046.1 GCA_020024615.1 Oscillospiraceae bacterium
ACAATTTTATATAGGATATATAAATATTTGAGAGTAAAATCTTTTATCAGCAAGTTGAATCAGATGAATGCCGAAAGATTTTTCATGATTTGTTCTAATCATGTTACCATGATATTTGGTTTCTGCTGATGACAGAAGGCATATGCTAAAGAAAATTTTTCCCAATAACTACCAATTTCTGATAAAATATGTTAGAATAATAAAGAAACTATTACTTATAATCGATAGAATTAATTTATCTACAATATGTGTAAACCGGAGGTACCGCATGAATATGAAAAAACAAAATAAGTTACTTATTTTAATCGGATTTTTGCTGATAGTAATAACCAGTATACAGATTCCAGTTCATGCCGTATCAAATCAGGCTGTAAATGATTACGATTTGACGCTGTATTCGGTGGATAACGGCATTCCAACCGGTGAAGCCAATGCCGTGCTGCAAACTTCTGATGGTTATATCTGGATAGGCGGATACGGTGGCTTACAACGATATGACGGTGTGGAATTTTCGCTGATCAGCGGTGAACAAAGTGGATTAACCTCATTCAGCATCCGCTCTCTATGGGAAAGTAAGGACGGTGTATTATGGGTCGGCTCCAACGATCAGGGACCTTTTTATCTGGATGGGCAGAAATTTGTACGGGTCAGCGGCACAGAAGATACCGCTTTTCAATCGGTTCGCTGCTTTGCACAGGGGGTCGGCGATGAAATTTGGATGGGAACCTCCGAAGGAATCGCCATTCTAAAAGATGGCAAGGTGCATCCTTGGAGTCTCAACCAATTCGGAAAACAGAATTGTGTCACCTACGCCCTTTCCAATGGAGAAGATGGGTTAATTTGGGGAATCAATTCTAACGGCATTCTATTGGGTATTCACCCCTATTCGCATGAACTGCTTTACTGTTACGAACCGGGAGAACTTTGGTCCACAGAATGCCATCCCCTTACCATGACACCGCTTTCTGACGGCAGTATAGCAATCGGTATGAAGGAAAAAGGTGTGTATTTGATTCAAAATCCATCCTCCGGCAAACCAAAATGCAAAAAAATTGATACCCAAAATCTGTACGCTATCAGAAACATTTTCCAAAGTGCAAACGGGGATATCTGGTGCTGCGGAGATCAGGGACTTGGCATTATTGATAAAACAGGAAATCATTTTACCGACCTATCCAATTATCCCTATACCAATCATCTGGTATGTATTGAGCAAGATTATGAAAAAGGCATCTGGGCTGCCTCCTCCCGACACGGCGTGCTGCATTTAACCAGAAGCAAAATCGGCTGGCTGCCGCTTCCGAATCATACCGACGCCGTTACTTATACCATCGAACAAGATAAAGCGCACACCTATCTTGCCACCGAGGCAGGTCTGATGGTATTAGACAAAAACTGGAATCCAATCGACAATGAGGCTGTCCGCCGTCTGGGTCATACGCCGCTTCGGCATATTGCCATCGACCAAAAAGGACAGATCTGGTTATCCGGCTATTACGAGGGACTTTATATATATTGTCCCAAAGACGATAGCCTACGCAAAATAGATGTCAACAACAGTCGCGTTCGCATGGTGCTGCCGCTTGCAGATGGTACGATTGCAGTTGCACATTATGGCGGACTGTTCATTCTAAAAGATGGTAAGATTGTGCAGTCCTATGAACAGAAGCTGATTCTCTGTCTGGAGGAACTTTCCAACGGCACTTTGCTGTGCGGAACAGATGGAAACGGCATCTATTCTTTGAAAGACGGCGTATTTGAGCCTTATGCAAATGTGTCAAGCGGCTTGACAAGTGGCGTTATTCTTCGAATTGCGAGTGATCAAAAAAAACCCCGACAAGATCTGGGTTTCCTGTGGCTATGATCTGTTTTATGGAAATGATGAGAATTTTCAGCGTATCCCCACCCTGACAAAATGCAGCGGAAGTGTTATGGACATCATTCCACAAGACGACATCATCTGGATTTTCCGCAGAAGTGGCGTTTTGAAAGTTGACCGATCTACCTTATTAAATCCGAATCAAGTCCCTTTATATCTGGAGGTTTTTGATCGTTCAAACGGTATGCAGGGCAATGTTGTCGCAAACTCCTGGCATCACTTTCAAGACGATATCCTTTACATCTGCACCAATAACGGCATTGCTTATCTGGACACCCAAAACACCTATACCAATACTGCAAAACCGATTGTTGCCATCACAGACATTTCCGGCGATGAGGAATACAGCCTGACAGAGGACAACACCCTACTCCTGACAAAAGATGTGCAAAAAATAAAAATATCTTTGGCGGCACTCACCTACAACCGCGCGTCTGCCTATCTGCAATACCAACTGGAGGGATTTGACCACGAGCCAATCTATGATACCGCTGCCAAACTTCACGACATCACCTATACCAATATTCCAGCTGGCAGCTATGTTCTGCGCTTGAAGGCTTTTAATAGCGATGGACTGCCCAGTGACGAACTGGTGCTTCCGATTGAAAAAGAACCGCGCTTTACCGAAACTCCCTGGTTTCCGATTTCTATCGCGGCAGGTGCCGTTTGCGCCACCGCCCTTCTGGCATTTTGGATCAACTATATGCACACCAAGCGCATCCGAGAACAGAAAAAGCTCTACAAAAGCCTGACTAATCAGAGCATTTCGACCTTCGCAGGTGCCATTGACGCCAAAGACCCGTACACAAACGGTCACTCTTTCCGTGTAGCGGAATTCTCTGTTAAATTAGCCAAGCAGATGGGATTGTCCGAAGATGAATGCGAGAGGCTTTATTATATTGCACTGCTCCATGACATCGGAAAAATCGGCATTCCGGATCATATTCTGAAAAAACCCGGACGGCTGACCGATGAAGAATTTGCCGCCATCAAACAACATCCAGAAATCGGTGCTTCCATTTTGGAAAACTTCACTGCCCTGGAAGGCGTACAAGAAGGCGCACTTTATCATCACGAGCGTTATGACGGAAATGGCTACTGCCGCAAGCTGTCTGGAAATCATATCCCGCTTTTTGCTCGTATCATCACCGTTGCAGACTCATATGATGCGATGAATTCCAACCGCTGTTACCGCAAAACGCTGAGCACAGAAACCATCATCCAAGAGTTGGAGAAAGGCAAAGGTACACAGTTCGATCCGGAAATTGCTGAAATTGCCATTCAGATACTTCGTAAAGAACAGTAAACCGACATACAACCAAAAAAGAAACGGTCGCCGCAGAGCAGCAAACGCTACGGTGACCATTTTTTATGCTATCTTACAAACCTGTTCCCCCTGTTCAACCATGTCTGGATGCTTCCAGTTGTGAAACGGTGACAAACTGAAATCCTCTTGTGCGAAGTTCGACAATGATTTTTTCGATTGCCTTAACTGTTTCTTGGTTATCATCATGGAAAACAATAATATCGCCATCTTGTATCTTGTCAACAACTGTTGAATAAATGGTATCGCTATTCGGCTTGTTCCAGTCGCCGCTGTCGATGGTCCACAGCATAAGCGGCAAATGGATTATATCTTTCACTTCTTCCGTATATCTCCCATAAGGAGGACGAACATACTGTATCTGATAATCCGGCAGAACCTTTTTCAGTTCTGCTTTTGTTTTTTGCATTTCCTGTTGTATTTGCTCTCTGTTGAGTGTGGTAAGATCCGGATGAGAGAAGGTATGACTTTCGATCTCATGACCGCAAGCCTTCATCTCTTTCAACAACAATTCATTCCCGGAAAACTTTTCCCCTACTAGAAAAAAGGTGGCTAAAACTTGATGTTCATATAAAATATCCAACACCTGCGGTGTATAACGCACATTTGGCCCATCATCAAAGGTTAAGGCTACGACAGGCTGTGTGGGATTGATTTGTACTGGTATCACCTTTCGATTCACACGATGGTAGATTCCCGTCAAAAGACCAATGACCACCAGTATAATCAGGGAACAGACACCTGTTGTAAACCATAGATTTTTGTGTTTCAATTCCAGTCCCCCTTTCTGTCCAGCAAACGAATCAGATAACCATGCAATGCAGCTATACTCTGAATGATTTGAAAGAACAACAGGAAACAAAAAAATCCGCAAATACTGTTGTGAAACGGAATCTTCAGCTTTTTCTGATAGAGGTACATGCTAAGAAAAAGCAAAATACAAACGACTACCGTAAACAGTGTGAGAAGTCCCACAAAGTAAAAATGGCCGAACAATGCAAGGATAACTCCTGGAATGAATCCAAACAAAAATGCAAGATCAAGATAAATAACAGAAAGGTTTACAAAAGCAAAATGTTTGGAAAAAGCTGTGCCCTGTTTCCAAGGTGGGACAGCCGACAACCCCTCAAGCATTCCGATTGCCCAGCGTTTTCGTTGATTATATAAACCGTTTATGGTTTTGGGAACCGTTGTATAACCTACTGCTGCGGCCTCATAGGTAGACGAAAACCTTTGTTTTAGAAGTTGATAGGTCAATACAATGTCTTCTCCCAGCACATCCTGCCAGCCACCGATTTCAACAACCGCTTGTGTTTCATATGCACTGAATGCCCCCTGTGCCACTAAAGTGGATTGGTAACTCCCTTGAAACCGCTTCACAGCGGCAATGCTAAGCAAATAGTCATAGTTTTGCATTTTGGCAGCCAGCGAAACCTTTGGGTTCTGCACGAACAGGTTTCCTGCAACGCAAGCACTTTTACAGGATACAATGTGGTTCATGATTTTTTGCACCGCTTGCTTTTCCAAATAAGTATCCGCATCAACGGTAATAAAATGTGGTGTGCAAACCATCTTTAGGGCAGTATTCAGCGCATTTGCCTTTCCCGGCTGCCCACAGTAAACATATTCCACCGAACAATTTCCTAACCGCACCGCTTGCAGATTCATAATCTCCTGCTTGGTGTCATCGATGGATGCATTATCTATCACCAGCAAACGGATATGTCCTTTATATTGTTGGTCTAAAATCGCCTGAATGGAGCGGGCAATGGTGTTCTGTTCATTGCGCGCACACATAATAATGGTGGTATCTTCCGCTGTGTCTGGGTACTCTTTGTGTTTCCAGTGCAGCAGATTGGAAAAGAACATGGCACTCATCAAAAATCCCGGCAGCAATGCAATGCCGATAATGACCCACCAGACATAGAAACACGGCAAAATACAGCAAACTTCCTGCGCCCATCCAATGGCAAAAAATAAGGAAATGGCAAGCCACAGGCTGCCAAAACAAATTGAATAGATAAATTTTGCTTTCAAAAAAAACACCTCTTTTCAAATGTATGTTCACATCAGGAAAGTGGTGATTTAATTTTGTTCTGCTATTTTAATTTGCTTATTCGATATTCTAGCGTAAAAAATCCGTATCATTGTTCTTCACAAATTTCAAAAATTCAATTTAATGGACTATACAATGTCAAGATTTTATGATAAAATGGATATGGATTTATAGACGAAAAATCAAAATTGACTCTATACAACAATTCTGAGGAGTACATCCATAAAAGCAGGATATTTACAATTTGATGTGATGTATGACACAAAACAAAATGCAAAGCAAGTGAAAATGTGTTTGGAACAAGGTCAATACAATAGTCACAGAATGAATAAGGGTACAGACGAATGAAAAAAGCGAACAAGAAACTGATTATCGGGTGTTTCATATTAATAATTATTTTCATGATTATCGGGTGGATCATCTGGACGAATATAAGTATTACCACCTCACATGTTACCATTCAGAACAAGAAAATTCCAGATGACTTTTCCAACTTTAAAATTGCGGAAATAGCAGACCTACATAACCATGCATGGGGCGAAAAACTTCTCAATCTGCTTGCGGATGAACATCCGGATATCATTGTGGTGACAGGTGATCTGGTCGATTCTTCCCATACAGATTTTGATATTGCTATGGAATTTATCGGCGGTGCAACCCAAATAGCCCCTGTCTATTATGTGACAGGGAATCATGAAGCTTGGCTAGATCAGTATCCTGCACTTGAAAGCAGATTGGTGGATGCCGGTGTGCATATGATGGACGATAAAAGTGAATGGATTGAAAAGGGAGATTCAAAAATCAATTTAGTGGGCATACAGGATCCTGATTTTGTACAACGGGTTACATTTGACGGTATCCAGGAATCCAGCGTCACAACGAAATTGCAATCCCTTTTGAACCATGATGATTATAATGTGGTTTTGTGCCATAGACCGGAACTTTTCAATGAATATGTTGCAGTACAAGCAGATTTAGTTATCACAGGTCACGCGCACGGCGGTCAGGTTCGGATTCCTTTTGTTGGTGGCTTAGTTGCTCCCAATCAGGGATTTTTTCCAAAATATACCGAAGGCGTTTACACCCAGGATAAAACCGATATGGTGGTCAGTCGTGGACTGGGTAACTCCATTATCCCTATCAGAATTAACAATCCCCCAGAACTGGTCATGATAACTTTGAATCAATAAATTCGGATTTATCAGGCCATGAGCTGAATGAAAAGAGAGAAAAATAATGGCTTTTAGCAAGACAATCCAAATGTATATTTTTGATGGAAATCCTAATGGTCGTATCATGTGCGAATTATCAAATTGGAACGGCCGAGTTTATAAAATTTCAAGAAACGAAATAGCTCAATTTGCACAGAGAAACGATTCCGAAAATACTGGTGTTTATTTTCTATTTGGAAAGGATGAAAATAATATTGATACGATTTATGTGGGGGAGGCAGAAAAGATATTAACACGCCTAAAGCAGCATCTAAACGATACCGCGTACTGGAATGACTGTATCGTGGTCATTAGCAAGGACAACCTGCTAAACAAAGCGCATGTGAAATATCTTGAAAACAAATTTTACAACATAGCGCAAGATACTGGCAGAGCAAATGTTATAAATTCCACAATACCAACCTGTTCATCCATTTCCGAATATGATGAAGCGATGCTGTTAGAATTTATCAGCAACACAAAATTATTAGTAAATACTCTGGGTTATAAGGTGTTTGACTCCACTCAGGATAGTTCCATCAAACAGGAAAATGACGCGTTATATTTTTATATCCATGCAGCCAGAGGTGCAGAAGCGAAAGGCGTTGTCGTTTCTGATGGTTTTACTGTTTTAAAAGATTCTGTCATCGCATCTTCATTCGTTCCAAGTATGCCAAGTGCATTACAGAACTTACGCGCTACTTTATTGTCTAAAAAAATAGTAGATGAAAACTACAAATTTACGCGGGATTATGTTTTCACAAGTCCTTCTTTAGCAGCTTCCATCGTCATGGGCAGAAACGCAAATGGGAGAATAGAATGGAAAACAGATCAGCATCTACCATTAAAAAATATTGAAGAAGATTTATAACCAAAAAGGGCTATCAGATTTCAAAAATCCGATAGCCCAATATTTTAAATGGCAGAATTTTTGCATGACAACAATTTCTTTATTCGCTGCGGAAACACAATGCCTCACTCCTGCGTTTTGCGCAGCCATTGGTACAGCGAAACGAATTTGGCAAATAGCATTGTATGCAAAATCGCAGCAAGCCTTACAGCTGCAACGAGATGAAAGTAAGATGGAGAGAAAAGCGTGAAGTTGAGAAGAAGCGGTGGTTTGAACTTCGACAACTTCCAGTTTACTATCCCATCCAGCAGTCATGCTCCCCAGCATGACTGCTTTTTAGGGCATTGTTCTCTGCTTCCAACATCTTCATTATCTTATTGGCTTCGGTGGGGCGTGTTGTATTTCTTTATGGTAGTCCACTCCTTTTCTGTGTAAATGTCCTCCCACCAATAGGAGAAAAGTGGGATATAAATCGGAACTATTTTTGAAAAATCCGAAAATTTATTTGAGTTTTTTTAATGCAGCAAAGCCGCCATACCAGGGTTTTGGGAAGGCACTCCCCAACAAGATTCCATGGAACAAAATGAGAAATAAGCGAAATTTGGCACTATGGTAGAATCTTGCTCTAAGAGACTACCGCACTTTCTACTGCTACTTTTTCTTCAACAACACACTTTTCAGCACTGTTACTTTCTCTTTAACTTTATAGTTTT
>JAHHTP010000047.1 GCA_020024615.1 Oscillospiraceae bacterium
CCAGGGGGATTGGATTCCCCTGGAAAGGCTGTCGAAGTTCTTCGACAGCCTCAACAGAGGGATCACGCAGGTGATTCCTCTGTTTTCTTTTCCGCATTTCATATTCTATTATAGTAAGATGAGAACAAAAATCCATAATATAAATAAATGCAGGGGATAGAAAATATAGAACGAATATTTTTGCCATGCAGAGGGCTTACCGCAGTCGGGAGCGTAGCATTTCAGAAGTGGGATCGCAAGCAGAGGCCCACAGCCGCGGATGATAGCGTCTGTCAGATAGGTGATTGGCTCAACCATCCAAAAACCGGCAATGAAGTATTTATAGCATCCAAGCAGAATGATGGAAAAAGATATGATACAGGGAACAAGGTAAGGCTGAAGCGGTGATTTGCGAAAATAGTATAGCAGGAGTGCAAGTATCACACCAATGCCACCCCAGTCTGCCGGAAGTGAGAGCAGAAAACAACCTGCAACAATACCAAATTTCAGGAGTCGGCTTTTCGTGCTGTATTTGCGCAGTAATTTTATCATCAGGAGTGAAAAGAACAAGGTACAGCCTACATTATTAAAGAGATCAAGCGCAGAAAAATGACCATGTACAACGTGATTTGTAGGTGCAAATACCCGATTCGTTGCAAGATAAAAGGGAGCAATGGACACGACCCATAAAATAAATAATCGAAGCAAATATTTATCTATGTTTTTGGTATGTACTGCACCCTGCACCAGCAAATACACCATGATCGGGAAGGTGATCCCACCAAACATTGCACCAAAAATCACGACATAATGGGGTAAAATCGGGAAAAATATCGTTGCAATATGGCTTATTAGCATCGCTGTGAGTGCAATGATTTTTAGCTGTGCGGTCGTTAGATGAAGGAAAGCGCTATTTTTTATAATACTGCTGTTTTCCATGGGATTCCTCCAGATAGCTCTAAAATGGGAAAGAAATGATGTGTAAAAACGATAACAAAGGGATTGATTGCTGTATTAAAATGGTCGATCCAATCGTTGATGCAGTCGAAAAAATCTATATTGGATTGCGTGAAAATATAAAAAAACACATCGGAGTCATGTGACTTCGATGTGTTTTCATATCTCCAAACCGACAGATAGCAGAAAGAAAAGAGAATTTGAAATAGTTTATTTCACATGCATTAAGTCCTTTACGATATCCATGACTTTTTGATAAGAATGGATCTGGTCTGTGATTGGAGAAAGGCTATGATACTTTTTCGAGCCATCTGGATTCGTCGCCACCGACAGCTCAGATCTCCAGTCAAGCATACGGGAAAGCCATGTATTCAGGTACTGAAATGGGTCTCCAGACCAATCCTCTGAACCCCATACCTTTTGCATGGTTGAATTTGGATGCGGATCACGAAGTCCCCCAGGAATTGGAATATTGTCATACATGATAAAAGTCCCATCCGGTCGAAACTCGCCGAGGGGAATCATCTGAAATTCCGCCCTTGTATAGTAAAAATCGTCTTCACTGATTGCACCTAAGTTTTTCAGTTCTCCGCAAAAAGCAGACCACTCTTTTTGGCTGATGTCATTTCTGCCGCGTTTCATGCGCTCCAAAATATTTTTAGAAGCAGGGGAGAGCTGGTCATAAACCTTTTCCAGGTCTGGGGAATTGGATACGGCAATCCGATCTGTTGCTGCCGTTTTCATCATATCCCCAAAAGAAACAGCTGACTGTGTTTTTCGAACTGGCGATTGTTTTTGATAAGTACCTGTATAGATGCTGCTTGAAATATTGATATTCATTACAAAATCTCCTTACCAAAGTAGTATCTTGTTCTTTTTTTGCTGTTTTTATATTGCTTTTGCGTGATGTTGATGCTCAAATAAATAGCGCTCTGAATCAAAGCGTTCCAAACCAGACTTCTGCATTGCCTTCAGCAGCATATCTATGTAATCCTCTATAAACTGCTTGTAATCCATTTTTTCATGGATTCCAAAAGCAGCAGCTGCTGTGGTGATTGCGTTGTCCTCATCGCCGAATGTTGGCTTGCCTTGATGTGCGTTTAGAGCAATCATCTCAAGTGCAGTTGCATTTTGGGGGTCGATCTGGTTCACATGAATCTTTTGTTCATATTCACTTCCGTCTGCATTTTTCCCCCATGCATAGATCACAGGGTCAGCATCTGTTGAGGATGCATCATATTTCATATGAACTTCTTCTCCGCTGCCGAATAGCCCCATACTCACCAAACAGTCTGGATATAACTGAATGTGTTTGCAGGTCTCGGGACGATTAAATTGTAATGCTTCTTGCACAGAATGCGTCTTGGCTGTTCGGTTCATTTTGCTGCTCATCGCATATTTTGTGGAATAGATTCTGCCTAAACTACCACCGCTCAGTTGTCCTATCATAATACATTACTCCTTTTTAAATCAAATCCACTCGTTGAACGAGTCGGTTTATTGACGCTGAAGCTGGACAAATCAGAAAAAACTTCGCTCAAAATCTTTTTTCTGAATGTTTCATAAGTATCCTTTTCTGTATCGTGTCGAATTTTGTAATTTTTTAGATGATTTGTCTACATTATAATCCTTGTGAATATGCTTGTCAATCCAATTTTTGGTATAATCAATTACGTCTAATTGATAGACGAAAAATCTATATTGGATTGCGCAGAAATACAAAAACACATCGGGGTCATATGACCTCGATGTGTTTGCATCTATTCCAAATCGGCAGAAGATAGACATATATACTCAGAGGATGAAGAACTGTCGAATCTGGAGTCTTTGATTGTTTTTCAAGTAAATTATACATTTTAGGAACAGTATACAGTCTAGAGGTTTCAAGTGAATATCCAATTGCCAGTAGCACCATTTTCTCTATAGATGGTAACAGTTTCTGCATCTGCATGCTGATAAAGTTCATATGGACGACTCATATTTTCACTATAAATAACATGATAATAGTTTTCATTAATAAAGATAACATCCGAATCATTTCCATTAAATGAAAACTCTGCAATTAAAATGTCATTCGAATAAAAATAATAATAGCTTGGCATTACATCGCTAGGTTGTGCTTTTTTTCCTAGTTTTGCATGATTCAAACTTTTAACAAACAAATCAATGTCCTCATGATTTGTTATAGTTTTACTTTCTGCACCATATTTGGGATTTCCCATAGAGAGCACAACTATAATTTTATCAACTCCATCCGGTATTTTAGACATTGTTCCTATTTCTAATAATGTATCCTGCTCTACCGTATTTAATCGATTGGGATCATGGCAAACAGTCATCAAAGCTAAAATGAGAAATACAGAAAGATATATGAATACTTTTTTGTTGAAAAACATCTTTTTATACCAAATATATTTAATACGGTCTGAATTGATAGATAGTACGGTCCCACTTATAAGAGCCACTTGAATTAACCTTATATTCTCGCCCGTAACTAGATATAAGTTCAACCCAATCATACCATGGATTCCATACGGTATAGGTGTTGTTCATATTATTATATCCACAGAGCACAAGAGCATGTCTAAAATTCTTGTAACTACCTTGTCCTTGACAAGCAAGATAAATAGGAGTATCATTTTCAATTTCGGAAACTACCATATCATTATTAATCGCAATAGAAACTTCTTTTGTTTTTTCATATCCTTTTCTCTTTGCATAAGTTACTATCTGTTCACGATTAAGACTTTTTTCACGCAAATTTTTGCTATCTGGATAAACTTCTCGCATAATATATTCTGCAGTTATTTTTTCTCCAGCACCTTTATATCTTAAAATACTTGCAGTTGCATAAGCTGCACACCAAGGTTCATTTCCTTGTGTCTCCTTCATATCTAATTTAAGAAACCGTGAATTTATTGATGCCTGTGAACTTAATGTTTGAATTTCTGGTTTGACAAGAAACTCTATTGTCTCGGTAATATCTACAACATCATTTAATGAAAAGTCAATGTTAGTGAAAGTATATTTATTAATATTTTTATTAAAATGATTTTTTTCTAGAATTTGTACCAAATCGTTCTGGATACCTAATAAATTCATATTATCCATTAATAATACCAATGGTTCTGTTATACTTGTATGATTTTTATAACTATTAAGTTCTTGCGCCAAATAAGGAGATAATATTCCTGTATACTGCTGATTTTCGTTCAGATAGACACGAAATGTATAGATTATCATATTGTTAAGAAAAATAGGAAAATAATAAACATCTTCATCGGTTGATTTTTCTTTTACTATAGTAAATGGTTGCCCCATCTTTATGTCATCCAACTGGAAATTATCAATACTAGAATAACCAATTAGATAAGCTGCAACATTTTCAATAGCATAATCAATTACAGCCTGAGGAACAGTTCCTGTTGATATATAAAGATTATTCCCGTTATTCATATCCGAAAAATTTTCGTCTTGAAAAGCCAGTGCTGTAGTTCCAACACTCAACAGCATAACAATAGTTAGCACTAGCGATACTAATTTTTTTAACATAAATCTGCTCATCCCACTTTCAATAGATTTTTTATCTAACTGTATCAAATCTTCATTTCCTAATGCTATAACTCTAGGGGATAACTTGTTTATAATAAAACCCCCTTTTAAACTCAGTAAAGATTGTTTATTGTTGTTTCTCCAAAGAACTTGTCTGTATTATATGCCCGTCGCACCCAGTTGTCAATAGATATTTTTCAATATTATTAAAATATTTCTATTAGAGAAAATTAAAAATAAATTACAAACAAAAAATGCCCAGAAAAACTGGACATTTTTTACAAAAGAAGCCATATGAAATGAGAAATACATCCAATTTGTCAGCTGATATTGCCATTTTTGTCACAGGATAAGTCGAAATTAACTGATATTGCATGATGAGGAATTTTGCTTAGTTTTCCAGTTAATTCAATTGTTCCACCACTGGAAGTAAATGAATTTTGTGTATAACTCCAGCCGTTATAGGTTTCTTTTGATGATACACTTTTTGATATAACACGAGAGGTTTTCCCATCATATGCAAAAGTTCCTGTAATAGCTATCTTGCCAATGAGAGTATCGCCTTTATAATATTCCTGTTCGCGGGTAGCAGTTTTGCTATTTGCTCGTGTAGCTGGATTGGTATGCTCAATAATTCTTTCTTTCACAGAGATGCCATTTGATAACTGGTGTGTGGATACAGTTTGAACATAAGCAGAGGGGTCTTCAAAAGCAAAAGCACATGGTACGGAAGCCCCCAACAACATAGAACAACATACAACGGAGGAAATTAACTTTTTCATAATATCTTTCCTTTCTTTTATTCAATCATATACAATAGTGGTTTGCACGATATTTGCTGGAATGTTCAAATCATACAATAGAAAAATAATCCAAGCCAACAGCAGACAGATAAGCAATATAGAGGCAGTCAAAATAACCTTTTTTCTTCTGCGATACTGTCGCGCTTCTTCTTCCGAAATCTTTTCAGAAAGGGTATCTGCCATTTCTTTGGACGTTCCAAAAGCGTCCACGAGATCCTGATAGGCGGGATCGGGATTGTCGCAGAGGTAATTTTCAAGCGAGGTTAAAAAAGTGTGCATGAGCAGTTCTTTCTTGCCAGAACTGCAAGGGATCTCTGCACGCACTTCTTTGAGGTATTTTTTGATATCACGGTTCATACTGTTTCCCCCGAAGTCAAAATAGCGTTGATGGCAGGAATATACTTGTGGTAAGACTCCAATAGTTCCGCCAGATATCCCCTACCTTGTTCTGTGATGGAATAATACTGCCGTATACGTGATCCTGCACTTTCTCTGCGCTTGATTTCCGCAACATAGGGAGGGGAGGCTTCCAGCAAACGCATGATGACAGCATAGGGGCGATTGATCACAATGGTTTCCTGACTGCGCTGTAAAATGGCATCGGACAGCTCTCCAATGTAGTAATCTTTTTCTGAAAGCATATATAGCACAAGTAGCTCTGTAAATGCTTTTTTCATATTTTCTTCAAAAGTATTTACGCTTCGCGTGTTTTTCTCTGCCATCAGGGTATATACACTCCTTTCTCTGAAATATTAGGGATTCCATGGGAGATAGTATAGCAGATTTTATAAGGATGTCAAGGCGGCAGATCAGCGTAATGAAACGATGCTGTGTTTTTGTCGCATGATAAAGGCGTTCTATCATACTTTAGGACAATAGAATACACAAAAAAAGCACCTATAATCTATATTATAAATTATAAAAAAACAGACCGCGTGTATCGCGGTCTGTTTGCAGCATAGGATGAAAAATAAGTTTTCCGATGTATTATGAGCTGGATGAGGAGCTGGGAACGTACCGCATGGACTGATAAATTTTAAGGGTCGGTGCAAGCCATACAGATCCGGTACCACGATATACATTGACAAGCCCTTCACCGCTGACCGCAGAGCCGATCAGTGTCTTGGCGCTTCGCTCTACGGTAAAGTCAAGGTTTGCAGAGCGGAGAATTGCAAAGTTTCCGTCCACCTTCAGCACGTCATTTTGCAGCTCGATAATATCAATTTCACTCATGGGAACGGCAGATTCCAAAATAATGATGCCGGGACCGCACAGCTCGGTTTGGAACAGGCTTTCGCCGCCGAGTGTCGCCGAGGAGACATTACGCTGTGCGACGGCACGCACACCGACGCTGCCCTGTGCGCAGTAAAACATACCATCATCTATGATGATGCGTTCACCGGGCGCAAGCTCCAGCACCAGAAAATGCTTGAAAGAAGGCTCTAAGACCAGCAGTCCCGTTCCGGTATATTCCGGCTGTGCCATCTGCTCGCCTGTGACCGCGCCGCGCAGCATACGTCCAATGGCGTTGCCCGCTGTCACACCGCTGACCATTTGCAGATTTCCCTGGAAATAGCTCATAGCACCGCGCTCAATGGTGACCTTTTCGTTATTCAGATAGAGCGCAATCTGGCGCGGGCGGATGTGCTGCTGTTCCATGAAATAGATGCTCTGTGCCATATACGAACTGGTAAGACCGCATAGCTTTTCATATTCCAATACTTCAACACGCAGACCGCCGCTCTCAAATTCTTCTAAGACACGGACATTTTCTCGTGTACCAATCGCTTTTCGCATAAAAGATTCTCCTTTTTCATTTATTGTGGTAAGAAACCGCGGGCAAACTGCCGGATGATTTCATAGGACACCGCAAGATTGAGGTTTTGCCCTTCCGTGAAGCCAGACGTGACAATCCCGATCAGGAAACCATAACGGTCTAAGAGCGCACCGCCGGAGCTGCCCGGTGCAGCAGGTGCGGTAAACTGAATCATTTTCGTGTGCTCAAATTGCCGGAATCCGGCAATGATGCCGTCCGAAACCGAGTTAAACAGTCCAAGCGGGCTGCCAATGGCAAATACAGACTGTCCGCGCGCAAGGTCAGCCCCCTCATAGACGGGAATCGGCTTTCCGTTGCAGCCGGGCAGACGGAGCAGCGCAAGGTCAAAATCGGGGTGGTATTTGAGCAGTTCATTGGTCTGGAAAACGGCATCATTGTTTTCCAGATGGACGGCATAGACAGAGCCGCCGGCGACTACATGGAAATTCGTGAGGATAATGCCGCCCGAGGCAAGCAGGACACCAGAACCGGAGGATTTCGGGTTTCCGTGTTCGTCCAGCACCTCGATCATGACAACAGAGGATGCAAAGCCTGCGAGCGTTTCATAGTCGAGCGGGACGCGCGCTGGATTCGCAGACGGTGCAGGCGTTGGAGCGGACGGTCTCGTCATCGTGGGGGCGGTTCTCTGTGCGGGCGCTGGAGCGGACGGTCTTGCAGCCGCCGCAGGTGCGGTTTTTTGTGCAGATGCAGAAGTGCGGCGCGGGTGCTGCGGGAT
>JAHHTP010000048.1 GCA_020024615.1 Oscillospiraceae bacterium
GGTATATACAAATATATCATATTACTTTATGGGGGAGAGAACGATGAGCAAGAAAAACATTATCTTTATCTGCACCGACCAGCATAGAACTGATACCCTGTCTTTCTATAAAAAAGATACCCTTTGTAAAACGCCGAATTTAGACCAACTGGCTGCGGAAAGTGTTGTATTTGACAACGCTTACACCTCCTGTCCAGTATGCACCCCGGCGCGTGGTTCCATGCAGACTGGCCTGTATCCATCCAAAACCGGCATGGAAACCAACTCTTTCCAGACTGGATGCCGCACCCATGAGCTGTGCGATGTTCCGTATCTGTTAAACCGCAGACTGGAATCTGTCGGCTACAACAGTGGTTTCACCGGAAAATGGCATCTGGGCATTGGGAAAGACAAAACCGCTACCGCGGAAGGTCAGTCAATGTTAAAAGTGTTAAAACAGGGCTTTATGGAAGTTGCCGCATACTTAGGCACCGGCTCGGTTCCGACTGAACTCGGCTACATTGGTGACGACTTCCCTGGACATGGCAATGGTGGTTGGCATTTCCCACAATTTTTAGACTATTTAAAGGAAAACAACCTCGAACTGGATATAGAGAACAAAACGCCGAAAAAACGCCCAGGTGACCATTCCACCATTGGCGAGGTTCACTCCCCGATTGAATCCACCATCGAATATTTCTTAGTCGAGCGTTCCAAAGCCATCATTGACCAGATGACCAAGATGGATAAACCGTTCTACTTCCAGTTAAACTTCTGGGGTCCGCATGAGCCGTTCTTTGCGCCGACCAAATATTTAGATATGTATCGTGATCTTACCATTCCAGAAAACCCGACCTTCTCCGAAGATGTCACCGATGCACCGCGAATCTATGACTTAATCCGCCGTCCGGAATTGGGCTGGGACTTCTTCCAGGAAACCCTGCGTCATTACTACGCATGCACCACCCACATCGATGCGCAGATTGGCCGCTTAATCGATTATTTAAAGGAAAAAGATCTGTACGACAACACCATGATTATCTTTGGTGCTGACCACGGCGACAACCAGGGCTGTCATGGCGGTCTGGAAAACAAATCATACAGCATGTATGACGATACCACTAAAATTCCGCTGGTTATCAAACCTGCTAAGAGTGATGTTGAGAATTTCGAGGCTTATCATCAGTCCGCATTTGTTGGAACTTGCGACATCTATGCTACTATTTTAAAAGAAGCAGGATACAATCCGACCGATGAATTTGGCTATGGCGACGGCCGTCCGGTCAATGGCTTCTTCACCGACAAAAACCAGGCATGGAGTGATGAAATTGTCACTGAGGGTATGGGCGCATTCTCAGTTATCACCACCCAGCGTATGTTCCGCAAAGGCAAATATAAATATGTGTTCAACGGCGCTGGCTCCGATCAGTTCTTCGATATGGAAGCTGATCCGCTGGAGATGAACAACCTCATCAACAATCCGGACTATGCTGACACCGTTTATCATATTAAAGACTGCTTTGCGGATTGGATGAAAGAACATAATGACATCATCCGTGACGCTTTCTGCAAGATGAATCATTTAAAAGAATGGAAATTAAAATAATTTTTCAATAAATAAAGTGACCGCTTATCCCAAACGGATAGGCGGTCTCTAATTTTAATAATGGTATTTTTTGCGTTTGACAATCAGCGTGACAAATGTGGCAATCATCGCCGCACATTCCGCAAATACGATAGAAAGCCAGATGCCGTCGAGTTGTAGGAAAATCGGGAAGACCAACACCGCTGTAACCTGGAATACAACAGTTCGCAGGAAGGAAAGCAATGCCGAAACCATTCCATTGTTCAGTGCCGTAAAGAAGGACGAACCCATGATGCCAAGTCCCGAGAACAGGAACGAGAAAGAATAGATCAAGAATGCTCTTAATGTCATATCCAACAATGCCGCATCATAGCTGACAAAAATGGATGCAAGCGGTTTTGCCAAAAGCTCTGCCGAAACAAACATCGCAAAAGAAGTAATACCCAAAATCACAATGCTTTTCTTTAAGAGCCCATGTAACTCCGCATGATTCTGCGCACCGTAATGATAACTGATGATAGGTGCCGTTCCTACGACATATCCGATAAACATGGAAATAAATACAAAGTTGACATACATCAAAACACCATATGCCGCAATGCCATCTTCCCCAGCATATTTTAAAAGCTGGAAGTTATATAGAATACTGACAATCGACATCGAGATGTTGTTAAGCAGTTCCGAAAAGCCATTGCTGCAAGTCTGCAACAGCGCTCTGCCATCAAAATGTGTTTTCACCAGACGCAGCAAACTGCCGTTCTCTCTGGCAAAATAAAACAGCGGGAAGATGCCGCCCACACACTGGCTCAATACCGTTGCGGCTGCCGCACCAACAAGCCCCCAGTGGAATGCACCAACAAACAATGCGTCCAATGCCATATTGGTCAAACCAGCTGCAACAGTGAAATACAGTCCGAGTTTTGGCTTGTTTGCGGTTGCAAATAGGCTCTGAAATTCAAACTGCAATAAACCTGCTGGCATACCGATTAGAAACACACGAGCGTATAAAACGCTATCCGCCAAAAGCTGTCCCTCTGCGCCAAGCAGCTGCGCAATCGGACGAACAAACAGAAGACCAAGCACCGACAACACAATGCCGCAAAGGAACGATACATAAATAATCAGCGAAAAAATTTGATTCGCCTTTTCCGGTCTTCGCTCGCCGAGTGTCTTGCCAATTAACGCACCTCCACCGGTTCCAAACATAAAGCCGATTGAACTTAAGATCATCAACAGTGGATAGATTAAATTGACCGCTGCAAATGCGGTCTTTCCAACAAAATTGGATACAAATATGCCGTCTACAACACCATATATCGAGGTAAAAACCATCATAACAATGGATGGGAAGGTGAACCGCAGTAATTTTGAATAGGTAAAGTGGTCTGAAAGTTGAATCATTTTAACGCCTCCTTATAATTCCTTGATTTTTTCTTTGAACGAATCGGAAAATCGCTCCATCAATTTTAAGTAGGTTTCCAGATCTTCTTCTGGCCATGACGCATAAATATCATTTTCTATCTTCATCAGGCGCAAAACCGTTTTGGAAACAAGCTCTTTTCCCACTTCGGTCAGACAGACCTTTTTGGATTTGCCATCAATCGCCTCAAGATATACAATGTCCGCCTGCTCCATCTTGCGGATTGCAGAATTGATGGTCTGCTTGTTCATCCCCGACAATTTGCAAATTTTATTCAGCGGACAGCTTTCTCCAAAATTGCAGATGGTGTACAGAATGTTCATTTCACTTTCCGATAACCCCATTTTGACCGCTGCTTCGTGATACAGATAAGAAATTTCATCAAACAGGTAGTTGTAGCGTCGTAGTGGATCAAAATTTGAATTGCTGAAGATATGATTTTCCATATGCCCTCCTTTTAGTATGAAATCGTACTATTATATTATAGTTAGGTTTCGTAACAAAGTCAAGTGCTTTTTGAATTTGGTTTGACATTATTTTGTGCGTATATTATAATGAACAGAAAAACTATCATTTTAATTATGGAAAAAGAGGTGCAATATGCTCCCTTACCATGAAAATGCAGTATATTGATAAAACGAAGATACAGGCAGCCAAAGGGATGATTACCGATTATATCAACAGTTTAGGCAAAAAATCTGTGCTGTAATATGCGCAAGATTTAGATTGTAATCATTTTATAACAGAGCAAATATTGTTAAAAAAAACGATATTTCCCTATTGACTTAACAACTGTATTATAGTATACTAAAGGTGTTAATTGTATTTACAATTGCAATCGATTCTAGATTTCGGCAAAGCAAAAAATTATGCTGCCCACTTGGATACAAAAACTGCTTGATGTAGCATGAAAGGATTACGAACTATGAATTCTTGTGAACGCATTAAAATGGCTATGAGCCATCAGGAGCCGGATCGTGTTCCGGTATATCCGATTTTAGCTGGTATTAACCGTAAACTGGTAGGTGCTACCTATCCGGAATGGTCCACCAATGCGGATGTATGTGCCGCAGGCTTCTTAAAAACTGCTGAAGAATTTGACCTCGACTGCATCGTTACCTTAATCGACCTGTCGGTTGAGTGTGACGCATGGGGTCAGGCTCTGATCTATCCAGAAAACGAGGCAGTTCATCCGGACTGGAACAACTTAGTTGTAAAAGATATTGACGAATACAGCAAAGTTCAGAAAGTGGACTATCGCAACAGCAAACGCATGATGATGCACATTGATGTTTGCAAAAAACTGGTTGCTGAGAAAAAGGGCGAAAAGCCGATCATCGCTTTCGTATTTGGTCCGCTGGGCACCCTGTCTATGATGCGTAATCAGCAGGAAATCTACATGGATGTTTATGACGATCCGGATGCTGTAAAAGAGGCAGTTGGTCATGTAGCTGAAACTTTAGGCGAATATGTTGCAGCATTATGTGACACCGGCGTTGACGCGATCATGTGGGACACCCTATTCTCCAGCGGCTCTATCATGAGTAAAGACATGTGGATGGAGATGGAAGGCGAATATATGCGCGACCTGGCTCAAATTGTACGCGATCACGGCTGCTTAAATATGATCCATAACTGTGGTGCAAAACCGTACTTTGATGCACAGATTGAAGTTGCCGATCCGGCTGCTATTTCCTTTATGCATCCGGCAGATGACTGCGCAGACTTTGCAGAATGCAAAGCGAAATATGGCGATAAAGTCACCTTAATCGGTGCTGTCACCCCAGCAAGTGCTGTCATCGGGACCGATGAGGAGTGGGATGCGGAATGCACCAACTGCATTGATACCATGGCAAAAGACGGCGGCTTTATCTTAGCAACTGGCTGTGAGTATCCGGCAAATGCATCCTTTGACCGTGCGCAGAGAATGATTGACATCGCAAACACTTATGGTAAATACAACAAAGACTAATTGCAAATAAATATAAGGCTGCTTCTTTATGAGGCAGCCTTTTTTACACCCATTTTGATCATACAAAAATCCCCCTGCCAAAAGACAGGGGGAATATTACTTAAAATTTGAATAATTTCAAATTATTTTGCTTGCAGGAAAGCGTCAACCTGAGACTGATACTCGTCGATGATGTTCTGTAAGCCAGCACCATTCAGAGCCTCTAAAGCAGCAGCCATATCAGCTTCCGGATCTTTGGATAAACCGTAGATGATTTTTTTCTCGTGCTGTTTCCATACAACATCAGCAGCAGCAATCTCGGTCTCGATTACTTCGTTGTTCGGGGTGAAGCCCAGTAACGGAGATGCTTCAGCTTTCATACAGGACTCTAACAGACCATCCCAGGAATCTCTTGCTTTCGGAGCTTCCGGAATAATGGTGAAGAAAGTACCCTGAGAGAAGGAGCTCGGACGGTATTTATTCATACCCTGCGGAGTAACCTCTACAGTACCTTCATCGGTTAAGTTCCAGTGGGTACCTTCGATGCCGTAGTAGAATACATTTCTTGCTTTAAAGTCGGTGTTGATCCACTGTAAGAACAGCAGTGCTCTTTCAATATGATCAGAGTTTACAGAGATAGCGTGACCAGAACCAATTACAGAGTCGGTGGTGTAAACAGCCGGAACATGGGTACGGATAACAACATCACCATGCTCAGCGTTCTGCCAGAATGCTTCACAGTTCAACCAACCCTGGCCGATACCAGTCGGTGCCCAAGCATGGGTCTCAACGGTTGCTACATCCGGATCGATATAGCCTTTTGCATACCAGTCAGATAAAACTTTAGCTTTCTCAATGGAGTCTTTGTTTTCCAGAATGGAAACAACTTTCGGCTCAGCTTCGCCATACGGAACACCAATACCAGCAGCAGATCTGTTGATGAACTCAAACTCATAGTTCAGGGAAGTTACATCCATAGCAAACGGAGCCGGAGCACCTTCCATGTCGGTGTTGTTTTTAATTTTCTCTAACAGCGGAGCCATAGAAGCGAAATCGCTGGACAGAGAGTCTAACTCTGCTTCGGTGATACCAGCTTCTTCTACGATGGATTTATCCAGTCTCCACATCTGAGCTGCTGCGGAATCTTTGAAGGTCGGAACCATGTAGATGTGATCATTAACGGTAGCACCCTGCCATACTAACTCCGGAATGAAGTTGTACAGAATCGGAGCTGCAACTGGCAGAATTTCATCTAATTCAGCAAATACGCCTTTGTTTGCGTTATTTACATAGTTGGTCTGCCATGCGCAAGAGAATACCATATCGTAATATTCATCGGTGGAGATGATTAAGTTAGCTTTGGTATTATCAGCAAACTGATAGTCAACGGTGGTGTTAATAGCTTCTTTGGACATTTTGTTCAGTTCTTCGTAAACCATCTCAGATTCTTCAGCTGGGTCACCCCACTGATACCACAGTAAGTTTACTTCCTCAGAAGTATCAATATTGGTTTTAGTGGACTCTAAGTTCTCTACAGGAGTAGAAGTAATCTCGATCTGCTCGTGTTCCATGGAAACATTCGCGTCCGGATTGGATGCATTGGAAGAATCCGGTTTAGAATTATCCGGTTTCTCAGTATTGGAGCAAGCTGCAAAGCAGGATGCGGTCATTAACACTGCTGCTACTAAAGCTAAAGCTTTCAGTTTCATAATAAAAACCTCTCTTTAATTATCATATCTGTATCACAGGGATACAGGATTCAATGGAATGCGGGCTGAACATGCGATAAATATTTCTCAACTAATGATACACAATTTACTACCATTCACCCGATGTCACTTGTACCATTATACAGTTTAATGACCTGATTTTCAAGTATTTTTTTAATTTTTTAGTTATCCAAAAACGCTTTATTTATTCATCTTGCCATATTCTACCATTTAATCATTATATTATTCCTACATATTGCACAGTATTTTATCACCATATTTTATCTCAATTATTTTCAGATAAAAATAATATACATAAAATAAATAGATATTATCACGCTCAATTATGCAATATATGTTATTTTTTGTATAAAGCTTTATTCAAGATAACATTCATTTTTAAGCGATTTGTGACTGTTTTCATTTTTGAATTTTTTATGATATTTTATTATCATTTCCACACGCTTGACAAACAGAAAAATCCCCCTGCCAAAAGACAGGGGGAATATTACTTAAAATTTGAATAATTTC
>JAHHTP010000005.1 GCA_020024615.1 Oscillospiraceae bacterium
TGACAGCTTGTTTATTATATCACGCTTACCCCCTTTTGTCAACTGCTTTTTTCGTGTTCTATGTTTTGTATAGTTTTCAACATTATATTTTCAACATTTTTAATTATTTTATCATCATTTGTTGATAAAATCACTTATTCAATCTCTAATCATATCACTCACCTTGAGATTTTCAACTGTCATCATCTCCAGATGTTTAAATTTATTTTCTATAATAATATAAGAATTCAAATGCAGAAACTCAAATAAAGCTGTTGTTTTTATGTCGGAAAACTGGTATAATATAAAAAAATATATGAAAGGAAGCTGTGATATGCTTTATTGTCAAGGAACCTACTTGATTACGCAAAAAGAAAATATCGCCAAAGGCTGCTACAGTTTCTGGATTTATTGTCCAGATATTGCAGCTCTGGCAAAACCCGGACAGTTTGTCCATGTTCGAATTGGCAGCCATACCCTGCGCCGTCCGATCTCCATCTGTGAAATCAACCCCCAAAAAGGCGAACTACGCTTGGTATTTGAAATCCGTGGACAAGGAACCGATGAAATTGCCAACATTCCAAACGGTGGTCAGATTGATCTACTAGGCCCGCTCGGAAACGGCTTTGACTGCCCGAAATCCGAGGATGAAAGCGTTATCGTAGTTGGCGGTGGTATCGGTGTACCGCCAATGCTCGAAACTGCAAAAGCTTACGGCAAAAACGCAACCGCTATTATCGGCTTCCGTAATGCTTCTGCTGTTATTTTAGAAGATGATTTCAAAAATAACGGCATCAATACCATTCTCTGCACCGATGATGGAAGCCAAGGCATCCACGGTTTTGTAACCACGGCACTTGAACAGCAGTTAAAAGAGCAGAAACCTTCTTTAATCTGTGCTTGTGGTCCAAGCGTTATGCTGAAATCTATCATTGCACTTGCCGATACATACGGCATTCGCTGCCAGGTATCTTTAGAAGAAAGAATGGGATGCGGTGTAGGTGCATGTCTGGTCTGCGCTTGCAAAACAATCAAAAACGGCGAAGAATATTATGCACATGTCTGCAAGGACGGTCCAGTATTCGATAGCCACGAAGTCGTACTGTAAGGAGGAGTAATCATGGCAAACTTAGAAGTAAATGTAGCAGGTGTTGCATTTAAAAATCCGGTTATTCCTGCTTCCGGTGCATATGGCTTTGGTCGTGAATACGAATGCCTGTATCCGCTGGAAACTTTGGGTGGTATCTCCTGCAAAGGCATGACCTTGAACAAAAAAGACGGCAATCCTCCGCCTCGTATTGCAGAAACCCCATCTGGCATGTTAAACTCGGTTGGCTTACAGAATCCGGGTATCGATTACTTTATCGAACATGAACTCCCATATCTGCGTACCAAGGACATCACCGTTATTGCCAATGTCGCAGGCTCTACTGTTGAGGACTGCATGGAAATTGCACGCAAACTTGAGGCAACCGATGTCGATATGCTCGAACTGAATATTTCCTGCCCGAATGTCAAACAGGGCGGCGCCGCATTTGGTACTTCCTGTGAAAACGCAGCAGCCGTCACCGCTGCTGTACGCAAAATGACCACCAAACCGTTGATGGTCAAACTTTCCCCGAATGTTACCAGCATTACTGATATTGCAAAAGCCGTTGAAACAGAGGGTGCGGATGCTGTTTCCTTAATCAACACCCTGCTCGGCATGCGGATTGATATCAAAACCCGTCGCCCAATCTTAAAACAGAATGTCGGTGGTCTTTCTGGTCCGGCAGTATTCCCGATTGCTGTTCGCATGGTATGGCAGGTTGCAAATGCAGTCAACATCCCTGTTGTCGGCATGGGAGGTATCTCCACTGGTGAGGATGCTATCGAAATGATGATGGCGGGTGCGTCTGCTGTTCAGGTTGGTGCAGCCATCTTCACCGATCCATTTGCTCCGGTGAAAATCATCGAGGGAATTAACCGATTCTGTGATGATAACCACATTGCAAATGTTTCGGATATTGTCAAATCGGTTCAGCCATGGTAACAACACTTTATCTGGTGCGCCATTGTCAATCAGAAGGTAATTTGATGATGGCGTTTCATGGACATACGGATGGTAAAGTCACCGAAATGGGGAATTTACAGCTCAAGGCATTAACCAAAGCCACAACAGACCTTAACCTCTGCGCCATCTATACAAGCCCGTTGCAGCGCGCCATGGAAACCGCAAAAGCGATCAACGAAAATTATCATCTGCCAATTCAAACGGATGATAATCTGATGGAAATTTACTGCGGCGAATGGGAAGGCAAAGACTGGGAATATATCTATGCACATTATCCAGATAGCTACATCGCTTGGGAAACTAGTCCAGAACAGTTCCAATCCCCTGACGGTGAGAGTATGCAAGATGCCTATAACCGCATTACCGCCTGCATTCATGATCATGTGAAAGATCATATCGGAGAAACCATTGCAATTGTCGGTCATTCAGCAGTATTCCGCTGCTATCTCGCCCATGTCCTATATGGTGAACTCAAAAATTTAACCGAAATCGGCTGGGGAGATAATACCTATATCTGTAAAATAATCTTTGATGATAATCTGAAACCAACACTCTGCTATAAATATGACGCTTCCCACCTGACAGAAGATATTTCCACCACTGCACTGCGCAAGCGTTTGGGGCTCAAGCGTCCAAGAGCATTAAAAGAATAATAAAGTAAGCCGGTCTGTTGTTCAGATCGGCTTTTCTACATATTTTTTATAATTTGTTGAATCCAAATATTTAAAATAACAAAAGGCGTGTACCCCATTTAGGAGTATACGCCTACTTTGTGCTGTAATATGCCAAAACGCAATAAGACAGAAATTAGTCTTTTACGTACGGCAGTAATGCAACGTATCTTGCGCGTTTGATAGCGGTGGTCAGATCACGCTGATGTTTTGCACAAGTACCGGTAACACGACGCGGAACGATTTTTGCTCTCTCGGTCATGTAACGTTTTAATTTATCGATATCTTTAAAGTCGATAGAAGTAGCTTTAGCCTCACAGAATGCGCAAACTTTTCTGCGCGGACGTCTGGTCGGTCTAGCGTTATTGGTTCTTTCTCTTTCCATCTCTGGTTTCCCTCCTTACAGGTTTATGATTTCTTTTTCATTAGAACGGTAATCCGTCGTCATTATCAAGCTCTTCAAAATCGCCAAATTCACCGATTTCAAATGCTTTTCCACCCTGCGGCGGCTCGTTAAAGCTCTGCTTTGGTGCAGGTGCGGAATTATGCTGCGGTGCATTGAACTGCGGCTGTGCATTGCCACCATAGGACGGAGCATTGCCATAATTTCCGGTTCCCGATTCATTCTTGCTTCCAGTGAAGGAAACCTGATCGACAACCACTTCAAAAACAGTTCTGTTCATACCCTGTTTATCAGTATATTTTCTGGTCTGCAACGAACCGTCTACTGCAATCATACTGCCTTTATGGAAATAGCGGCTGACAAAATCAGCATGCTGTCTCCAAGCCACGCATGGAATAAAATCAGTCTGACGCTCGCCATTGCTTACAAAATTACGATCCACAGCAATTGAAAAAGTTGCAACCGCTACACCATTCGGTGTCTGTTTATAATCAGGATCTGCGGTTAAACGACCCATAAGAACAATACGGTTAATCATACGATTTTACACTCCTTTTTCCGTTTTGTTTCTGCAATTCTTATTTGTTTACAATGATAGAACGCAGAACGCCGTCGGTAATACCCATTACACGATTCAGCTCAGCCGGGAATTCCGGTGCAGCGGTGAAAGTGTAAACTGCATAGTAACCATCGGTTTCGTAGTTGATCGGGTAAGCCAGTTTTCGTTTACCCCACTCATTTACGTTTTCCATAGTACCATTCTCGGAAATCATGTTAGAGAATTTCTCTACCAGGGATTTAGCCTGCTCCTCACCGTTTTTTAAGGATGTAACGATGATAGCTTCGTAGCTTCCAGTTAATTTTGCCATAATTAGCACCTCCTTTTGGACATTAGGCTGTACTTCTGGAATCGAGTACAGCAAAGAGATACGCAATTGCGCATCTTCTTTATTATACCAGAAAACTTCAAAAAGTCAAGCTTTTTTGATTGCAAATATTAAAATATCCGGTCGAAAATAATCCGGCCGGATAAAGTTATTTTGTATGTTTTCGCTTATAAATCCAGTTTCAAATCTCCTGGTTTGATCCAGCCGATTTTACGCAACAACAGACTGAAAATCTGCGTTAGCACTGCTGGCAGAACAAAACAAATTAAGATCATGCCGATCCAGTCCATCGGGGAAATGCCAGTCTTTAATCCAGCTGTGACATCATTAACCCAGCCGGTATATACACCGATCTGACCAACAAAACCACAAGTACCCATTCCGGCTGCAACCGGTGCACCATTCATCTGCATCTGAAATATACAGGTAGCTAACGGGCCAGTGATTGCACTGGTTAAAATGGTCGGAATCCAGATGCGCGGATTTCTAACGATATTACCCATCTGTAACATCGAAGTGCCGATGCCCTGTGCCATTAAACCGCCCCATTTGTTTTCATAGAAACTCATAACTGCAAAACCGATCATCTGCGCACAACAACCTGCAACCGCAGCACCGCCTGCCAAACCGGTCAAGGATAATGCCGCACAGATTGCCGCACTTGAAATCGGCAGTGTTAAGCAAATGCCAACAATAACCGATACCAGAATGCCCATCAGGAACGGCTGTAATTCGGTTGTCCACATAATTGCATTGCCGACCGAACTTGCAGCGGCACCAATCCAAGGTGCGCACCAAATTGATAATAAAACGCCAACAGCAATCGTGACACTCGGTGTTACAATAATATCAATTTTGGTTTCTTTAGAAACTAGCTTGCCAAGCTCTGCAGCGATAATAGCAATAACAAATACAGCAAGCGGACCACCCGCACCGCCAAGTTCATTAGCAGCCCCACCGACTGCAATCAGTGAAAACAGCACAAGTGGCGGGCATTTCAATGCGTATCCAATCGCAACAGCCATTGCCGGGCCGGTTACTGCTTTTGCATAACCGCCGATTGTTTCCAAAATTTCAATGCCGAGCTGCTGTCCTAATGTACTGATGATCGTACCAATTAACAGCGACGCAAATAATCCCTGCGCCATTGCACCCAACGCTTCAATACCATAGCGTTTTGCCGAAAATACAATATCTTTTTTCTGTAAAAAAGCCAGAATCTTCTGCCATACCGTCATTTTCGAAGATTCTTCTTCAGCTGCTTGCGTAGCCGCATTTTGCTGTTTCGCCATAAAACTTTACACTCCTTGTCATGTTTTTATTTAAGCATAGCACAAACTTTACACCTTTACAAGTATGACGAAAAAAGTGTGGAGGAATGCCCGATTCTCTCCGAAAACTAAACCAAAAATTATAAATTCTCGGTCTGAATTTACAAGGGGGTGTCAAGTTTTTCAAGAAAATTTTTTATTGCTTGTAAATTTATTGGAAGAATTGGATTTTATATTTGCAATTACCTAATTTTATGGTATAATGTGTATGTAGTATGAAATAGAAGGTGAAAAGAGAACATGGCTAGTAAAAGAAAAATTTATGTTATCGGACATCGTAATCCGGACACAGACTCCATTTGTTCTGCTATTGCAGTTGCAGAACTCAAAAATCAAATCGACGGCAAAGACCGCGTTTACATCGCTGCTCGGGCAGGTCAGTTAAGCCCAGAAACCGAATATGTGTTAAAAAAATTCCATATGGAGCGTCCGGTGTATCTGAACAACATCGGCACCCGTGTGCGTGATATGGAAATTCGTAAAATCGAAGGTGTTTCCAAACAGCTTTCCTTGAAAAAAGCATGGAATATGATGGCAGATTTAAATGCTGTCACCCTTGCCATTGTAGATGAAAACAATGTAATGGAAGGCTTAATCACCATCAATGATATCGCTACTTCCTACATGGAAGAACAGGACAGCGCAATTCTGTCTAAAGCAAACACGCCATACCGTAATATCCTGGAAACCCTAGAAGCTGAAATGGTGGTAGGCGATCCGGAAGCATCCTTCTGCAATGGAAAGGTCATCATCTCCGCTGCAAATCCGGATGTTATGGAAAACTATATTTCAGAAGGTGATATGGTCATCACCGGAAATCGTTACGAATCCCAACTTTCTGCCATTGAATCAGGAGCAAGCTGTATTGTTATCTGCTTGGGTTCAGCAGTCACCAAATCAATCGCAAAACTTGCAGCAGACCATAATTGCACCATTATTGTCACACCATTTGATACCTATACCGTAGCGCGTCAGATCAACCAAAGTATGCCGGTGGCGGCATTTATGCGCTGCAAAGACATAAAAACATTCCGCCCTGGTGATTATACCGACGATATCAAAGAGGTTATGCAGAATACCCGTATCCGTGATTTCCCAGTCCTGGAAAAAACCGAACACTATGTTGGTATGATTTCTCGTCGGAACTTATTAGGCATTCATAAACGCGCTGTTGTACTGGTTGACCACAACGAATTTAGTCAGGCAATCGACAATATTCGCGATGCGGAAATTCTGGAAATTATTGACCATCATCGCATTGGTTCACTGGAAACCATGTCACCGGTCTACTTCCGCAATGAGCCGGTCGGCTGTACTGCCACCATTGTCTATCAGATGTATCGTGAAAAAGGCATCGAAATTCCAAAACAGATTGCAGGACTTTTATGCAGTGCAATTTTATCGGATACTCTGGTATTTCGTTCTCCGACCTGTACCATGCTCGACCGATTTGCAGCCAATGAACTTGCTGCAATTGCTGGCATTGACTGCAACGAATATGGCGTAGAGATGTTCACCGCCGGCAGCAACTTAAAAGAGAAAACACCAGAAGAAATCTTCTATCAGGATTACAAGAAATTCGAATTTGGTGAAATGCAGTTCGGTGTCGGTCAGATTAACTCGATGAGTAAAGCTGAACTTGTCTCTATTCAGGATAAACTGACTCCATTTATCGAGCGTTCTCGCAAGGAACACGACTTGCAGATGATGTTCTTTATGCTAACCAATATTCTTGAAGAAAGTACCACCTTAATTTGCTGCGGCGATGATGTAGATCATCTGGTGAAGGAAGCATTCGGCGTACAACCAGAAAAAGGAATCGTCGTTCTGCCAAACATTGTATCTCGTAAAAAACAGCTGATTCCGGCATTTATTGAAGCCATCAACTCACAGGATTAAATTAAATACCACAATCAGAAAACAGGTATGCCCATGTCAAGCATACCTGTTCTTTTTATAGCTGCTCCAAAAATTGATCGATCTGTTCTTTCTCACCCAAACCTTCAGAAAAAGCAGTTGCACCTCCACAGGCAGTTGCGAGTTTTAAAGCGTATTCATACCCCTTGTCCAATCCGACAATAAATCCGGCAAGCATGGAATCACCTGCTCCTACCGAATTGACCACCTTACCCTTTAATACTCCGATTTTGCGAACCGCACCAGTCTCATTCACCAAAATCGCGCCATCCCCGGCCATCGACACCAACACATTGCGTGCCCCCATCTCCTGCAATCTGCGCGCACATTCCACAATTTCTTCGTCGGTTGTCAAAACTTTGCTGAATATCTCACCCAATTCCAGATGATTCGGCTTTATTAAAAACGGTCGATATTTTACACAATTTGATAGCAATTCCTTCGAGGCATCCACCACAAATTGGATGCCTTTTTCGCTGTATCGGGATAAAATCTGCTCGTAAATATCCCCCGGCAAAGTACCTGGAATACTCCCTGCCAGCACCAAAGTATCCCCCTTCTGCATATGATCCAGCTTTTCAAATAATGCAGCTAATGCCCCATCATCAATATCTGGCCCCTGTCCGTTGATCTCGGTTTCCTCTCCTGCCTTAATTTTCACATTAATGCGGGTCATTCCGTTTTCCAGCCGAATAAAATCGGATCTAACGCCACATTGGGTCAAATACTGTTCCAAAGCTTGTCCAGTAAATCCAGCTACAAATCCCAGTGCTGTGCTTTCAACCCCTAAACGGCTGAGCATTACCGAAACATTAACTCCTTTTCCACCAAACTGCACTGCCTCCCGTCTGGTTCGGTTGACCTCTCCGGTTAAAAATCCATCTAAAAATACTACATAATCAATCGCCGGATTAAATGTCACTGTATAAATCATCTTTCTCCCCCTATATGCAAAATGAGCCATTGTATCGACAATGACTCACTTTTTTCAAAATTATACGAACAGCTCGTCGCCTACATAAATGCCGGTTCTGACCACATGTGGTGCAAAATCCAGGGCTTCTTTGCCCTCTGATACGGCAAACGCGCTGATTAACTGCATCGGATTCATTGTTCCGGCCTGTCCAAACGCATATTTACCGGAATAGTGAATGCTCTTTTCATCACTGGTAATCTCGGAAAGCTGCATCAGCGGTTTTAGGTCCACATCCGACCAAACGCCTTTTTTGCTTTTTTTCTGCACGATAATCTGTTCCTGCCGCAAAAATGCAGCAAGCTTTTCTGCTTCCTGTTGCGCATTGCTGCAATGTAGAGTAACATCGTACGAAACGCAAGTGATTGCACCCGGTTTATGCGTCGGAGCAGCCACCTTATAAACATGAATACCATCTGGCAGAACTGCGTTCATGCGTGAAATAACCTCGTCAAATGGCAGTTCTTCCTCTAACTTCAATTCCATGACCTCATATTTGCTCTCAAATCCCAAAGACAGCGGAACGGTCAGAGAGATATACATTCTCTTATTAAAGCCCTCTGTGTACCAAATCGGAAGATGACAGCGTTTGAACGCACGCGAAAAGCAGCGATCCATATCAAGATGTGAAATATATTTTGCTCTGCCTGTTTTCTCATAAACTACATGAATCGGATACGACAACGCATTTCCCTCCTCCCATTAATTTGGTAACGCCGCAGCCTGAACACTGCTGACGACAGTTCGGTGTAGTAACTGCTGCATGAGCTTTATCATGCTCGCGTTTTAAGAATTCTGAACTAATGCCATAATCCAGATGACTCCACGGCAGAATTTCATCCAAATCACGCACACGGTTTGCATAGAATTTCGGATCAATGCCGCATTCTTCCATTGCTTCCAGCCAACGGTCATAGTGGAAACATTCATCCCAGCTATCAAAATAGCATCCTTTTTGATATGCTTTTAACATAACCTGTCCCAAACGACGATCACCGCGTGCAAATACTCCTTCCAACACCGAAATATAACTGGTATGATATTTGATATTGATGCGCTTGCTGGTATTGGTGTGTACTAAATGATGCTGTTTTTCCTCGATCATCTCCAGTGTGTCCTGTGCTTCCCACTGGAATGGAGTATGCGGCTTCGGAACAAAACTGGATACCGAAACAGTGACATTGACCGGCTTTTTCGGACGATTCGGCATCTGATAATAAGCATCCACTATTTTCTGTGCCAAGTGGACAATGCCTTCAATATCCTCCATGGTTTCGGTCGGCAGACCCAGCATGAAGTATAATTTCACCGAAGAATATCCGCCTGCAAATGCCAGCAAACAGCTCTTGAAGATATCCGCTTCAGTAATATTTTTGTTGATAACATCACGCATACGCTGCGTGCCTGCTTCTGGCGCAAAGGTTAAACCACTCTTGCGCACAGCAGAAATCTTCTCCAGCAATTCCTCCGAAAAATTGTCGATACGCATACTCGGCATCGAGAAGCTGACCTTCTCATCCTTAGAATAATCCAGCAGATCATTTAAGAGACGCTCAATCTGTGAATAGTCACTGGTCGAAAGACTGGATAAGGACAGTTCCTCATAGCCGGTTGTATCACATAACGATTTGCCCTGACGACATAATGTGTCGCTGTTTTTCTCACGCAACGGACGATAGATATATCCCGCCTGACAGAAGCGACATCCGCGGATACAACCACGCATGATTTCTAAAACGGCACGGTCATGCACCGTTCCAGTATATGGCACGACAAAGTTATCCGGATATAATACCTTATCAAAATCAGAAATAATGCGCTTGTGCACAACAGCTGGAATCCACTCTTGTGGGGTAATTGCCGCAATTGTGCCGTCCTCATGATAGGTTACATCATATAAACTTGGAACATATACACCCTCAATTTGTGCAGCACGGCGTAAAAATTCCTTTTTACCGACACCAGACAGCTTGCATTCTTTAAATACATCCATCAGCTCGCCCATAACTTCTTCGCCTTCGCCAAGCATAAATAAATCAATAAAATCTGCAATCGGCTCCGGGTTACAAGCGCATGGACCGCCTGCAACGATCAGCGGTGTCAATTCATCACGATCTTTGGAAAGCAGCGGAATACCTGCCAAATTCAACATATTCAATACATTGGTATAGGACATCTCATACTGTAAGGTAAATCCAACAACATCAAAATCTGCAACTGGGTCTAAACTCTCCAGCGCATACAGTGGAATCTCGTTATCACGCATCACCTTTTCAAAATCAATCCACGGTGCAAATACTCGCTCACACCAGGTGTCCTCACGCTTATTTAACAGTGTATAAAGAATCTTCATGCCGATATGTGACATGCCGATCTCGTAGGTGTCCGGGAAGCAGAACGCAAAACGAATATCTACCTTCGACGCATCCTTGATCACACTGTTCAATTCGCCACCGATATACTGCGCCGGTTTCTGCACAGTCAGCAACAACCGATCCAGTTTTTCACGCAACTCTTGACCCGTTATTTTCATAGGTTTTATTTCCTTCCTCGTATTTTTATGCTATTTTTGATTTCCTGGCAAAATACAGCTTACCGCTATCAGTGCAGTCATATACCCGAACCCGGTTTCCCCGATCTTCAGCGCCATAAATGCAAGCCAAGCAAATATCAGAAAAGCAATCCCCTGCCCAATCCATTCATAGAAAAACAACCATTGCGCTTGAAGCAGCTTCTGCCCCAAAAGCAGCCAGATTCTTCCGCCATCCAATTCACTCGCCGGAATCAGATGGAATGCTGCAAGGGAAAGGTTTACCCACGTCCACAATTGCATCCCAAACATACCAAATATGCATGCACAAATCAAATTCATCAAAATCCCGCCGCCATGCAGTAAAATCGCTTTTGCAATCGGCAACGACTGCAAATCTTCTTTCAACCGTAAATTCAATCCGGTAACGGTAAAATTTAAAGCAGAAAATTGCAGTTTCAGAAGCAGACAAACAAGCAGATGCCCACATTCATGCAGTCCACAGCAGACAAGACATGGTAAAATCCCATCTCCACAGATCAGAAATAGAATTAACAGCATCATGGCAAATCCAAAATGAATATTTATTTTTCTTTCGTGAAATGAAAAAGAAAGCATATTTCCTCTCTTTCATCGCTTTCACGCCATCGCACAGAGGTTCTCTTTTCATTATAGCATATCCGGCGGTTGGTGTAAAGCAAAACAATCAAAGGCGTCCCTTTAATTTATTCTGCTTACCCTAAAACTATGCCCAAATCAGTCCCTGCGTTTGCTGATAATCGGACGAACCGCATTCACAATCGCCAACAATGCCACACCAACATCCGCAAACACCGCAAGCCACATATTCGCATATCCGAAAAATCCCAGAAGCATGATTAAACCTTTTACACCAAGTGCAAATACAATGTTTTGATATACAATCGTTTTGGTCTGTTTTGCCAGCTTGATACCAAGTGGAATGCGGGTCAGATCATCCTTCATAATGACTATATCAGCCGCCTCTAATGCCGCATCCGAACCAATGGAACCCATTGCAATGCCAACATCCGCTCTTGCCAAAACCGGAGCATCATTTACACCGTCTCCGATAAATGCTACACTACCGGATGCTTGCTGCATAATCCCTTCCAATGCCGAAACCTTATCCTGCGGCAGCAATTCCGCTTTATAATCAGCAAGTGATAATTCTGTTGCCACCTGCTGTGCAGCCTCCGTTTTATCACCTGTCAGCATCGTGCAGCGAATATTCTGATGATGCAGCTGTGCAAATGCATTTTTCGCTTCTTTTCGAATCGCATCAATCAAATGGATACAGCCCAAATATTTGCCATCTTCCGCCAAATAAACCACCGTACCATTCTGTTCCGGTGTAAACTGCACCCTGTTTTCTAAAAGCAGGGCAGCATTTCCAGCCAATACGGTTTTATCCTCTATAACCATCTGAATACCCTTACCAGCAATTTCTTGATAATCAGAACCAGCAGCCACCGCAATACCGTTCTGCCTTGCATACTTTACAATCGAGCGTCCTATCGGATGGGTGGTGTGCATCTCAGCAGCTGCCGCAACGGATAATAAAGCTTTATCCTCTACACCATCTGCCGCCTTTACCTCTGCAACCGAAAAGACACCTTCAGTGATGGTACCAGTCTTGTCGCATACCAGATTGGATAATTTCGGCAGCTGTTCCAGTGCCGTACTGCCCTTAACTAAAATACCATGTCTGGATGCATTACCAATGCCGCCGACATAGGAAAGCGGAACAGAAATGACCAGCGCACACGGGCAGGAAATGACGAGAAATGTCAGTGCTGTGTGAATCCACCGAACCCAATCCCCAGTAATCAAGGATGGTAAAATAGCAGTCAGCAGTGCAATACCGCAGATAATCGGCGTATATATTTTTGCAAACCGGGAGATAAAACGCTCCGGATTTGCCTTCTTTTCTGTACTTTCTTCCATCAAGGCAAGTACCTTGTTGACAGTACTTTGGGCAAAGCTTTTCTCTACCTTTGCCTTTACCACGCCTGTAATATTGATGCATCCAGAAATCAATGCATCACCTTCGTGACATTCCACTGGTAGGCTCTCACCGGTCAAAGCAGAGGTATTGACGGTGGTTGTTCCTTCGATCACGCTGCAATCCAGTGGAATTTTCTCGCCTGGACGCAGGATTATCACATCTCCCACTGCTGCCTGCTGCGGATGAATCCTCTCCTCTTTGCCATCTTTAATCCGATTTGCATAGTCTGGTCGAACATCCATCAGATTCGATACCGATTTTTTGGAACGACGGATAGCAGCATTCTGGCAGAATTCACCGATATTATACAAAATCATAACCGCAATGGCTTCAGGATACTCACCGATTGCAAATGCACCTATAGAAGCAACTGCCATTAAAAAGTTCTCATCAAAAATCTGTCCTTTTGCAATATGCTTTGCCGACTCGATTAAAACTTCGTGTCCGACAAACAGATAAACAATACCGTATAGTATAATTTCCAGTACAGCGAACTTTTCACTAAACGGAATTATTACAATAGCAATCAGGCAGACCAGGCCAATCAGCGGAATCAACCAGTCTTTGGTATGCCCTTCTTTTCCGTGATCGTGTCCACAACCACAACAATCTGAGCCACAATGCGCATGATGCTCATGTTCACCATGGTATTCTACATGCTTATGATCATGATGATAACCGCAATGGCATACATCCTTACGATCGCCCTGGTGCGCACAGCAATTCTTATCTGATTTGTCTCTGCTCATAAACTATCCTCCTATTCTTCCTCTGTAATGTGTTCATAACCCTGTGCTGCAATTCGCTCTACATGGTCATCTGCCAAAGAATAATATACCACTTTTCCATCTCTTCTGGAACGAACCAAATCCGCCTGCTTCAATAGCCGAAGCTGATGCGAAACCGCTGTGGATGTCATTCCCAGCACCCCAGCCAAATCACATACACAAAGTTCGCCTGCACGCAAAGCGTAAATCATCCGAATACGAGTGGAATCTCCAAGCATTTTAAAAAATTCTGCCACATCATATAAAATACTATCATTCGGCATCTGCTCTCTGGCTTTCTGCACCTTTTCTTCATGTATGACCTTCACTTCGCAAAATTCTTCTTCGCAATTATGAAATCTCATAAAGTCCTCCTACATTTTATTAATTGAATAATTGTTCAATTGTTTGACTTTATTATAGCATACTCTATCTGGTCTGTCAAGAGAAACTTCTTTTTATTAGCATACATTTTTGCACATAATAAAACCTCCTATGACTCATTTGAGCCACAGGAGGCATATTTTACTCTATTTTATAATTTCACATCAATGGGTCCCGACTGGCTTTCTGCTTTTGCATTCTGTTCTGAAAAAGAATTTCGTTTCCAGAAAACACCATCCACATATCCCTGTATCTCCGGATGATCATCAGCCATATCCAGTCGCTGTTCCGCCCAGACACAATACTGCGGTTCGTATTCAATACCAATATAATGCCGTCCCAGTTTTTTAGCTACGACACTGGTAGTTCCAGAACCTAAGAACGGATCAAACACCACATCCCCCGCCGAAGAACTTGCCAACATAATCTTGGCAATCAGCTTTTCCGGTTTCTGGGTCGGATGAGCCGTATTCTCTGCCATTGACCAAAATGGTATCGTAATATCATCCCAGAAATTAGATGGGCAGGTATCCCGATAATTCCCGTTTTTGGTTTCGGTCCAATCCTTCGGTTTGCCGTTTACGCGATACGGTGCAAGCACCTTTTTTCTGATTTTAACGGCATCCAGATGGAAGGTATAGGTGTCGCTGTTGGTTGCAAACCAGATATCTTCCATACCGTTTTTCCAGTTGGCTTTTGCCCCACGCCCTTTTTCACGTTGCCAGGTAATCCGATTTCTAACCTTAAAAAATTCACCCAACACTCGTCCAATAATTAAACTGCTTTCCCAGTCGCAGCATACATAAATCGATCCGTTTTCTTTCAGCAAAGGCTTGACCGCTTTCAGCCATTTACGGGTGTATTCCTCATAATCGGTCTCTTTTTTCTTGGAAAAGACCCTGCCATTAAATGACTTTGTCAGATTGTACGGAGGATCCGCGATCAGCAAATCAACACTTTCCGGCGGCAGCAACGCACATACTTTAAGCATATCCCCACGAATTGTTTTATCCATGCAAGATTCCAGATCTTTCTGCTTTTTGGTAACCGTAATGCAGCGTTTCAAATATGCCGCTCCCTGTTCCAGTGAAGTGTCTATTGTTTTGTTCCGCTCTGCTTTTACCGTTGCCATAAGTTCCTCCTGCATGCTCTGGTATCCCACCAGTTTTGTATATCTTGTTTTCTATTGGAGGCGTGCTTTTCTGCTAGCAATCGAATACTGTTACATCTGTTCCAACACAATTTTGATCGGACATTCTTCTGCCTGCTGCCGGGAAAAATCTTTTTCCCCACCTGCAATGCACCATGCAGCACACTTGCCGGCCAGCGTTAAAGCTTCCGCCATTGGTTTTCCTTCCACTATGCCGCATAGCAATCCCGCCAAGAAATGATCGGAGCCTTCCGGATGAATCACTTTATTCTGCGGCATCACAATCCGGTAATTCTGCTCTTTACTGGAATACAGAAAACCCCTTGCCCCTAAATTTACCACAATATGCTCCAGATCATCTGTCATTGACTGAATGCAGCGCAAGATTGTCGTTTCATTACGAAAATTGATTTTGGTAATCGCTTTGAGCTGGGATAAATCCATCATCGTCAAAAAAGGACGCAGTGTCCGAAGCTCTGGAACCGATAATCCCGGTGTATTCAGCACAATTTTAGCATTTTTTCGGCAAGCATTGTCAATAAACTGAAGCAGTTCGCTTCCATCCATTCCCTGCGGTTGTTCACCAGAAAATACCACAAACTTATCCTCACCCTGTGCAAGACAGCTGGATATTTTCTGTTGTAATTCACGCAGCTGAGGAATGCTGATAGCAACACCGTTGCGTGCTGTTTTAATCACCGTATTTTTCGGCAGAATCATTGTAATATCCTGCTTGGTTTCTCCTTTACGGGAGATAAAATTATGATGAATTCCATAATGATTCAACAGCCGTTCAAATTGCAATTGATTGTCCTCTCCATATACACCGAGTGAAAGATGCTCCACATGAAGTCCAGATAACACTCTTGCAATATTCAAGGCACCGCCTGATGGTTCTATTTTTTCCATTTTTACATGGTTTGTCTGCTCAGAAGATAGCGTATCCATCCATAAAATAACATTCATAGCTGGATTTAGCGAAACTGTCATAATTTTTTCTGTCATAGATTTTACCCTTTCTGTCTTATTATCACTATTACCATTTTACTGTTTTAGTATATCATAACCAACAGGAAAGGTTCTATTAAATTATATATCCAATCTGTGAATATTCAGCCACGCGCCTTCGGTTTTACTTCTTTTGCTGCTTTATTCTTTGCAGCATATTTTAACTTGTTCGCTTGTTTTCTCTGTTGCACTTCCAAGCGCACCTTCCGAGTATATACCATAATATTATTTCGACGATGATCCGCAAAATATTTTGGACTTTTTGCAAGTTTCAATAACTGCACTGAACTAAGCGCATCGCTTGCTGCTGAATGCTTACTGCCGATTTGATGCAGTCCCGCACCACTTAATGCGACATCTAGCCCCATTCTGCTCTGTCCTACCATCTGACAGTATTCTTTCTGAAAATCAACCCAATCATCAAAGCACGCGATTACCGGATCTTTTACACCTTTTGCCTTCAGTTCACTGCGCAGTTGTCTGGAATCATTGTCACTCCAAGAATAAAAACGAGCCGGTTCCTCACCAACCCAATTTAGAAAATCCAGAATTGATTCCGGCAAAGACATTTCATCCGCGACCTGATCCTGCACGATGCCCGTCAACTTGGTGCAGATTGGACAGATTGTTGAATACATCGGACGCACATACGCCTCATACATGGAAATCACTCGATATTTTTCATCCAACTTAACCGCACCAATCTGTACGATTTCATTTTTTACAATACCAGATAAATTTCTAGCTGACCATGCAACCTGATTCATCTCAAAATCAACGAAAATATGTACCATTCTTTCCCTCCGTTTTTTAGAAAAAACGGGTCGGTGATAATGCCGACCCGCTACTATTTGACAAGAGTTTAAGCTCTGGTAATCACCGGTTCACCGGTTTTTTCCACACATTCTTTGGTAATCAGAATCTTCTGTACCGCCTCATCAGACGGGATCTCAAACATCAGGTCCTTTAGCACATCTTCCATAATGCCACGCAAACCGCGCGCACCAGTTTTGCGCTCCAGTGCTTTCTTGGCAATCGCGCGTTTGGCATCCTCGGAAAACTCCAGCTTTACATCATCCATATCAAATAGTGCCTGATACTGCTTCACGCAGGAGTTTTTCGGCTCCTCCAGAATACGAATCAGCGCATCTTCATCCAGTTCATGCAGCGTGGTGATAACCGGTAAACGGCCAACCAGCTCCGGAATCAGTCCAAATTTTACCAAATCATGCGGAACTAGGTCTTCCAGAAGTGCATCGGTTGCCTTTGCAGCTTCCATACTGGTCAGCTTGGAACCAAAACCGATTGCGGAAGTATCTTTTCTGCGTCCAATGATTTTCTCAATGCCTTCAAACGCACCACCACAGATAAACAGAATATTCTTAGTGTCTACCTGAATAAATTCTTGATTCGGATGCTTTCTGCCTCCTGCTGGCGGTACATTCGAAACAGTACCTTCAACAATTTTCAAAAGTGCCTGCTGTACGCCCTCACCAGATACATCACGGGTAATAGATACATTCTCCGATTTACGGGTAATCTTGTCAATCTCATCAATGTAAATAATACCGCGTTCCGCTGCCTCTACATCAAAATCAGCTGCCTGCAATAAGCGCACCAGAACATTCTCAACATCATCGCCGACATAACCAGCCTCGGTTAATGTAGTGGCATCTGCAATCGCAAATGGTACATCAATGATCTTGGCTAGCGACTGTGCCAGGTAGGTTTTACCAACACCAGTCGGACCTAACAACAGAACATTGCTCTTTTGAATCTCCACACCATCCTCAAATTCATCTCCATCCAGACTGGAAATGCGTTTATAATGGTTGTAAACCGCAATTGATAATGTCTTTTTCGCTTCATCCTGGCCAATTACATACTCATCCAGATAAGCTTTGATATCTTTCGGCTTTAATGTAAACTCCCAATGGGCATCAATATGATCCATACTGCCTGGAGTTACTTCTTTATTTTTTCCAACACGCGGATACTGATTATCTGTGAACATGATCTTATAGCAGAGAGCTATACAATCCTCACAGATATAATGTCCGTTCCCGGAAAGCAATTTGCTGTGATTTCCGTCCTGCCCACAAAAGGCGCAAACCGGAGTATTTTCATCTTTTGCCATACTCAATCACCGTTTTACCATAATATCGTCTACTAAACCGTATTCTTTTGCTTCTTCTGCTGACATGAAGTAATCCACTTCACAATCGCGCGCAATCTGTTCTACCGGTTTTCCAGTATTCTCTGCCAGAATCTCATTGATGGTCTGTTTCATCTTAATAATACGCTCAGCAGCAATCCGAATATCGGTAGCTTTACCCTGTGCGCCGCCGGAAGGCTGATGAATCATAACCTCACTGTGCGGGAGTGCATAGCGTTTGCCTTTTGCACCGCAAGAAAGTAAAAATGCACCCATCGAAGCAGCCATACCGATGCAGATGGTTACAACATCGCATTTGATGTACTGCATCGTATCATAAATTGCCATACCAGCAGTGATAGAACCGCCCGGGCTGTTGATATACAGATAAATATCCTTATCCGGATCCTGACTCTCTAAAAACAGAAGCTGCGCTGTAATAGTCTGTGCGGTCGCATCATTGACCTCGTCAAATAACATAACAATACGGTCATTAAGCAAGCGTGAGAAAATATCATACGAACGCTCACCGCGACTGGTCTGTTCAACAACATAAGGTACTAAAGCCATTTTTTCCTCCTTTTCAAACTGCGGAAAGAAATCGACCAAATTCGACCTCTCCTTATAAATCACCAAAAGGGGCTGCTCTTGCTGACAGCCCCAAATGTTCTATTGCATTATCTTATTTGATAACAGCGTTCTCTTTGACCATGTCAACTGCCATCTGAACTGCAACATCCTCAGCGATTACTTCCTGCGGAATTGCTTTTTTGACATTCTCAACATCGGTCTTGTACTGCTCAGCCATCTGAGTGTATGCTTCTTCGATCTTCTCAGCCGGAGCTACAATGTTCTCATCTTTTACAATCTGCTCTAAAGCCAGACGGATTTTAACACGTTTCTCAGCCTGCTCTCTGAAGGTTTTGCGCATGGAATCTTTGTCCATACCAGTATACTGTAAGTACAGATCCATGTTTAAACCCTGAGAAGCCAGACGGCCTTCGAAATCCTGCATGAAGTTGTCGATTTCATTCTCGTACATCTCTTCCGGAATTTCAGCTTCCATTTTCTCGATAACGGTATCAATGAGTTTGTTTTCAACATCAACATCAGCAGCTTTCTCGCTCTGCTCAGTCATTTTTGCATTGATGTCAGCTTTTAATGCCTCTAAGGTATCAAATTCACTTACATCTTTTGCAAACTCGTCATCCAGCTCCGGCAGCTCTTTTTTCTGAATGTTGTGGATTAAGCATTTGAATACAGCTTCTTTGCCTTTTAATTCTTCAGCATGATAATCTTCCGGGAAGGTAACATTTACATCGAATGCTTCCTCAATGCTCTTGCCAACCATCTGCTCCTCGAAGCCCGGGATAAACTGGCCAGAACCTAACTCTAAGGAGAAGCCTTCCGCTTTACCGCCTTCAAACTCTACACCGTCAACAGAACCGGTAAAGTCAAATACAACGGTATCGCCCATTTCAGCCGGACGGCCTTCTACATCAGCCATTCTTGCATTTCTTTCCTGCATTGCTTTTAAGCGGTTTGCAACATCCTCTTCGGTAACTGCATTAACAACTCGCTCAACTTCAATGCCTTTGTAATCAGAAACTTTTACTTCCGGTCTGCAAACGCAAACCATGGTAAAAGTAAAACCAGCCTCTTTGCTTACAGTGGTGATATCGATTTTCGGCTGAGCAACCAGCTGTAAACCAGACTCAACCAAAGCCTCGTTAGCAGCTTCCGGATATAACATCTCAACAGCGCTTTCAAAGAATACGCTCTCGCCGTACAGTTTCTCAATCATAGCTTTCGGAGCTTTGCCTTTTCTGAAGCCCGGAACCTCAATTTTTTTGGAATCTCTTGCAAATACTTTGTTGATACCTTCATTAAATTTAGCAGCGTCAACCGCAACGGTTAACTCGTAAGTATTGGTATCGAGTTTTTTGGTCTGTGTTAAAGCCATTTTGTTTTTCCTCCATATATGATATTACCTGAGATCAATAAAATTTTAACCTCATATTGAAAGTCTTGTGATAATAGCCGTCCTGAAGCAGGAAAACAACTTTCATTTTCCATCTTCCGGCATGAAAGACTTCTATCCTTTTGATTATAGCACATTTTTGGCCATTTTGCTACATCCGTTTGAGAATTTACTTTTCGTTCATATTTTTTCATTCGGCAGAAGAAGCTGCGGCATAAATCCCAGATGATCACTGGAAATCAGCTCATAATAGATGCCGTCCCGCTCGCCACCGATTGCATACCGCCTGGATGCACCGTGCAGATGACCATAATAACAGGTTTTGATTCCAAATTCATGCAGAACATCTAAAATCTCATAGCATTCGCTGCTCCCATAAATAGGCGGATAGTGCAGAAATACAATAATTTCCTTACCAGTTTTCACACCTTCCTGTAAAGACAATCGCAGTCTGCCCGCCTCACGATCCAGCACCTTTTTGTCATCCGATTCTCCGGTTTCATTTACCCAACCACGGGTTCCACAAAGGCAGTAATCTCCAAATTCGTAGCAGTTGTTGAACAAAATTTTAATGCTGTCAAATCCCCATTCCTTTAGGGCATTTTCTACTTTGGTTTTGGTGGAAAACCAGTAGTCATGATTACCGCGGGAAATGATTTTCGTTCCCGGCAGCTTATGAATAAACTCAAAATCGCTTCTTGCCTGTTGCAGGGATAACGCCCAGGAAATATCACCCGGGATCATCACCATATCTTCAGCTGCTACAACCGATTCCCAATTCTCTTTTAGACGCTCAGCATGATTTTCCCACCCACGAAAAATATCCATTGGCTTGTCGGCACCAAATGAAAGATGCAGATCGGCAATGCCATATAAGCGCATAGTTTTTCCTTTCTAAAATCCCTTACAGAATCTGTCCGCGAACATATTCCGCCATCTTTTCCTTTTCGGTCACATCGGTATGCAGCACTGCTTTCTCTTTCAAAGAGGCTAGCTGTTTTGGAATTTCCACCCCGGATACCTTCGATAAAACCGCCAGATTCTCATATTCGTCATCGGTCATCAGCGATTCATCTACGGCTTTTAATACATCGTTTGCAAACTTATACGGGCTTGCTGTGGAAGCAATGATTGTTTTAGTCGTATCACCGGTTTCTGCTTTGTAATCACGATATACCTTAACCGCAACAGCTGTGTGGGTATCACACAGATACGAGCATTCTGTAAAGACATCGTGAATGGTCTTTGCCGTATCCGCATCATCGCAGAATCCACCATAAAATTCAGTAGAGAGTTTTTCTTTTACCGAATCGGATACCTCATATCTGCCTTCTTTTTTCAGCGCATCAAACCATGTATTGATCTGTGCATCATCCTCACCCGACATTTTATACAGCAGACGCTCTAAGTTCGAAGAAATCAGAATGTCCATCGATGGAGAAGAGGTTGCATAGAAATTACGGTTACGGTCATAAATGCCGGTGCGTAAGAAATCGGTCAGAACATTGTTTTTGTTGGAGGCACAGATAAATTTACCAAACGGAACACCCATGCATTTGGCATAGTATGCCGCTAAGATATTGCCGAAGTTTCCAGTCGGAACACACACATTGACCTTCTCTCCCGGTGTAATCTCGCCATCTGCCATCAACTGTACATAAGACGAAACATAGTAAATAACCTGTGGAACCAGACGCCCCCAGTTAATCGAGTTTGCAGAGGAGAATTTCTTGCCATGTGCTGCCATTTCAGCCGCCAGCTCTTTGTTGCCGAAAATCGTTTTTACACCGGTCTGCGCATCGTCAAAATTGCCTTTGATTGCACACACCCTTACATTGCTGCCTTCCTGTGTACACATCTGGCGTTTCTGCATCGGTGAGACACCGTCAACCGGATAAAATACCAGCATCTTCGTGCCTGCAACATCCTTAAAGCCCTCCAGAGCAGCCTTGCCAGTATCACCGGAAGTTGCAACTAAAATGACAATCTCATCATCACTGCCGGTGATCTTGACCGCTGTGGTTAAAAGCTGTGGCAGAAGCTGGAGTGCCATATCTTTAAATGCACAGGTCGGACCGCGCCATAACTCCAGCAGGTATTCCTGGTCACTGATTCTTGCCAGTTCCACCATATCATCAGCATTAAATTTTTCCGCAGTATATGCCTTGTTGACACAGGTAGCGATCTGTTCGTCGGAATAATCGGTCAGAAATAGCTTCAGCACCTCCACTGCACGCTGATTATAACTCTTGTCACAAAGAGCCTGCATCCATGCAAGATCAATCTGCGGCATTTTTTCCGGCACAAATAAGCCGCCATCGGTGGAAATGCCCTGCAAAATAGCTTGCGCCGCTGTAACAGATTTCTGATTGTCCCTTGTACTGGTGTATCGCATCATCAAAATTCCTTTCGATATGTATTTTCGGAATCGTGTATTAATAATACTCTTCCGGAGCAAAAGCATCTTCAATCAGGTTGATATAAATTTTCCCTTCATACCCGACTACCTCGATGACATCGAATATAAATGCCGCATCCAGGTTTTCTTTCTGAATGTAATCCAAAGCCGCCGATATGATTCTGCGCTGTTTTTCAAAGGTCACAGCTTCTTTCGGCAGATACTCCGGATTCAAGGTGCGTCTGGATTTTACCTCTGCAAAGACAATCTCATTGTCCTTTCTGGCGATAATATCAATCTCACCTTTTTTGGTTGCGTAATTACGCTCCAAAATCTCATAACCCTTTTTTATTAGATACTCGGATGCATAAGTTTCCCCACGGTATCCAAGTGACAACGGCGGAAGCGTCCCCCATTCGGCAAGGCGTTTTTTCAGAAAAGACTTCCGATGTATATCGGTAACGCCGTATTTCTCAATCCGCTGATAGTGTAGCGCCGTTCCATATCCCTTATGTTTGTTAAACGCATATTCTGGATACTGTGCATGAATTCCCATCATATACCGATCACGGCTGACCTTCGCCAAAATTGAAGCGGCTGCAATGGATGCGGATTTTGCATCACCGCCGATGCAGTATTCCCCATTTGCTAAATCTCCCCAATCGGGTATAAAATTGCCATCTACCAGCACATAATCCGGTTTGATGGACAATCCCTCCACCGCTCTGGTCATGGCAAGCATGGTTGCCTTGCGAATGTCGATTTCTTCAATCTCCTCCACCGTCGCTGTCGAAACACAATAGCATATCGCCTGCTCTTTAATGGCATCAAATAGCTTATCACGCTTTTTCTCAGACAACTTTTTGGAATCATTAAGTCCCGGAAGATCATAGTCCTCTGGAAGAATGCACGCAGCTGCATAAACATCTCCTGCAAGCGGTCCGCGTCCAGCCTCATCCACACCACAAAGCAGTGTGATACCACGCTGACTGCACAGTTCCCTGTCAAACAGCGATAAATCCGGCTTATGTTCCTGCTCTGCCATCTTATTTATTCTCCTTTATTGGCGGACGCTCAAAGGAGATCCTTCCGACTTTACCGCCACGGAACTCGTCTAAAAATACGATTGCCATTCGCTCGGTATCCTCCTCGTTGCCGGATACCAACATACCGCGTTTTCTTGCCATCAGTTTCAGCAAATCGTATGCCTCCAGCTCCCCAGCGGTTTCAGCGGTCAGCTTGTAGCGAGCATAGAATGCATCCGGATAGAATTCTCTTAAATATACTGCAAGGCGCATTGCAAGCAGTTCGGTATCAATAACATCATCCTTGACTGAACCGATAAATGCCAGTTTTTCACCAACCGCCGGATCTTCAAATTTCGGCCACAGTACACCCGGCGTATCCAGCAATTCCATGCCGTTATTTAAGGATACCCACTGCTTGTCACGGGTAACACCTGGTCTGTCCTCGGTTTTCGCGCGCTTGGCACCCGCCATGCGGTTGATAAACGAAGATTTTCCGACATTTGGAACACCAACAATCATCATTCTCGGTGCACGGCCGACCATACCCTTTCTGTCCCACTGTGCCTGTTTTTCGGTCAGAACGCGTCTCATTGCCGCATCCAGTGCCTTTAAGCCTTTGCCCGTCTTACAGTCAGCTGCAATCGCCTCAACACCAATGGATTTAAAATACGCAATCCATGCGCGGGTCACATTTTCATCCGCACAGTCACATTTGTTGAGCATGATAATGCGCGGTTTGTTGTTAAGCCAGCGATCCAATTCCGGGTTTTTACTCGAAAATGGGATTCTGGCATCGATGATCTCCAAAACAAGATCGACCATCTTCAGGTTTTTCTCTATCATTCGTTTGGTTTTGGTCATATGACCCGGAAACCATTGAATGGATGGTGTAATATCCATAAAGTCCCTTTCTTATTCCACTGCGCCAAATTGATTCAGTGGATAAATACGCAGGACAACACGTCCTAAAATATCATCAATGGACACCATACCGACATCAGAATAACGGCTATCAAGCGACACACTGCGGTTATCACCCAAAACAAAAACGCATCCATCCGGTACGGTTACCGGAAAAGACACATCCCCAGAATCCAGCGTTAGATTATTGATATACGGCTCATCCAGTACGACACCGTCAACTTTAACTTCGCCAGTCAAAAAATCAATATCCACTTCCTGACCTTCCGTTGCAATGATACGCTTAATAATAGCTTCTTCTTCCATATCTGTATGTATAACTACAATATCACCGTATTCTGGTGTATAAAACAGATTGGAAATCAAAAGCCTGTCGCCTGATTCATCGGATATCCCGCTGGTATCTCTGCCATGCAGGGTCGATTCCATCGACGGCCCCCATACTTCAACCGTCTGAAAACAGAAGCTAAAGATAAACATGACAATCGCAAGACTGATGCAGATGGATTCCCCCCAATCATACACCTCATGCCATAAGTCATTTTTCTGCAAACTTTTGTTGTCCGTTTCAGTTGACATATTATTTCCCTTCTTTGCTGTAAAAAAGCAAAAAGGGACGAAAACCCGTCCCTTCTCTGCCTCTATGGAATCATTATCCGATTTTAGCTTTAACTTTAGCAGCTTTACCAACGCGGCCACGCAGATAGTACAGTTTAGCGCGTCTAACTTTACCCTGTCTGATAACCTGAACACTTTCAACGTTCGGAGAGTTAACCGGGAAAACTCTTTCGATGCCAACGCCGTGAGCTACGCGTCTAACAGTAAAGGTTTCGCCAACACCACCGTGTTTCTTAGCGATTACAGTGCCCTCAAACATCTGAATACGGCTCTTGTCACCCTCTTTGATGCGGCAAGCTACTTTAACAGTATCACCAACTTCGAATTTCGGCTGCTCAGCTTTGATGCTAGTACCATTGATCAGTTTTAATGCGTCCATGAAATTTTCCTCCTGTTTGAAATTCAGACATTCTTATCACTCCGGATTACCGGTTATTCGTTGTATACATACAACAGTGCAGAGGACTGCCCGCTTTAATGATTGAAATACAGTCATTAACTCCCACACAAGCAGCAATTTTTCACAAAATCCCTGTTCATGCGGAACATCAGGGGTTTCCCTGATGATTTGCAGGGTTCTGCCTGCAAACAGACTGCTAATAGTATATCATATTTCATATAAAAAAGCAAGTCCCACATATCAAAAAGCATTTCTGTTTGCGGAGAAAAACACTGGATGTTTCTATTATTTTCTGGCTATATTTTTGCAAATTCGTCGTACGCTTTTTCCTCCCGCCTTGATTCACCGCAACGAATATGATATAATGAAGAAAATAAAAAATCGTATGAAAGGCGCGTGATTCCGCTCATGTTTACCAAATTGAAAAGCATTGCCACATATGGCATTGATTCCTATGAAATTGATGTTGAAATTGACATCTCCAACGGCATGGGAAGCTTTGATATTGTCGGTCTGCCGGATACCGCTATCAAAGAAAGCCGAGACCGCGTGCGTGCAGCCATCAAAAATTCCGGTTTCTATTTTCCGCACGGCAAAATCGTCATCAACCTAGCCCCAAGCGATCTGCAAAAAACGGGTGCGTTTTACGATTTTCCGATTCTGGCAGGGCTGCTACTTGCCTCTGGTCAGATTGAAGACGAATTAACCGATGCTGCCTTAGTCGGACAGGTCGCATTAAACGGCATGGTACGCCCGGTGCATGGTATTCTGCCAATGACACTTACTGCAAAACAAAACGGCATCAGGCGTTTGTTTGTACCGGCTGATAACGCAGCAGAAGCCGGAATCATTGACGGAATCGAAGTGTATGGTATTGCCTCGATCAATGATTTTGTCAATCACTTAAACGGTACAAATCCAATTGCTCCAACCACGACACAAGCAGATTTGACCGCGGATGCACAAGATTATCCCGATTTTGCGGATGTTAAGGGACAATACACCGCAAAACGCGCACTGGAAATCGCCGCTGCTGGTGGTCATAATGTATTGCTGATTGGACCACCAGGTTCCGGCAAAAGTATGCTTGCCAAACGCCTTCCTTCTATTCTGCCGGATATGTCCTTTGAAGAAGCAATCGAAACTACCAAAATTTATTCCGTGCTCGGTGAACTGCCTACAGGCAAGAGTCTGATCACCACGCGCCCGTTTCGCCGTCCGCATCACACTGTATCTGGTGCAGGTCTTTCCGGAGGCGGTTCTATTCCAAAACCGGGAGAAATCTCCCGCGCACATAATGGTGTACTGTTTTTAGATGAGCTGCCAGAATTTCAAAAAAGTGCAATGGAAATTCTCCGTCAGCCAATCGAAGACCGGGAAATCACTATTTCGCGTGCCAAGGGGGCATTAACCTATCCATGTTCCACCATGATTATCGGTGCCATGAATCCATGTCCATGCGGCTATTTCGGTTCTACCATCCGTAAATGCACCTGTTCTCCGCAAACAGTCACCAAATATCTTTCCCGCATTTCAGGGCCACTGTTGGATCGTCTTGACCTGCATGTTGATGTACCAGCTCTGGATTATCAAAGCATGTCCGACAATACACCAAGTGAATGCTCCGCAGATATTCGCAAACGCGTCAATGTCGCCCGCAAATTGCAACAAGAACGATATAAAGGAGAAGGAATCTCCTGCAATGCACAACTAACCCCAAAGATGATTCGAAAATACTGTGTTCTAACCGATGATGCAAAACAGCTTTTGCAGGCAATTTTTGATCAAATTGGACTTTCCGGTAGAGCATATGACCGCATTTTGAAGGTTGCACGCAGCATCGCTGATCTGGGCAACTGCGAAAATATTGAGCGCAGGCATATCGGAGAAGCTATCGGCTACCGCTCCTTAGACCGCAAATACTGGCAGAATGGCAGCAATGAATAATCCAAATATCAGCTATCACATCATAACCCTCACAATTCCAAAGGAAGCAGACGGAAAGTCGCTGGAACATTACTTAAAATATAGCTGCGGTTATTCTAGGCGTATGCTCACCCGCCTGAAAGCAAGACCTGAAAATGTGTTGCGAAACGGCATACATATCAATCTGCCTGAAATCGTATCTGTTGGAGATACGATTCAACTAAGCGTTGAAGAAATCACCTATACAATACCTGGACAGGCAGGTACTGTTCCAATCATCTATGAAGATGATGATATTCTGATATATAATAAACCGTATGATATGCCAATTCATCCGTCACGCAATCATCAGCAGGACACGCTTGCCAATGTATTCACCGCTGATATGAAGGCACGGGGGTTATCCATTCCCTTTCGTGTGCTGAATCGGCTGGATCGTGATACCTCCGGACTCTGCCTCTGTGCCAAAAATGCGGTTGCCGCCAATCGTCTTTCTGTCCAACAGCAAGACGGCACCCTGCAAAAGCTGTATACTGCCATTCTCAACGGAAAACTTCCATGTCAAAGCGGCATTATTGAAGCGCCGATTGCACGCAAGGACGATTTTTATATCGACCGCGTTGTCCGCGCTGATGGACAATATGCTAAAACTGCATTCCGTGTTTTAATGCATACGAATGAATATACAGTTGTGAATGTAAATTTATACACTGGTAGAACACATCAAATTCGCGTTCATTTTTCTGCAATCGGGTATCCATTGGCGGGAGATACGCTCTATGGCAGTAAAAACACGATACAAACTGTGCAGAATCACCATGCACTCTGTTGTACCGGATTATCGTTTATTCATCCAACATCTATGAAAAGACTGGACTTTTCAGCTCCAATTCGGCCTGATATGGCTAAACTCGTTGCTGTTGTACCGAATTCTTTCCAAAAAGAGCAAATATGGAATAAATTTTAAGTGCTGATTTGTATAATATGCGATTTTTTCAAAAAATACTTGCATATATATACAATATGTGCTATAATACAATCAATCCAAAAAACAATATGACAAAGGAGAAACTTATTATGATGAAGATGAAAAAATTACTCGCTGTAGCATGTGCTGGAATCATGGTAGTAAGCAGCTTTGCAGGCTGCTCCAAAAAAGAAGCTGTTAAAATCACCTGTGCAGATGATATCTTAAACGGCGGCTACTCTGTAGCAGTTCAGGAAGGTACCACTGGTGATAAACTAGCAACCGAAACCTTTACCAATTCCAAGATCTCGCGTTTCAAAAAAACCATTGACTGCGGCGTTGACTTAAAAAACGGCAAAGTAGATGCAATTGTATTGGATGCTATGCCAGCTAAAAAAATCGTTAACCAGATTGATGGTCTGGTTGTTCTAGAAGAAGAACTCTCAGTTGAAGAATATGCAATCGCAGTTCGCAAAGGCGATACTGAACTGCTGGATTTGATCAACAAAACCTTAAAAGATATCAAAGCAAACGGCACTTATGATAACATCTACAATGCATTCATCCCGGATGAAACCACGCCAATGGAAAAAAGAGAAGAATCCACTGCAACAGAAGAATTGATTATGGGTACCAACGCTGAGTTCGAGCCGTTTGAATTCCACGATGATTCCGGTGCAATTGTAGGCTTTGACATTGAGGTTGCTCACGAAATCGCCAAAGCAGCAGGCAAAAAATTAAAAATAGAAGATATGAACTTTGACAGCCTGATCTCTGCTCTGGCAAGTGGTAAAGTTGACTTCGTTGTTGCAGGTATGACTGTTGATGCAGAGCGTAAGACAAATGTAGATTTCTCTGATAGCTATTTTAATGCATCTCAGGTCATCGTTGTAAGAGAGGAAAGCCTGAAATAATCCGCTGAATTTAATTTTCCTTCCGCGTTTTGTGCCTTCTTTGCATGAAATGCGGAACTTTCTTATAATAAAAGGAGGTATTTACCGCATGGAGTTTTTCGGTTCCATCTGGGATTCTTTTTACCAGAATGTGATTTATGAACAGCGCTGGCTCTTTTTGCTCAAAGGTTTGGGTACCACCCTGCTCATCTCTCTGGTTTCAATCATGTTCTCCACAATCATCGGTACTTTTATGGCATTTATGAAAATGTCAAAATACAAAGTTCTGCGTGCAATCGCCGTTACTTATATCAACATCATCCGTGGTACCCCAGTTGTCACCCAGCTGCTTCTGATTTATTTCGGTATCTTCGGTTCGGTCGATATTAGCAAGATTGCGGTGGCAATCTTTGCATTCTCCATCAACTCCGGTGCTTATGTAGCCGAAATTATTCGTGCTGGCATTAATGCGGTAGATCCAGGTCAAATGGAAGCTGGTCGTTCTCTGGGTCTAAACAAAGTCCAGACAATGGCTAAAATCATTCTTCCGCAAGCAATCAAAAAGATTCTGCCAACCTATACAAGCGAATTTATCGTATTGATCAAAGAAACCGCTATCGTAGGTTATATCGCAATCGAGGACTTAACCAAAGTCGGCGATATTATCCGTAGCCGTACCTTTGACGCGTTCATGCCGTATATTATCGTTGCTTTGATGTACTTTGTTGTTACCTATGCATTGACCAAACTGTTTGGTATTTTGGAAAGGAGGCTGGCAAAGAGTGATAGAGGTTAAGGACTTAAAAAAATCCTTTGAGAAGTTGGATGTTCTTAAAGGCGTTAATATTAAAATCGAAAAAGGTGAAAAAATCGTTGTAATCGGTCCATCTGGTTCTGGTAAATCCACCTTTCTGCGTTGCTTGAATATGCTGGAAATCCCGACTGGCGGTGAAATCTGGTTTGAAGGCGAACAGGTTAACTCCAAAAAAACTGACATTAACCGAATCCGTCAAAAAATGGGTATGGTATTCCAACACTTCAATCTGTTCCCACATCTGACCGTATTGCAGAATATCACGCTGGCACCTGTTCAGTTGAAACTTCAGACAAAAGAAGAAGCCGAAGCAAATGCCATGTCCCTGCTGGAACGCATTGGACTTGCAGATAAGGCTGATATATATCCGAATATGATTTCCGGTGGTCAAAAACAGCGTATCGCTATCGTCCGCGCACTGGCCATGAAACCGGATGTTATGCTGTTCGACGAACCGACCTCTGCACTTGACCCAGAGATGGTAGGCGAAGTTTTAAACCTTATGAAAGAGCTTGCCGAAGACGGGATGACTATGGTTTGCGTTACACATGAGATGGGATTTGCAAGAGAAGTTGCAACCCGCGTTATCTTTATGGACGAAGGCGTTATTCAGGAAGAAAACAATCCGAAAGATTTCTTTGAGAATCCGCGGAACCCACGTTTACAGGAATTTTTATCTAAAGTTTTATAAAAATCAATTCCCTTTTGCTTTTGTATATGATATAATAAAATCAATAACATGGCAAAGGGGGATTTTTATATGAATTTTATCTCGATTTTTTTCATTTTACTGCTTTTAGTATGCATTACCGCAGCTTTGATCGGCATGGTTTTATTTGCTCTCATGCAAAAAGGTCAGAACGGATACAAATTCGGTGGATTTCTTGCCATTCTCGGAGGAATCGGTTCAATTGCAAGCGTTTTTCTGCTGATTGCAATATCCGCTATGCCGAACTTCACATTTCCCGATTTTTCTGACATTTCCCACAGCATCGGTACCAATTCCACTACTGCCACAGAACCAGTGAATGGATGGTATGAGGAAGGCACCTATAAAGTCGGGCACGATATTCCGGCGGGCGAATACTATGTCAAAACCGATAGTTCATATGGTGGAACCATCACATGCAAGGATAAAAGGTCAGGCAATCACCATGACAAATTCTGCTCTTTCCGCAACTTCCGGTTTGTAACAGTCAAGGATGGTGAATATCTGGAAATACAAGATGCTTCTTTTACCGATGCCAAGAATGCACCTGTTTTGAAAGCAGATGAAACAGGCAGATATATACCAGGTGAATACCGTTGCGGAATTGATATTCCAGCAGGACTGTATTATGTTGAAACCGAATCCGATTACGCTGATGTGGATGTATATACAAAATCCAGCCTCTCCTATGAAGACGCTGTTACAAACAGATCCATCCATAATTTTAGATATGTTGAAATCAAGGAAGGCGAATATTTGGTTCTGGAAAACTGTAATGCTCTTCCAGCAGAGCAACATACACCCCCTACCCCAGATGATACTGGCTCTTATTCTGCTGGTATGTACTTAGTCGGCACCGATATTCCGGCTGGAATCTACTTTATACAGGCAAACCGCCATGACAATAACAGTTATTATGAGGTTTGCCCCAAAGCAGTAGGTCCGTCTAATTTTAATGATTTCTTTCACACCTTCACTTATGTCACATTAAAAGATGGTGATTTCTTCAATTTGGAGCGCGGAACCTTTCTTCCAGCAGAACAGGCACCTGTTCCCAAACCACAGGACGGCGTGTACGATGAAGGTTGCTATCTTATCGGCAGAGATATTCCAGCAGGCGAATATACTGTGAGCCATAAAAAATCAGATTCCAGCTCATTATCAGCATCGGTGTATATGACCGAAAAACCATGTGGAAGTTCTTCCTTTCAGATTGATTATTGTTATTTCAAAAAAAAGCATATCTTTGCTGGTGAAGATGGATTGTATTTTGTTGTAAAAGACGCAACCTTTACCATTGATTAAAAAGCACAAGCGCACCCACCTTTTAGATGGATGCGCTCTTTTTATGCCATAAAATTTTACTGTTGCTCCATAACAGCCTGCATCAGTTCTTCTTTAACCTCACGATACAAGGAGATGTCCTTAGTATAATCTGCATAGCCATTGAATACCTTATGGGTCAGTTCTGCTGCCTTGTCTACCGGAAGCTGTTCTAACAGCCCTAAATCCTCATAGCCGATACGGTGTGCCTCGCTGCGTGAAGATACACACGGCATATCCCCCCACGGATAGATGATTAACGGGTCTCCTGCTGGAAGCATCATTGCAAGCTTCTCATGGAAATCCATAGCCTTATGCGCAAACTGACGCGCAGAACGGTGATATGCATCGTGACCTGCCTGGTTTGCACCCCAGTGCAGGAAACCGGTAACATTTGGATACAATACTGGTGCCCAGCCAATCCACACCTGACGCAGATGTTCCTGATCCAACAGACGGTTGCAGTAATTACCACCCGGCGTTAAACAGCTGTATACGATAAGCTCGTCACCCTTTTCAACCTGTGCGTTATAGAATTCCTGATTTTTCTCATAAATATCCAGCGACGGGCACCAGATATCAACGGTTCCTTCTCCCCTGAAGTCTGGCAGAACCGGTTCCATTGTTTTAATTCCCGGCATTGCCTCATGTACAATCTGCGAAGCAATGGCATAGGTTTCGGTTAATGCCGCATTCGGCTCATCCATGCAGCACTGCATCCAGCGATCTTTTAACCCCTTTTTCTCAATGTATGCATAGACCTGTGCGTGCATATCAAATAAATGTTTGTTGCCACTTTCACTCGGAACAATCTCTTTGGTAAATCCAAGCCATGCCAAAGTACCATTATCAAATGCATCAAATGCTTTATCACGGTAAGCATCGCAAATCTCATCCGGATTTTCAATGGTATCGTGCGGCAAAGAATCAAAGAATGCTTTGTCATCCGCCTGACTGCTGTATCTACCGATAAACGCATTTCCGTTAAACCAGGTAAAACCAGCTTTCAGAGCAATATCGACAACATGATCAAGTTTTTCCTCATTCAGTACCGGCTGACCGTCTACCAGATCAAAACACTCGGTAATTGGGAGATTAACCATGTTCTGACGAGAATAAAGCAGTACATCATAGTATTTGCGAAGCATTTCATCGTACGCCGGTGTCCATTTGCTCAAACCATGACAATCTGCAATATTATTGTAGTTTATCCAGTTGATATAACGCTGTTTCTGATCCTGAACAGATGGAATGCGTACCGGATATTCGTCCACAATAAACTCCAGTTTGCGGGTAACATCACCATGTGTTACCAAAATTTCCCATTTTCTAGTGCGCTGTTTGCGGCAATATTCCACCTGGCAGATAAATGCAGCAGCTGCTGAAACACCTGCCGGCTGGAAGATATTAAACATCGGACGATATACTTCATAGGTCATAAACGGTGCACGGCGAACTGCATATTTATTGATATCATTTTTCAAATACTCACTGCGCTGTTTTGCACCTGTGTTTACCTCAACCGGAACTGGAATCAATTCGAATAAACGATATGAATGATGTTCCCCTACCACTTCAATGGTTACCGGGATTCCCGGCGTCAGTCCAGTCATCATAATATGCACACCTGCATAACCACCATTTGCTGCGCTGACACGATAAATTTTGCTGCCTTCTGAAGTGGCAGTATCTGGATAAATGTGCTGCAATTCATCAAATAAAGCAGCTTCAAATACCTGTTTCATATAAATTCCTCCTTCATTTCAGGTCGGGTAACCGCCTGATTTTCTATTCTCATTCTACCTGATTCCATCTGATTTGTCAAGCAATAAAATATAATTTAGATGTGTACTCACACATTGTAACATGTCACCATTTTATCGTTTTATTTGGAAAAATTGCCAATCTAAGTGAACAATACGCAAACCTTTTTTATGCTATAACAGGTATAATTAAAATATATTGGTGTATACTGGAGGTTTGACATCTATGCAACAAATTAAATTTTTATGGGAGAAGATGAAAGGTTTTCGACTACGTTATATCCTTGCGCTGATTGGTTCCACAGGATTTTCGCTACTAACCCTTTCTTTCTCAACCATCACCCAACGAATTGTCGATGAAGTTATTATGGAACTTCCAAAAGACAATTACACTCTGGAATATCTAATTCATCACTTGATTGGACTTGCCATCCTTCTGATTGGTGCAACGCTGCTGCGAACCGGCGTCAACTACCTCAACTTCTATCAGTATGAATGGGTCAGTCAAAAAACCACTGACCGCATACGCCGCGAACTATACCGGATTATTTCCCATCAGGATAAGGCCTTCTTTGACAAAAACCGAACTGGTGATATCATGAGCCGTGTCACCTCTGATATGGATATGGTACGGCATGCCATCAGTAATATGATGCGTTCTACGATTGAAGCAGTGTTTATCTTTGTATTTGTATTGGGATATATGCTCAGTCAAAGCTGGCAGCTTACCCTCTGTTTGGTAGCCGTCACCCCATTTCTGTATCTATGTTCGGTTAAATTCTCTAAAAAAGTTCGTCCACAGTATCAGGATATGCGTGACCGTCAGGCAGAATTAAACACTGCTGCACAGGAAAACATCTCAGGTAACCGTGTTGTAAAAGCATTTGCTCGTGAAGAATTCGAAAAAAATAAATTCGACACCAAAAATATTGAATATCGTGATCAGTCAATCAAAGCCAATATGACCTGGCTGTCTTTCTTTCCTTATATCAATATGATTAGCCAGTCTTTATCAGTTATCGTGCTGCTTGTAGGCGGTATTTTGTGGATTCGTGGAGACATCACCGCTGGTATCTACACCGCATTTAACTCGATGACCTGGTTGCTTGCCAACCCGATGCAGATGATCGGCAACACCATCAATGACTTCCAGCGTTTTCACGCAAGTGCAATTAAAATCATCGAATTGTATGACAACGAACCACAGATTGTGGATAAAGAAAACGCCATTGTGCCGAAAGAACGCATCAAAGGTGATATTGTTTTCGACAATGTATCTTTGAAACTGTCGGGAAATCAGGTTCTAGATCATGTTTCTTTCCATGTAAAGCCTGGTCAGACTATTGCCATTATGGGTGCAACCGGCTCTGGTAAAACCATGCTGATCAATGTGCTTGCCCGCCTGTACGAAACGACCGGCGGTTCAGTAAAAATTGACGGCATCAATGTCAATGACTATCATCTGCAATCTTTGCGAAGCAGCATCGGCATGACCACACAGGATGTTTTTCTGTTCTCTGATACGCTGGATACCAACATTGCGTACGGAAACTCGAAGATGAGTGACGAGCAGATGCGTACATACGCCGACTTAGCCTGTGTAGACTTTGTAAATCGTTTGGAAAACGGCTATGACACCTTAATCGGTGAGCGCGGCACTGGACTTTCCGGCGGTCAAAAACAGCGTATCGCTCTCGCTCGTGCAATGGCAATTGAACCATCCATTCTCGTACTAGATGACACCACCTCCGCAGTCGATCTGGAAACCGAGGCAAAAATCCAAAAAGGCCTGCGCGAAATTTCCTTTAACTGTACCAAACTGATTATCGCGCAGCGTATTTCCTCAACCCGCGACGCTGACTACATCATTGTCATGAATCATGGCAGAATTGCTGAGATCGGTACATCAGAGGAATTGCTGAAAAACAAAGGCTACTATTACGATGTTTACAAATTACAATATGGCGACCCAGATGAGATCAAGAAAGGAGTGATTGCATAATGGCACGCAATAAATTTGATGTTGACGAAACCCTTGAAACTCCTTTCAGTCTGAAGCATTTCAAACGCGCAACCATATACTTAAAAGATCATATTGGTGCCATGATTCTTACCATCGCTCTGGCACTAGGTTCCTCGATCGTTTCCCTGACTGGACCATTGATTCTGAAAGATGCGATGGATGTAACTATTCCAGAAGGTAATGTTAAACGATTGGTATTCCAGTCCGTATTATTCGCTCTGACCATTGTTGTCAGTATCTTCTTGAATGTCACCCGTTCACGCGTTATGACCAAAGTGGCACAGAAGATTATTTATGACATGCGCCGGGATATTTTTTCCCATCTGCAACGACTGCCGTTCCAGTACTTTGATGATCGTCCACATGGTAAAATTCTCGTTCGTGTTGTCAACTACCCGAATAATGTTGCAAACACCTTAACAAACGGTATTATCAATTTGATTATGGATTTAATCAACCTTGTAATCATCGCGTTCTATATGTTCGTATTTATCGATGCCAAGTTGTCCCTGATTGCTATATCTGGTCTACCAATTTTTGCAATATTCTTATGGATTATCAAACCGATTCAGCGTAAAACCTGGCAGAGTTTCTCCAATAAAAACTCCAATCTCACTGCATATCTACATGAGAGCATCGACGGCACCACCATTTCGCAGGTATTTGCGCGTGAGGAAGAAAATGCACAGATTTTCGACCGCCTATCTGAGAATTACCGTAAAGCATGGCTGAAAGCCGCTCTCTGCTCCAACCTGGTATGGGTTGCTGTAGAGAATCTAACAACATGGGTTACCGCAGGATTTTATTTGATTGGTGTAATCTTCTTTCATGATACGGTATCACTTGGTACCTTTATTGCAATGGGCAACTATACCACCAAATTCTGGCAACCAATTTCCAACCTTGCCAATATCTATAATGACTTCATCAATACCATCGCATATCTGGAGCGTATCTTTGAGCTGTTGGATGAACCGGTTGTCATCGAATCCAAACCGCATGCACCAGAACTTCCGCCGATTACTGGTACAGTCGATTTCAAGGATGTTACCTTCTCCTATGATCAGCGCATCAATGTTTTGGAACACATTACATTCCATGTCAATCCAGGTGAAAGTGTTGCATTGGTCGGACCAACTGGTGCTGGTAAATCCACTATTGTAAACCTGATTTCTCGTTTCTATGAAGTTACTGGTGGTGCTGTTTGCATCGATGGACAGGATGTTCGAGATGTTGATCTGCACTCCATGCGTGAGCAGATGGGTATTATGCTGCAAGATAGCTTCATCTTCTCTGGTACCATTAAGGACAATATCCGTTACGGCAAACTGGATGCCACCGATGAAGAAATACAAACAGCATGCGTTCAGGCATGTGCAGATGACTTCATTTCGGCATTCGAGGATGGCTATGATACAGAGGTAAATGAACGCGGTTCCAGACTTTCACAGGGTCAGAAACAGCTGCTCTCCTTTGCCCGTACTTTAATTGCAGACCCAAAAATTCTCGTACTGGATGAAGCAACCTCCTCTATCGACGCCAAGACCGAAGTACTGGTGCAGAAGGCCATGAATAACCTCTTAAAAGGCCGAACCAGCTTCGTTATTGCACATCGCTTGTCCACCATTAAGAATTGTGATAAGATCATGTTTATTTCTAATAAAGGAATCACCGAATGCGGTACACATGAGGAGCTGCTTGCCAAACGCGGCAACTATTACAAACTATATACCTCTCAGATGGTTACACACTAATTTCAAACACTTATGTGACAAATCCGGGTACTCTCATTACAAAAAGCAGTACCCGGAATTATTTTATATTATCGTATAGTCCAAAATACAATAAAAAGGACATCCATAAGGATGTCCTTAAAATTTTTACCACTCAGTATCAATCGGCTTACCTGCAAACAGATTTTCCAATTCTGTTTCAAGTTTATCTACATATGCCAAACGCGCGGTAAAATTCTGCGCACCATTGACTTCCATAACGCCGTAACGCGCCGAATTTTTCAGAATCTTGACCACATCCGGTTCGAAATCTTCAACATAGTCATACTGAATTTTCAGTATTTCCTGAGATTCATCAACCGGCTTGCCTTCATAAATCTCCTCACCAGAGGTATACAGAAGTAGCTGTAAGTACCGTTTGAAATGCTCACTGTCAACTTTCTTCCCGTTGCAGGTAACTTCCAGGATGTTCTTATCATCCTCGCCAACACTGTGTTTCAAATCAAAGGTGTACACTTTACCCTGTTTCATCTGTAAGGTAATTTTATTTAAATCACGAACATGTGGCTGAACTGCAACCGGAGAAACCAGCTGGCTCGGGCGAACTTTCATAAAATTCAATTCTTTTGCAGATGCGTCCACTACATACACCAGCTCATTATTCTTAGAAGAATGCAAATAATATTGCGTCTTTTCTTTATCTGCAAATTTACCTACCGTCAAAACAAGCTCAGTATTATCGTATTTTACTCTTAAAACCGCATTTGGCTTGTCAAAACCATATTTTGCAGCATCAGATTCGGTATAAGTAAAGGACGCGCACTTTGCAGCAGTCAGGCCAAAATATCCATACAAATACTCACCAATCGCATCATCCAATACCAGTGATTCAATCGGAGAAACCATTTTTACTGGAGAACCGTAACCAACAGTGGTCTTAATTTCCTCCGATTTGAAAGAACGGATATAAATATTTTTGTCTAAATCCGGTCGCTCAATTTCAAAGTAGGAATATTTCGGAAACTCCTCTTTATCAGATGTTTCGATAACTGGTACAATCACCATATCGATAAATGATTTTTGAGATACCAAATATCTGTCCAACGTCGTATTCTGCAATACATAAACTTCCGGTGAATCATCCACCATCGTATAATAACCATTCGCAGAGGCATTGATATCACCAACAATCAGCTTATGGCTAACACCTTCTTTGAATTGATAGGTGATGTACGCCTGCGGCTTATCCAGCCCATAAAGGGATAAATCGGAATCAGGTTTATCCAATTTCACATAGGAAGCAATTCGATTTCCAGATTGGAACATGTAGGTAAAATCGGAAAAATCGGTAACATAATCTTCAATAGCCGCAATACCATATGTACTGCCGTCCAACTGCTCCACGACATATTTCTCATCACCATACTCAACGGTAATGGTTTCCAGTGTTTTTCCGGTTTCGTCAAATACAACATGATGTTCATTATTCAAAATGCCAGGATCTTCTTCTGCTTTTTCCGGAAGCAGGAAATACAATGCTAAGAATGTACCGATCAGAACTACAGCGACCACACCGATACCGATAAGCGTTTTAACTTTCTTGCTCATAAGTGTCTCCTTCTAAAGAAGGTAACAACTGCCATAACCAGAATCAGTACCGGAATTGCAATAACGAATACAATCAGTACCGCCAAAACCTGGTTAAAGGTTACCGAAATAGCCGTAGAGGAGAAGTCAACCGACACAATCGAAACATCGTTTTTACCGCCTAATGTGGTATTTACCATAGAAAGTGCCATGTTACCATTGTTTAATGAGCCCATGCTGATAAAGGAACCATTCAGCGCAGTCTGGGAACCAAATACAATCACATTCGAACTTACCAGATTATTGTCCACATATTTGGAACGATAACCGATCGCAGCAACATTCTGTTTCTTCTGTGGCAGAACATTGACATTGATATCCTCATTGCCCTGTTCAGATGCTGGTACAACAACTGCAGTTTCGTCGGTCGTGATCAGCGACATAGTGGAACGATTCTGGGATTTTTCCCATAAAGTACGAACTGCGTGGGTATATGGAGCAACAAAATGCTGGGTTTCAGTATTGACATTATCCGCATATTTGGTATCTTCTGGATTTGCAACCACCATGAAAGCATTGTTGCTGCCCATGATATTTTTTGCATTGGTTTCTGCAACGAAACCAGTATCCACTTCCATGCCCCACTCTCTCAAGAATTCATCGAAATTCGGCATAGAAATAACATTTAGGATTGGAACATATATTAATGTTTTCTGGAAATCACCATTATTATCCAGCCATTTATCCAGCTTGTCCAGTTCCTCTTCAGAGAAGTCTGCACTCTGACCGGCTAAGAGAATAACATCTGCCTGAGGATCCAGTTCATCGGTCAAAGTATTCTGTTCAACGACATTGTATGCGTTGTTGGAAAGCATGGTAATATATTCCGGTACGGTATCAGGCGTATTGTTCAGTGCAATAACGGTTACCGGATCTTCATCTAATACATACATAATTGCGCTGGTTATGGTCTGCTCTGCCTCGGATTTATAGGAAACATAATCCTCAGAATATTTCTGGCTGGTAAACAGACTGCTCATTTGAATCAATTTATAGCGTAAATCAGATTCAACAATAATGGTTGCACTATCCAGAGATTCGGTCGGATATTTATCTGCAAAGGTCGGATTCTGATTTAAGTCCACAAACTTTAATGTGATTTTCGGATTATTACGGGCATAGTCTTTTAAGATTTCGTATGCCTGTTTAAACATCTGCGTGTAGACATTGTTAGCAGTATCCTCACCGGAGTAATTTTCAAACTCTGCCTCCGAACGGCAAACAATAATGGATACTGGTGTATCAATCTTCTGAATATAGTTCATGGATTCTTCGGTTAAAGAATAACGATTGTCCGCAGTCAGGTCAATGGTCAGTGGATAACGATCCAACAGAATACCTGCAATTGCATTGATTACTACAACGACTACAACGAAGACGGCAGTCAGCGCAGTAGCAAGTGCACCATGCTTTACAGCACGGCTTTTCAAAAAATTCTTTTTCATGGTCTGTTTCTCTCCTTGTCCAAATTAGCTCCAGCGTTTCTTTTCCAACACACGGATGGATAAAAAGATAAATACCGCACAAATGCTTATAAAAAACAGGATATGCGAAACATCCAACAAGCCGGACACGAAATCGTTATAGCGGGATGTAACAGATAACTGCGTAAAGACAGAAGATAAAAACGCATTCGGCATCAAAGCTGCAATAGAGTCAAACAGCGATAAGATAATAGTAAGTGCAAGGCATCCGATTGCCGCAACCATCTGATTCTCAGTCATCGCCGAAATAAATAAACCGATTGCAATTAAAGCTGCGCCCAATAAGAATAATCCTAGGAAGTTACCTAAAAATACATTCCAGTCCGGTTTGTCAAATGCACTAAGCACCAGAATATATACCACAAACTGCATCATTGCAATCAAGTATAATGCAAGTGCCGCAAGGAATTTACCAAAGATAATGCCGCCGATTGAAACTGGAGAGGTTAAAAGCAGCTGATCTGTTTTTAATTTTTTATCCTCACTCATCAGACGCATCGTTAAAAGCGGAATGGTGTACATGGCAATGTTGCAGATAAAGCTGAATACATAGGTCAGTTCACTGCTGCCGCGGCTGAAAATCGAATAAAACTGATATCCGCCTAAGCCATACATAACGGCCAGATAGATATAGCCAATCGAAGAATTAAAATAAGTCTTTAATTCGCGTTTGAAGATTGCCCACATGGTATAAAACCCTGACTCTTTCTTCTGCATAACAGAGAAAAATCGTCGTCCTTTCTTTTAGAAATCAAAATCTTTTTCTTATTCGTCACCAAGTTCAACAGCATCGGAAATATTGATTTCTTCTTCCGAAGCTTTCTGTTCCTGCATTTTTTCTGCGTCATCTGCATTATCCTGCGCAGCCTGCTCTAAAATAGCAGTACCATTGGTCAGTTTTAGGAAAATATCCTCAAGCGACATCTCGGTTGCATGCAATTCCAGAATACGGAAACCAGCTGCGGAGACTGCATCAAACACCTCGCGGCGAATATCGCAGTCGTTAACACCTTCGATGACAAATTCATAAACACCTTGCTCTTTTTCACCATGCTCTGTGATATGCGCAATCTTTTCTACTTTGGATAGAGTTTTCATGATTGCCTCAATCTCACCCTCGATGCGTACGGTAAAGCGTCTATCTTTGGAAAGGCTGTTGGAAAGGTTACTTTCGGTATCATCCGCAACCAGCTTGCCTTCGTTAATTACAACAATACGGTCACAGACCGCCTGTACCTCGGTTAAGATATGGGAAGATAAAATAATAGTATGCTGTGAGGAAAGGTTCTTAATCAAATTACGAATCTCAATAATCTGTTTCGGGTCCAATCCAACAGTCGGTTCGTCTAATATCAATACCCTCGGATTTCCAATCAATGCCTGTGCCAGACCAACACGCTGTTTATAACCTTTAGAAAGGTTTTTAATCAGACGGGTGTAGACATTTTTGATTTTTACAACCGAGCAAACCTCCTCCAGATGATGCTGACGTGGAAGCTTACAGCGTTTTAAATCATAAATAAAGTTTAAGTACTCCTTAACCGTCATATCCAAATATAACGGTGGCTGCTCCGGCAGATAACCGATGTACTTTTTAGCCTCCATCGGGTTTTCCAGAATATCAAACTCACCTATTTTTGCAACGCCGGAAGTAGCGGACAAATATCCCGTCAGAATATTCATCGTTGTCGATTTACCGGCACCATTCGGACCTAAAAATCCGAGAATTTCACCTTCATTTACAGTAAAAGAGATGTTATTAATACCGCGTTTGTCTCCGTACTGCTTGGTGAGATTTTTCACCTCAATCATGAAATGTTCCTCCTATGAGCTTCTATCTCCAATCCGGATTCCGGCAATAAAAGTTCATTTTGACTTCTTTTTAGATTTGCATAATGCTGTTTTTACAGTGACAGGCAGGTTTATACCCTCCGGAATACCTGTCTATTTTCTGGCGATTGAATCGCTCTTACGCACTACCCTACCATTATAGCACAATCTACTGCATTTTTCAAATATCTTTGTGAAAAATGTGTGTGATGTTTTCAAAAACTTTCAAAATTCCGTTCATAATTTATTTGTCAAACGGTTTAACAATTGTTCCCGGATAATAAAATTGCAAAATACTTTCAGCATCAGTACCCATCTGCCCCAAGTTTTCCGCCCCGCGTATACTAAGTCCCACACACTTTCCCTCTCCGATACAGACCACTTCCAACCCATCTTTGTTCCAGCATACTGTAAAAATGTCAGACATCAACCCTAACACATCCGCAAACATTTCCCCTGAAATCTTATCTTCTCCAATCTGTACCCATAGCACTCTGCCTGCTTCGCTACGGGACAAAACCTGCACCTTTGAACAATCAACAGCTTTTTTGGAAAACAGCTGTTGTAACTGCTCTTTCTCAAACTGATATTTCTGCCTGCATTTTGTATCGTTCATATCCATGCTTTTCTGGCTAATTAGATAGGGAATGTCCTCTCCCCATATCTGCTGTGCCGATTCACAGAATCCAAAACCACATTTGTAATATGCCGCCAGAATTGGTTCTCCATGATATAAAATAATCCGGTCTGCTGCCCACTCCGCGGCATCCATCCATACATGATCTGGTTTTTCCCACACAAATCCGGATTCCTTTTGCGGAATTGCTTCCATCCGTTGCAGCAAATACCATATATCAGTATGTATTGCCGTGCAAACAGCTTTTCTAACCTCTGCATTTTCTGTATCTCCTGCCATGTTTTGGGCACATCCCGCCACATACTCCACTAATTCCCTTTGCACAATTTTTTCCTGCTCCTGCACTGGAATCATCGCTTTTTTAGTGCTTGCACCACAACAGATTAGAATAACCGTGAAAATCAGCATAACAATTCCCACTACTGCCCAAAACCTGTATTTTTTATGAACAAAGCAATACATAATACCTCCTGATATGAAAATATTTATCATGAATTCTTCAAAAAGTAGATCGATTTCCATATTTCAAACTATTTTTTCAACAAAAATGCATGAAAACACAATTAAACTTGCATTTTAGCTTGACAGGTAATGTAAATTCGTCTATAATAGATTTAACTTCATGCTAACAATGGCAAATACCAAATAGAGTCAGAAAGGAAACCTGTCATGCTATCCGTCAATCAGGAACAGAAAGAACTGCTGCTGAAATTCAGCAAAAATCTACAACAACCGAAAATCACTTCTGAGCAGTATATCACCTATAATATTAAACGCGGTCTGCGTAATGCAGACGGTACCGGTGTTATGGCAGGTATTACCAGCATCTGTAATGTACATGGTTATGTTATTAATGAGGGCGAACGAGAACCGATTCCGGGTCAGCTTTTCTTTCGCGGCTATAACATCCGTGAAATCGTAAAAAACTGTCAGGAAAATGACCGCTTCGGGTTTGAAGAAGTCATGTATTTACTGCTGTTCGGGGCTTTGCCAGATGAACAGACGTTAAATGAATTCTGTACCATGATCAAACAGCTGCGCCATCTGCCGGAGGGATTTGCTGAAGATATGATTATCAAAGCTCCATCCCCAAATATTATGAACAAAATGGCGCGTTCGGTGTTGGCACTCTACTCCTATGACCATGATGTCGAAAACTCAACCATTGAAAAAGAACTAGAAATCGCAGTAAACTTAATTGCAAAGATGTCGGTCATCATGGTCGATGCCTATCAGGTAAAACGCCGTTACTATGACGGGGAAACAATGTACTTTCATCCACTGCGTGACAACGAAAGCTTTGCAGAAAGCATTCTTTCCATGTTGCGTCCAGACAGAGAATACACTCACGAAGAAGCAATGCTTCTGGATCTATGTTTAATCCTGCATGCTGAGCATGGCGGCGGTAACAACTCCACCTTTGCTTCCCGTGTTTTAACCTCTACCGGAACCGACGCTTATTCTGCTATTGCAGCCGGTATTGGTGCGTTGAAAGGTCCAAAGCACGGCGGCGCAAACATCAAAGTTATGGAAATGGTTTCCCACTTTGAACAGGATGTACAAGACATTAACGATAGAGAACAGGTTGCAGCCTATATCGAAAAACTTCTGGATAAAGAAGTGGGGGACCACTCCGGCTTAGTATATGGTATGGGACATGCCGTATATACCCTTTCTGATCCGCGTGCCCAGCTTCTAAAAGAAGCAGCTAAAAAAGTAGTTCAGGGCACCGAATTAGAGCGAAACTTCCGTTTGCTGGAACTCATTGAAGAATTAACTCCAGAAATCTATGCACGCAAAAAAGAAAATAGTAAACCAATGTGCGCCAATGTTGATTTATACTCTGGCCTGGTTTACCAGTCTCTGAAAATCCCGGTAGACCTGTACACCCCACTATTTGCTGTAGCGAGAATGTGTGGCTGGGCTGCACATCGCATGGAAGAAATCATGTCTGGCAGTCGCATCATGCGTCCAGCATACAAATCCATCGCCAAACCGCGTACCTATATTCCATTGAAAAACAGATAAACCTCACACAAGGATCACTTTCACTGGTGATCCTTTTTCATTTGCGCTTTATTCACAGTTCAGTTATATCTTGTTCCTTGCTATCCATTCGCATCTGTTATATAATAAAAGAAAAGGGGGGATTGATATGATCCATTCATTCAAACAGCAATCGCCGGAATCGCTTGGTATTTCATCCAAAGCGATTATTAAATTTATAGAAACGGCAAAAAAGAAAAATTTTAATCTGCACTCGGCCATGCTGCTGCGACATGGGAAAACCGCACTGGAATGTTATTTCAAACCTTATGCGGCGGATAAGGTGCATATTCTGTATTCATTGAGTAAAAGTTTTACCTCTACAGCGGTCGGATTTGCTGTTCAGGAGGGACTTCTTTCCATTGAAGATTATGCCGTTGACTTCTTTGCTGACACCCTGCCGTGCAATCCCTGCGATAATATGCGAAAAGTCAAGATTCGGCATCTATTGTCTATGGCTTCCGGCCATTCAATAGCACCACAGATTTTTGATAAAAGTGACTGGACTTACCACTTTTTAACCAGCTATGTTGACAAAGAACCTGGTAGTTTGTTTGTCTATAATTCTGGCGCTACCTACCTGATTTCAGCAATCATTCAAAAAGTAACTGGGGAAACTGTCACGGATTACTTAAAGCCGCGTCTATTTGAACCACTCGGCTTTTCAGAAAATATCTGGTGGGAACAATCCCCAAACGGTGTAGATTGCGGTGGATTTGGCCTTAACCTTACCACCCGTGATATTGCAAAATTCGGACAGTTTTTATTACAGCGCGGCAGATGGAATGGGCAGCAACTATTAAACGCCGAATGGATTGATATGGCCACTTCCAAACATATTGACAACTATGGTACACTGGACTGGGGCTGTGGCTATGGATTTCAGTTCTGGAGATGCCAACCGGAAGGCGTATTCCGTGGTGATGGTGCTTTCGGTCAGTTTTGTGTTGTTATGCCAGAACAGGATGCTGTTTTCGTCACCACTGCTGGTACCGAAGATATGCAGCAATGCCTGACCGCTGTCTGGGAAATTCTACTTCCAGCAATGCAGGAAAATGCTCTACCGGAAGATGAATCAGAATATCAAAAACTACTTGATCTATGTGATAATTTACAGGTTCCGGTCGATTTTAAATTCAAATCTGCCAAAATCAAGGTAAATGATATCACCTACCAGCTTTCCGAAAACCCAATCGGCTTTACCAGCTTGACGGCGCATTTCGGAAAATCCAAAGATACCCTAATCTTTACCACAGCAAAAGGAGAATTCCATTGTGAAATCGATCATCACGGATTTACCGATAACAAATACCCAGATGATATTACCATTTCACAATTCGATCCATTTTATCTGAATCATTGTGCTGCTGGCGGATGGCTGAATGATACCACCTACCGACTGTATCTGTACGCTACTTATGATGCTTCTTTTGATATCATAGAACTGACTTTCTATCCGGATACGAAAATCGTGAAACTGCATTTCACCAGAACCATGGATATGGAACCATATGATTTCATAATATTTGGTGCTGCTGTCGAATAAACGCACAAATCCCTCCCAAAGAACATAGTATGCTGTAAAGATTCTATGCGCTTTCGGAGGGATTATGATATATTCTCTTTTTCATGACCTGCTCCCAGTCATTGGCCTCTGTCTGGGAGCAAACTTAGATCTGCTGTTTGCCGCCACTTCCCGGTATGAACTATTGCAAAACGGAAAATCTTTCTGCAATCTACTATGCATCTCTGGAGCATCCACCTTGATGACAACCATAAGCACTATATGCGGTATGTGGATTGCACCTGTTTTTCCACCAACTGCTGCAAAACAGATTTCTGGTGCAGTGTTGATTCTGCTTTCCCTTTTTGCTTTGGGAAAATCCTTTCAAAAACAGAAAAAACCATCCTGTCAATCGGTTAAAATCATTCTTCTTTCATTCTTGCTTTCACTCAACAATATCGGTCCTGGAATTGCTGCTGGCGTTGCGGGACTGTCGCCCGTTTTAATGTTTGCCTGTACCTTGTGTTTTACATTAACAGCCTGTTATCTGGGAATTCATTTATCAAAAAAGCTGCTCTCGTGTCTTACCGAAAGCAGCCTGGAACGAATCTCAAATTGTATTTTACTCTTTATTGGCCTCTGCCAACTGGGCCTCTTCCACTTCTTGTTCGACCTCATCTCCTGGACCGTCCAATTTTTTACGCATTAAAATAATGTATAAAACAATACCAAGCGACAAAATGCTCTGAATAAAAATTAACATCTGGATACCATCAATTTTTAAGAACAGCAGATTGAAAACCCGATTTTCGGTGGCTGCGATAAACGCTGTACCTACCATCTGACCCAGCAACGCAAATACATTGGATGCTAGTGAATGGAATGCAAGACAGGTGGTTCTATCCTTAACCGGCATATGAATCCAAGCCAGATTTGCAAAGGTGAGGTTCAAACCTGTACCGATAATATGCTGTGAAATTCTCAGGATCGGGTATAAAATGGATACATTTTCCTTAGTAAAAAACAGGATAATCCATAAGCCGATGCTCTGAAAAAACATATTCAGAATCAACGGACCAAACATGGAATGATGCGCCAAATATCTTCTCCACAACGGAACCATCAAAAACAGGAAAATGCAGTACAGCGAGTCAATCGTGGTAATCTCACCATAAGAAACTTCCATTGGTCCGAGCACATATGCAGAAAATGCAGATGAAGAAAGAAAACATACAAAGTTCCAAATGTAAACAATCGCTACGGTTGCAAGGAAAATCTTATAACGGAACGGCTCTCTGATAATGGCAACCAGAGAAGTACCGCTTCCAGTATTGACATATTCCGGCTCCTTTGGTCGGGTCAGGAAATAAATCTCAATCAGCGACAATACAAAACCAATCATACGCAGAATGACGATAAACATAATCTCCTGCTCTTTTCCGAAGGATGTAACAAAGGATGCCAGCTGACCAGATAATAATACGGTCAACGCCTGCACAGCACCATTGATAATCATCTGTAAGGATAGATAGTTGGTACGCATCTGATTGTCGCCCATATAATTCATGTGCCATGCAGAAAATCCTGGAGAAGTAATATTTGCAATCGTACCAGCAACAAAAACAAATATACACAACACCACAATTTTACCATCCGTTGAAAGTGGGAAAAACGGAAGCAATGTGATACCCAGTATATTGACCGTATGATAGATCAAACGCGTAATAATCAATACCTTTTTTCGTTTTTTAAACCGATTCAAAAACATCGGTGAAAAAATATTGAAAAATCCTGTGATCAGCGAAATCGTACCAACAATACCGATATTGACAATATCTATTCCCATTGCCAACAGGAATCCGGTATAAAATGTACCGCCGATAATGGAATTGAAAATTGTACCTAAAACGCCTGAAAAGATAATCTGTGCACGAGATTTTCCCATTTCATCTTTAGAAAATACTTCGCCCCATGTTGAATTCTGCATCCAGACTTTCGGATTTAAATTTCGTATGCTTATTTTTGCCATATAAACGTCCCCTAATTTACGATACTCGATGGTCAGCCATCTGTTAGCATAATACCACAACTATTATCAAATTTCAACCGCTTTTATTATTTTTCCTGCGTTAATTTTTACCAACCGTGTCAACTAAATTCTGTTAAAACAACCAATTTTATTTAATTTTCATCCGACTCATAAAATCCTTACTGGAATACTTTGACGCCCGGTTGAATCGGCCAAGCCGAATGGGATCACTCAAATTTTCAGTCGGACAAAGGTAATTTACCTTTTCCTCACAGGTAAATGCAAACCTGAATCCCATCTGATGCAGCAGAGGGTAGGACTGTTTACAAATCGCTCCGAACGGATAAGCAAAGCAATCCGGCCGGTACCCCAAATTTTGTTCCATTGCGTTTGAAAGAGTTGTCAAATCCTGCAAGATTGCATCGCAATAGTGCTTTTCAGTCTCACCTGTATTGATGGAAATCCCATACCTCTCCCCCTTTCCTTTTGCTTTATGCAAATTATAGGTATGACTGCCCAGTTCTATCAAACCAGATTCCTTCATTTCTTTTAACTGCTGCCATGTCATATGTGCATAATTGACATCCTGCTTTTCCCCATCTGAATACAGTTGGGTGTAATATCCCAGAATAAAGCAGACTGCCGGCATATGATATTGTTTGAGCAACGGATATGCATAGGTATAGACACTGTAATACCCATCATCAAAGGTTAGCAGCACACTTTTTTCCGGCAGATCAGACTTTCCGGCATAATAATCCCGTAGCTGCTGCATGGAAATTGCTGTATACCCCCTACTTTGCAGTTCCTTTAAATCCGATTCAAACTGCACCGGAGAAATGGTATAATCTCCAAGCTTCTGCCCATTTTCAGACAGATGATGATACATGATTACCGGAAGCAAAACTGTATCTGTCGGTTGAGCAGAAGTGTGTACAGAATTTGTGGAAATTTTCCATACCGCACCACCTGCCAATAACCCCAGACAAAGGACACACGCCAAACAAACCGCCCATGCCTTCACTCTAATCAATCCAAATCTTCGCACAAAATCTACCCCCATTCGAAAGGAAAACAAAATGCAAAACATCTTATCCCAACTGATGCAAAAACATCATATTCCCGTCTTTGGCTGTATTCCGTATGCTTCGGTATCTGATCATCTGATTCCATGCCGTGCTATAAAGCGCATTCCGCAACATGCAAAAACCGTTATTATGATGCTGTTTCCCTATTATGTTGCACCATTTGAACAAAGAAACATTTCATTATATGCAGTGATCCCTGATTATCATGCCATTGTTGGAGAAATCCTGTCGGGACTTGCCGCAGACTGTAAAGAAATATTTGGCTGTGAATTTGAACCGTTTACTGACAGTACGCCCATTCCTGAGGTGGTAGCAGCAGCAAAAGCGGGTCTTGGCGTAATTGGACAAAATGGGCTGCTACTACATGAACAATACGGTTCCTACTGCTTTATCGGAGAACTCATTACGGATATGGATTTTCATGCCATCTGTCAACCAACAAAATCCTGTATTGGCTGCGGTGCCTGTAAGCGAAACTGTCCACAGGCAGCGATTGGTGAAAACACAAGAGATTACACGGTATGTCTATCTGCTATCACGCAAAAGAAAAAAAATTTGACCGATGCCGAACAGCAGGCCATTGCAAAAAGCGGCTTTGTATGGGGGTGTGACCGCTGTCAAGATGTATGTCCCTACAACCGACATCCAAAGCAAACTGAAATCCCAGCTTTCCTGCATGGTGCTGTGCCAGTGATTACTGAAGAAAATGTGGACAAGTTGTTTGCTGATCGAGCCTTTGCATGGCGTGGGGAGGCTGTTATCAAACGAAATTTATCACTAATTAAATAAAAATGCCCGCCACAAGTTTAAACTGTGGCGGGTTTATATTGTGGATAAAGTTATTATTGTTTATCCAATACCGTATCAATTAGATCACTTTGTTCCGGTGTTAAAGAAACTTTATCCGGATTGGATATGTTAATATTGCGGTTAACCTTAGCATCGTAGCTATCTGCACGAACAATATCCGTCAAATCAATGCCCGTGGTTTCCTTTACACTCTCAAACAGCTTAGCCATAACGATTGGCACATTTTCTGCCACACCTGACACACCATTTCCGTCACCACCAATGATAGTGACCTTGTCAATCGCAGCCATTGGCTCGGCAATCTTGCCAGCAATATCCGGCAATATTTTAATGAGCATTTCACCCATTGCGGCATTATTATAAAGCTGATATGCCTCCGCTTTCTTGCGCATTGCCTCTGCTTCTGCAAGACCTTTCTGACGAATGGCCTCTGCTTCTGCAAGACCTACCATGCGAATACCTTCTGCTTCCTGCACTTTAGAAAACTTCTGTGCCTCCGCCTGACGCTCCTCTTCGAATTTAAGAGCCTCAGCCTGTTTCTGACGCTGATACAGCTCTGCATCAGCTTTCTTTTTCACCGTTGCATTTAATTCTTGCTCCTGAACCTCAGCTTCTTTGGTCTTTAATTCAATCGCTTTTTCCTGTGCAGCAATGTTTGCGTTTGCAGCAGCAATCTCAATCGTCTTGCGCTGCTCCTCTTTTTGAATCTCATAAGCTGCATCTGCCTCTGCTTTTTTAACATCTTCCTGTTTCTTCAGTTCAGACTGACGGATAGCCAGTTCAGTATTACGCTGGGAAATAATCATTTGTGCCTGTACATAAGCATCGTTTGCCTGACGGTCAGCCTCCGCTTTGGAGATTGCAACCTCTTTATCAGCAGTTGCCTTTGCAATCGCAGCACTCTTTTTAATTTGGCTTATATTGTCAATACCCAGATCATCAATAACCCCATTGGAATCAGAGAAATTCTGTACATTAAAGGAAATAATATCCAGACCCATTGCTGCAAGATCCGGTGCAGCATTTTCCTTAACCAGCTCTGCAAATTTCTGACGGTCACTGACCATCTCCTTTAATTCCATGCGTCCAACGATTTCACGCATATTACCTTCTAAAACTTCTCTTGCAACCGCACCAATATATTCGGTTTTCTGATTTAAGAAGTTCTGTGCTGCAAGTTTCATTTTTTCTGGGTCATCCGAAACTTTAACATTGACAGCAGCATCAACCAGAATATTGATATAATCTGCGGTTGGAACAGCACTTGAAGTTTTCACATCAATCGGAATCAGTTTTAAACTGAGTTTATCCAAACGCTCCAGAATCGGAATTTTGATACAGGATTTACCGACTACTACCTTACGACGCAAACCAGAAACGATATATGCGGTATCTGGCGGTGCTTTTAAGTAGCCTACAAACAGAAAAATCACAATCAAAACAGCAAGGACAATCAAAATCGGCGTGATAAAAACTCCAAAAACAGATAATACATCAGGCATAGTTATTTCCCCCTTTTAAAAAATATCAGTAAGGCAGGCTCATAATACCACCTTCACTTCGAATCGAAAGCAGGTAGCAGCTACCGACACCAAAGATCGCTTCCATTGCAGTTACATAGGCATCCGTCAGATCGGCTGGCACAAATGCTTGAATCGTTCCAGCAAAACCGCCGCCGTGTACTCTCCATGCACCTTTTCCTTTCAGCACCTGCTCAGATACTGCCAATGCAAGCGAAATTCCTTGCTCTTGCGGATTACGGCTGGAATACACGTTCTGCAAATAACGATAGGAAGAATTTCCAGATTCAATAATCAACTCTTTGAAACGCTCAAAATCACCTGCATTCAACGCCGACACTTCGTTTACTACACGGTCATTGTCCGCAAAGAAATGGATTGCACGCAGAACCGCTCTATCACCGACAGCTTCTCTGACTTTCGCAAGATTTTTCATAAATTCGCATGAATCAACCTCACGCAATACCTCTTTGCCAAACACTTTCGCAGCTGCTTTCATTTCAGCTGGTACAGCAGCATAATCTGGGGTCAAATCCGCATGGTTGCCGCCAGTATTAACAATGCACAGACGATATCCGCTCTTTGCAAAATCAAATGGTACTTTCTCAACAACAGGATTTGTCGGATCTTTAAAATCAATGGTAATAAAGCTGCCTACGCTTGATGCGGTCTGATCCATCAGACCGGACGGTTTACCAAAGAATACATTCTCCGCATACTGACCAATCTGCGCGATCTTAACAGCATCCACCTTTCCGTCATTGTAAAGATACGAGAATAAAGTACCCACCAGAACCTCAAATGCAGCAGAAGAACTTAATCCCGAACCTTTTAAGACATTGGATGTGGTATATGCAACCAGCCCCCCCACTTTGTAGCCGTCATTCACCATGCCTCTTGCGACACCACGAACCAGTGCCGGAGAATGGGTTGCTTCTGCTTCCTGTGGTTCTAATACCGACACATCTACCACATCAGCGTCAAAACCTTCGGATTTAATGCTGACAATCGTGCCCTCTGTCTTTGCAGCAACTGCAATAACATCCAAATTAACAGCAGCAGCCAATACTCTTCCGTGCTGGTGATCTGTATGGTTACCGCCAACTTCAGTTCTGCCCGGCGCAGAGAAAATAGCAATATCATAGGTGTCTGGATACAGTTTTTCAAATTCTTCAATCGCTTTGATATAACGATCTTTCTGCATCTGCAATGCGGTATCATCAGCAGTGTATAATGCACGCAGTCGTTCATCATATGCACCATTTTGAATTTTATCTTTCAACATGCAAATATTCATTGGAATATCCCCCTTTTTAATTAATAAAATCTGCCTTAATTTTATTGTACAATGTTTTACAGATATTGTCAATAATTAGTTGGATGCCATAACAGCATCTATTGTTAAAACAATCGCCAAAGCCGGCAGTACATCGGCAGAATTGAAAACATTCAGCTCATAAGCATCGCCCCAGGAAAGCCACTCTTTAGACAACGAAGCAACTTCACCCGCAGCACTTTGAATCTGATAATCGTGCGCCAGAAAATCACCTTCTATTTCCCAGTTCATACCGCTTAACTGATAATGTGGTACAAAAAAGGTTACTTTCTTACTGATGGTCATCTGTGGAAATCCTGAAATTTGAATGGAATAGGTCGGCATAAAGCGAAAAAGCTCCTGTGCAATCAAACAAACTTCCTTTCCAGTGCTGTCATATATATGCAGACGCTTCCCTAATGAAAAGAACTCTCCTTTTCCATAATATACTGGATTTCCGTTGACATCTTTTATAGCAAATTGATCTTGAAATGAAAATACCTTTTGTTGGATATAGAGTTTCATGAAATATCCCTTTCAAAATCGCCTGACCAAAAATAATCAGTCAGGCGGAATATATGATTATTTGCGGTATGCGGCACCATTGGAACCAGAAGTTACCATCGAGGCATAGCGTTTGATATAACCTTTGAGCTCCTTTTCAAGCGGCTGGAAGTTTGCTTTTCGCTCAGCCAGCACAGCTTCATCTACAACAAGCTCCAGCTTACGGTTCGGAATATCAATCGAAATGGTATCGCCTTCCTCAACCAGACCAATTAAACCGCCGGAAGCAGCTTCCGGTGATACATGGCCGATTGCAGCGCCACGGGTAGCGCCAGAGAAACGCCCGTCTGTGATCAATGCAACGGTTTTATCCTTGCCCATACCAGCCAGGGAAGCGGTTGGTGCAAGCATCTCTCTCATACCTGGACCGCCCTTCGGTCCCTCATAACGAATAACAATAACATCACCATCATTGATCTTTCCGCCTAAAATCGCAGAAGAAGCTTCTTCTTCACTGTTGAATACACGGGCTGGACCAGAATGTACCATCATTTCCGGCGCAACCGCACCCTGCTTAACAACCGAACCTTCCTTGGCCAGATTACCGAATAAAACGGCAATGCCGCCATCTTTGCGGATCGGGTCTTCTAATGTATGCAGAACAATACCATCCGGCGTGCTATTGCATCTGGAAAGACGATCTGCAACCGTTCCAGTGACCGTCAATGCAGAAGTATCTATATAACCACCGCGTGACAATTCCTTCATTACGGCCGGGATACCGCCTAAATAGCCCAGATCTTCAATGAAAATAGAACTTGCCGGGTTTAATTTGCACAACTGCGGCGTATTCTTGGAAATCTCGTCAATGGTATCCAATCCAATCGAACTGCCAATCTCGTTTGCAAATGCAAGCAGATGCAAAACGGTGTTGGTCGAACAACCCAATGCCATATCACAAGCAAGTGCATTGCGGAATGCGGTTTCTGTTAAAATATCACTCGGTCGAATATCCTCTTTCACCAGTTCCAGAACACGCTCACCGGCCTCCTTGGCAATGCGAATACGCTTGCTTGCAACAGCCATAGTAGTAGCATTCATCGGCATCGCCATACCGATTGCTTCGGTCAAACAGTTCATGGAGTTTGCAGTATACATACCAGAACAAGAACCACAGGTCGGACATGCATTTTCCTCATACTCATACAAATCTTCCTCGGTAATCTTACCAGCAGCATATGCACCAGAAGCCTCAAACACCTCGGATAAACCGATTTTCTTGCCTTTTACAACACCTGGATTCATCGGACCACCACTTAAGAAAATACATGGCAGATTCAGGCGGATTGCAGCAAGCATCATACCTGGTACAATTTTATCACAGTTTGGAATAAATACGATACCGTCTAACGGATGCGCAGTCAACATAACTTCAATACTGTCTGCAATCAGTTCGCGAGAAGCAAGAGAATATTTCATGCCTACATGATTCATGGCAATACCATCACATACGCCAATGGTATTGAATTCAAACGGGACACCGCCTGCATTGCGAATCCCATCTTTCGCAGCCTGTGCAATCTTGTCCAAATGAACATGTCCCGGAATATAATCACTTTTCGCACTAACAACCGCAATAAACGGACGCTTCATCTCGCTATCGGTAATTCCCATTGCTTTTAACAGCGAACGATGCGCACAACGTTCTGGTCCTGCTTTGATTAAATCACTTCTCATATTCTTCTCCTCCTAAACCTGTCACATATTATTTTTCGGGGATAGTAATATTGTCCCCGTTTATCACATTGGTCAGATAGGCCAAACTCTCGTTATATTTCTTCATATACTTTTTGTTCTGTAAAAACTTATCTTCCGGTTTTCCATCCGAATCCGTTTTCATCTGTTCCAGATCATAAATACACAGGTAAAGTTCTTTCATCAACTGCTTGTACTCTGGGAAATCTTTGGCAAGTACCGTATCAGAAATTGCTACACGATCACCCGTTATTTTACCCGAACGATCCAGATCCGAAAGATCTCTGAATTCAATATCAATTTCATTTGTCATATAATCATAATTTGCCTGATCCAGAATATATAGCTGCGGACTATAATCACCCATCGCCAGTGCCATCTTAAACTGATTAATGATGTTTGCATAGCGGTTAGAAGACTCATATTTTCCGCTGCGCAGAATCTGCCAGATTTCTATATTTACTTCCTGTTTGTGGTTTTTATCATAGTCCTCGGTATAGTGCGTAAATGGTTCCTCCAAATGAATATTCGGGTCATCCAATGGGTATTCGCTTGCTAAAACAATATGTACATCATGCTGGTTGGCAAAGAACCATCCATGAATACCAACTGCCAGCAAAAGCGCCAGAAAAGCTCCTACACCGACCCAAAGTTTTTTATGATACCAAAAATTTTCGAGTTTTCCACGCACCGTTTTTGGTGCTCCAATCACTTCTTCTTGATTTTCCAAAACAGATTCATCCACATCCATTCCCTGACGCGCACGCTGGAGCTGAGCAAGCTCTTTGCGGTTTTGGGTTTCTCGACGAAGATCTTTTATCGTTTCACTCTGTTTAATTTTTTTTCGTTTTACTCGACGCACAACCGCACCCTGCGGCAAATTTTTTCGAACAGATTCCGGAATTTCATTTTCCGGAATAATTTCGGATTCCTGTTTCTGCTGTAATTCTTCGCTCATTCCTAAACTCCCTTATTTTCAGTTATCCAATCCTTTTCGCTTTAGTATATCACATTATGAAACAATTTTCAAGCATTAACCATAAAAAGCTCTCATTCGGTGTTTCACATATTCAAAAATCTATCTATTTCAGCCGAAAGCATTCCTTTTTCAACTTATTTTCAGGTTTAAAAAAAGAAAAGGACTGCTCGATTGAGCAATCCTTTTGCTATGCATCATTTTGTATCAAAATTAGTCATCTATCTCTTTTTCATATTCCAGAACAGCACCTTTTAAGGCATCAATGGTATAGGAATATTCATATCTGCCAGATGTAAATTCTACCTCATATACCAACATACCATCATCGTCATCAAGTTCACATTTTACATGTTTGACTTCAGATGCTCTTAAGCCTGCATGATTTACAGCAGCATTGATTGCGCTCTGTTTGCCAATATTGCTGGCAGAAGAAGATGCATCATCAATTTTTTCGGTTTCTACTTCTAAGATTTTTCCAGTTTTCGCATCTACAACGATATCATACTCGGTTGTCTTACTATCGAATTTCACCTCATAACAGATCACACCATCATCGTCATCGCGTTTGCAGGTGAGATTTTTGACTTCTGATTCTTTTAGTCCAGCATAGTTCAGTGCAATACTCTTTGCATCTTTTTCACTAATCTGACTGGTACTCGGTTTCACGATGATGTCGTTGTCAATTTTATCGGTTTCTGCTTCTAAGATTTTTCCAGTTTTCGCATCCACAACAATCTTGTATTCGGTTGTCTTACTATCGAATTCCACCTCATAGCAGATCACACCATCATCGTCATCACGTTTGCAGGTGAGATTTTTGACTTCTGATTCTTTTAGTCCAGCATAGTTCAGTGCAATACTCTTTGCATCTTTTTCACTAATCTGACTGGTACTCGGTTTCACGATGATGTCGTTGTCAATTTTATCGGTTTCTGCTTCTAAGATTTTTCCAGTTTTCGCATCCACAACAATCTTGTATTCGGTTGTCTTACTATCGAATTCCACCTCATAGCAGATCACACCATCATCATTGTCTCGTTTGCAGATGAGATTTTTGACTTCTGATTCTTTTAGTCCAGCATAGTTCAATGCAATATTTTTTGCTGCCTCTTTTCCAATGTAGTTTCCTTCTGGAACGACATCATCCTGATCCAGATAATCCTTCTCAGATGTCATGCTGACAATTCCACCGGTTTCTGCATTTACCAGAACTTCATACTCCATATTTCTAGTATTAAAATCCACATCATATACCATCATGCCTTGTTCCGTCTCTAGGTCGCTTTTCAGTTTCAGAACATCTGCACGCGCAATACCTGCATGAGCAAGTGCAATAGCCTCAGCTCTATCCTGTCCGATATATGCTTTCTGGCTTGCTTTGCCAGTGGAATTCATATCCGTCATATCCATTTTAGAAGTCTGCGCCAAAACATTCAGTTCATTGAAAGTCATGCCAGCAAGTGCTTCAACAGTGTATCTCGGATTTGCAGCAACAAGTTTTTCAATAAACTGTGCTTTACCAAGCGAGAGTCCAAATTTTTCAGCGATTGTTTCAGCTGCATGATTATCTACAATCTGACTGACAATGGCAACATCCATGCCCTGACTTTTCATAAAGCTATCAATTTCAGCTGAAAGTTCCTGCTGAATTGCTGCAGATTTCTGTGCGTCCGCACCGTCAACACTAACCAGAATAGAGTTGGAAATATCGCTTAAATAACCATTTTTCAACATGGAACCCACAAGAGCATTTACAGCAACATCCAAATCGCTGTTCTTAAAGTCCATATCTCCGATTATTTTTTCTCCATCCTCATTCAGCGGAATTACATTCAGGACGCGTTCTTTTTTATTCAGTTTCATTTCAATAGCCGGATTAACATCCAGGGAAACAGTAGAAACTGCTGTATGATTCAAATGATAATTTCCGTAGAATCCTACTCCTGTAATTAGCAGTACAATTGATGCTGCTACAGCAATGAGTTTCCCCCATTGTCTGCGATTTGTTTGATTTGTCATAGCAATCATTTCTCCTTTTTCTTCTTTGCAATCTTTTAATACGGAATCCAAACAGTCAGGGGTAACTTTAGAAAATGCCTGGTTAATCTTATGATTTAATTGTTTATCAGTCACTCCATTTCACACTCCTTTTCCAGTTCAAGTTTTAGTTTTTTGACGGCTCTGTTATACTTTGAAAGAACCGTTGGCAGAAGGAGATCCATCAGATCAGCAATTTCCCGATGTTTAAAATCCGCGACTGCATGAAGCACAACAATCTGTCGTTCTTCATCGGTCAATATCCGCATACATTTTTCAATCAGCAATTTGTCTTCCACCGTAATCGCGTGATTATCCATTAACAAGCTTTCCCAGTTTTCATCCAGAATATCAGATACCTTTTTCTTTTCTCTGAGCTTTTGAAAACACAGATTTTTTGCAATCGTCAAAATCCATGCCATCGGTTTGCCGCTGGACTGATAGCGATCTGCAGAATGATAGATGTTAATATAACAATCGTGCATGATATCTTCTGCATCGAAGGTGTTTTTTAAAATCGAGAGAGCATACGCATATACAGACGAACTGGTCAATTTATAAAGTTCTGCCAATCCTTCCTCACTCTTATTGCTAATCTGTGCAATGCAGGAATCCAAATATTTCCGGTCGGATACCGTATTATATTCCTTTTCTGAGGTTGTATAAAGAAATAACATTTTCTACCCCCTTCATATAGTTAATGATTTAGACTGTCTTTTTATTGCATGAAATAAAAATTTTTTATAAATCATATCACATCATTTAAGGTTTAACAAGAATTCTTTTAACTGAAAACAGGAAGCTTACGATATACTAACTCAATCCAATATTTTGTTACTTTCTTCTAATAACTTTTTCAAGTAAAGATAATCATCCTGCAATCGAGGATTTTTCCAGGTTTTTTGAGCATATTCAAGCAAATTGAAGGCTTTTGCATATTCTCCTCTTTCGATTGCAGCAAAAATATCCAAAATTGCAAAATTTCCACCATAAATCGATAGCGATCTAAATGGCTTAAATATTTTTTGACTAGATTCATATAGTTCTATTGCTCTATCATTCTGTTTGGTATAGAAATAGCAAGCACACAAATTTAACTGTTGAACCATCTTAAGTTGACCTCTTAATTTTTGTTTGGATAAATTTTCTAAAATATCGATAGCTTGCTCATACTGTTTTAAATCGCAGTATCCGGCAGTCAAATTTAAGGTAAGAAGATTTTTCAAATACCTGCCTTTCGCTCTTTTTAATAAATGTTGTACCACTACAAGATACTCATCTGCCTTGCCTGCTTCTAAAAGCAGTATTGCTTGATGCATCTTTTTTTGATAAAAACGAACATACAGAAGATTAAACAAGAAAATACTGACAATCAGTATGCCAGCCACAATATAATAGCCATAAAGAAAATTTTCTTTATCAATTTGCAAAATCTGTTGGACAATAACCAATACAACTCCAAGACCAATCCCACAGGCTGCGATTTTCAAGTAATGCTTCATAAATCCTCCATCATAACCCATACTCACTACTTATAACTTGTCTTTCTGCACTTTTATGGAAATAGAAATGGTTTTAGATAAACTTATGATAACAAAAGGACAGAAGAAATAATTCTCCTGCCCCCTGAATATTGTTTCCAAAAATGATCACATTGATCAAATAAAAATGATGTAAGTAAAATCCATATTTATATTGTTGTATATTACCTGCGCATTGAAATCATGTCAGCTAATTTACATATCTGCTGTGCCTCTTTTATTTCAGACCTTTTAAATGACGCAGTAATATATCCGCAATTTGATCACAGGGAGCCTGAACCCCTACGGCACCTATATCATGCGCAACTTTAGGCATGCCATAAACAATACAGGATTCTTCATCCTGACCGATTGTATAAGCCCCCTTCTTACGCATCGCTAACAAACCAGCAGCGCCATCCTGACCCATACCGGTCAAAATGATTCCTACCATCTTGCATTTTACCGCTTCAGACATAGAATAGAACAATACATCGACAGAAGGACGATGACCACTAACCCGTTCCCCCTGTTTGCATGAAAGTGTATACCGATTACCAATACGCACCACACTGGTCTGAAAATCAGCTGGCGCAATATATGCCACGCCTCGTTTAATTTCATCACCATTTTGGGCTTCACGAACCTCCATTTTACATAGACGATTCACGCGTTCTGCATACATCTTGGTAAACCCTGGTGGCATGTGCTGAACGATAACCATACCAGGAATATCTGCTGGAAGACGCTTCATAATCTCCAGTGTCGCTTCTGTACCGCCAGTAGAAGCTCCCAAACCAATAATCACATCATTAGCGAATGCTTTTCCGAGCATGGAAATATCATGTGTTGTCTGTACAGATGGCACTGTCTGGGGATGTCTGCGAACTTTTGCATTCGCAGCAACAATAACCTTTTGGGTCAACGCCGTAACAAATGCAGCATTTTCATTGTGATTGGAAGGTTTTTTGATAAAATCTACCGCACCAGCATCCAAGGCATCAAATACTTTAATATTTAAAGAACTGCAAAGTACAACTGGAATTGGATAAACCGATATATATTGCTTGAGAAATTCAATTCCACTCTGTTCTGGCATTTCCACATCTAATGTAAGAACATCTGGATTCAAACGAGGAATTTTTTGCTTGGCATCGATAGTATTGATTGCATACCCTACAACCTCAATCCGCGGATGTGCAGCAAGGCCTTTGCTGATAAGGTTTCGGGCAAGCGGAGAGTCATCAATAACCATGACTCGAATAGGTTTATTTATAAACATGGGGAAACAAAACACCTTCTTGTTTTATTTTTGGAATGTAGCGGGTGCAAGTCTTTTATATGGTGACTTAGGACTTAAATTTTCAGAATAACTGATCAAAAAATAACCGCCGGGAACCGTTGCATCATAAAATCTCTGAACAAGAGCATCTTTGGTAGGCTGATCAAAATAAATCATAACATTACGGCAGAAAATAACATCAAATTTGCGTTTAAACTGAATCGGGTTCATCAGATTAAAAGTCTGAAAAATTACATTATCCCGAATCATAGGCGCAACAGTATGGGTACCATCACCATTCGCCGTAAAATATTTACTTTTCCAGCCTGCTGGCAGTGTATCTGGAAGTTGATAAATACCTTTTTTGGCATCAGTCAGAGCACGATTGGAAATATCCGTTGCGAGAATTCGTGTATCCCAATTTTTGGCCTGTGCTCCTAGGTAATCGAACAAATACATGGAAATATTATACGGTTCTTCACCCGTAGAACAGCCCGCACTCCATATGGAAAGGGTTTTATCCCGCTGATGACGCTTCACCAGTGCGGGAATAATGTTCTGATAAAAATAATCCAGATGCTCTTTTTCTCGCATAAAAAATGTATAGTTGGTGGTAAGCTTATTTAAAACAAGCGTGATTTCTTCTTCATCTTTATTTTTTAGCAGATGATCCACAAAATCGGAAAAGTTGTTATAACCACGCTGCCGAAGGGTTGCAGAAAGTCTTCCGACAATTAATTGACGCTTCTGTACCAGATTAATTCCATAGGTACTTTGAATAAAAGTGGTCAGTCTCCGAAAATCAATATCGGAAATTTCCATAGGACCCAGTAATGTTCCGCTCACCTGATTTAACTGCTCACTCATGGGCAAACAACTGGTCGTAATCCAGTATCATCAGATCTCCGGACTGATCTGGTGTTGCGCAGATTCCGGAAACAAACTGCTGTGCTTTCTGAGAAGGTACGGTGGTAATAGCCTGATCTTCAATATCTAGCATACGATCAACTGCATCAACCAGAATTCCCAGTTCGATTCCGCCGTAATTCAATACAACTAAAAGTGCCTTTTCACCAGCGGGCTTATTTAGACGCAGACGCATATCCATAACCGGAATGATCTGACCTCTCATATTAAAAATACCACGAACATATTCTGGCATCTGCGGAAGGTATGTTAAAGTATAATTATTTAAAATTTCAACAACATACTCAGCATTGATTCCCAGCTTTAAATCTGATGTTTCAGTATCGTGAATGATAAAAATCAGATATTTGCGGGTTTTAGAACTGTTTTCTGTCTCAACCTGGTTTTCGGCCAACGAGTTTTCCTCATTTATATTGCTCATTTCTGAAATTCTCCTTTCACGATTATTTTCTGAAAGCGATGTCGGACAGATTTCCCACATCCAAAATCAAGCTAATGCTGCCATCACCTAAAATACTACAACCAATAATACCATAATTCTGAATATCAAAATTTTTGACATAGGTAGGCATCGGTTTTACAACTACCTGCTGCTCGCCGATCAATTCATCTACCAGCAAACAATAAGAAGTATCTCCAGCTTCCAGCCACAGCAGAATACCGTCTTCAATCTCATCCACACCATAAGGAAGTGCAAACAATTCCTTGGCACGAACAATCGGATAGAAGTTATCCATCAGTTTAATGATTTCGCCGTCAACTGTGTCGTGCAGTACCTCATCCGCAGAAATTTTAAAGCTCTGACGAATGTTGTGAATCGGAATAGTAAAGATAGTATCGCCAACACAAACTTCCATACCGTCCATAATAGCCATGGTCAGCGGAATCTTCATGGTGGTGGTCATACCCTTACCCTGCTGACTGGAAATTGTAACGGTACCGCCTAATTCTTCAACACCACGCTTAACAACATCCATACCAACACCACGACCGGAAAATTCGGTTACATTTGTATTGGTGGAGAAGCCCGGCATCAGCAGAAAGTTCAGAATTTCCTTATGCGTATAGTCTACATCTGGAGAAGCCAAACCATTTTTAATTGCTTTGTTTAATACAGCCTCATCATTTACGCCTTGACCGTCATCACGAATCTCAATGATAACATCACTACCAGTATCCTGCGCAGAAAGAATAATTTCACCAACCGGATCTTTATTCGCTGCAATGCGTTCTTCTTCTGTATCCTCAATACCATGATCCATTGCATTACGCACCATATGCATAATCGGATCTCCGATATTGTCTACGATTGTTTTATCCACCTCAGTGGTTTCACCAATAATAGTCAGTTTAGCACGCTTGTTGAGTTTCTTGGACATATCGCGAACAATACGATTCATTTTCTGGAAACTGGTTGAAATTGGAACCATGCGCAGAGACATCGCAATATCCTGAAGCTCATCTGTTAATTTACGCAGCTGGCGTGCTGATTTTGCAAATGCATCCAGATTACCAACATCTTTCAGATCCGGAGAACCCGTTACCATAGCTTCTGTGATAACAATTTCACCCACCAGAGCAGACAGTTTATCCAATTTGCTCTGATGTACACTGATCAGACTTTCTTTCTGATGCTGCTGTGCAACAGCTGGACTGGAAACAGCAGGTACATCAGCATGCTTGGAAACTTTTGCTTGTGCAACAGGAGCTTCTTCTTTGACCGCAACAGACGCCTGTTCCGATTCTTCTTTTTCTGGTTTATTTTCTGCAACCACATAATCGTGCGGCTCATACGCTTTAACAGAACCTGCGGAACGAACGATAGGAATGGTTTTTTCACGATCACTGCTATTCTTAAACATCAGTAAAAAGCCGTTTTCAATGATCTGTTCCGCAGTGGAAAAATCATTTTCGACTGCTTCTGGTATAAACAGGAAATCCGCATCACTGCAAAAATCACGGATAGAGGTTACCAGCATAAATGCTCGCAGGTTTTCCATACCGCTTCCTTCGTCAAAGAAGACCAGCAACTGATATGGAAAATCAGGATTTCCCACAGGTGCAGCTGCTGAAGATCCTTCAGAATCAGCAGAAGCTTCCAAACCTGTATCCGATGCTTCCGGTGCTTCTTCTCCATTGATTTTGGCAATCAGACTGTTAATATCAGCCATGAAGTCGTCAATATCCTTATCTAAAGGCTGACCTCCCTCTATTTTCTCCATTTCTGTGCGGAAATAATCTACCGCCTGAAACAACATGTTAAACAGCGCAGGCCTATTTTCATCAGACACAACCTCCATAGAGTTTTCTCTGATGATAAAGAACAAATCTTCAATTCGATGTGCTACCGTCGCCAGCGTATCAAACTCCATCATAGCAGATGAGCCTTTAATCGTATGCATAATACGGAAAATCTCATTAATATTATCCTGCGAAAATGTGTCAATCGCCTCTGCATCTAAAACGATTGACTCAAGTTGTTCAAGCATTGAATTATTTTCATAAATATAGGTATCAAGAATATCGTTTGAAGTTCCCATAGTCAAAAACACCACCTTAAAACATTCTTATAATATATATCGACACAATTCTTAAAAAAATAAGCAATTACCCTAAATTTTTTCTAAACATAAAATAATGGCTTGATAAATATACAAATCATTCGCCGTATTGTAAAATCCCATTAATCAATACAACAAATTTCAATACGATCATTTGGCTTTAGCACCTGACTAAAACCGCCGTCCTGACCATTCACCGCCAGCCGAACTGGACGCTCTACTTTTTCAAAATCTATTCCGGAATGCTCCAGCAAATCCATTAAATAGTATGGCTGCCCATCCGCTTTAGGCGGAAGAACCAATGTTTTATCATTCAATACAATCTCCAAGAATTTGCCATCAGATCGTTTCGTCGGAATTTTGATTTCTTCAGGCTTCTCTTTGGGTTCGCTTTCTTCCACTTTTTTGACATCCTCCTGGACAGGCGATACAGTTGTCAACTGGTCTAATGTTAAAATAACATCATTCGTTTTCAGCTGCGTATCCAGAGGTACCTGCTGATTATTGACCAGAACTTTTTGCGCCATCTCCTCACTTAAAGATTCCTTCAGCGAAAACTGTTTGATCAGGAAATCACCCAGTGTTAATACAGCATTCTTACCATGAACAGCAGGTGTAAAATCAATTCGATCTCCAGCAGCAACAACTGTACCGATTGTTGCCTCTTTTCCATTGACAAGCAGTACCGCCGGCATCGCTGGTTCTCCACGAAGTACCACACGCCGCCCATTCAATGTCAGAACAAGATTTTGTCCCATCTTTCCAATCATATCCTGATATGTATAGCTATTCATCAGCAGTACATCCCGAACTGTAAGCGTTCCACTGCGGAATAATTTGGCAGATTCTCCATTCAAAATAATGTGATAACTATCATTCAGCAGCCCCAAGCCAACAGAAATTGCAATTCCAAGAGGCGTTGCATATTCTGGATTTGCTAAATCGATATTTTCGGAATATGCTCCCTTTTCGAAATTTTTGCCTGTAATCGCCACACGCTTTTCATCCATACCAAGACTTGCGGCAATTTTATCTTTCAGACCGTAAAGCTTACTTCCTCCACCTGCGAGGAACACAGCAGACGGCATTCTGGTATTGACTTCTATGATCTGCTGTGAAATGGCATCTGCAAGTCGTGACATCGGCTCTTTAATGACAGCATAAAACGCATCATAGCTAATTTCATTTTCAAATCCCAGAATATCCGTGTATACAATCTTTTTGCCTTCACAGATACTACGCTTCATACTTTCTGCGGTGGAAAAATCAACCAGATACTCCTGCATAATCGCTTCGGTGATTTCATCACCGGCAATCGTAGCCATCGTATAGCCGACAACACTTCCATTGCGACAAACTGCAATATCTGTTGTGCCAGCACCAATATCCACTAATGCCAGATTCAACAGCCGCAGTTCAGAAGGAATCGCCGCATTCATTGCCGCAATCGGCTCTAATGTTAAACTGATTACCTGTAACCCTGCTGCTTTCATAACAGCATACAGACTTTCAACAACCTCCCCCGGCAGGAAAGTTGCTACAACATCTACTTCCGCCTTTTTTCCTTTATGATCGCGCAATACTGTCAACGGATAATGATCCAAGCGGTATTGCGAAACGGTATAGCCAACCAGAAATAGCTGTTTTCTGTCTTTGTCATCCGTTTGCAAAAATTCTTCTGCATTGGATACCGCACCAGCCTCCAACCGACCAATTATTTCTTCATCAATTACCTGTTCAGCCGGAAAATCAAGCGTAAAAGTACCTTCCTTGGTCTGTAAAGCACGACCTGCGGCAGCAACACAAACCTGCTTCAAGGAAATCCCCAAGCGTTCTTCCAGTCGATGTGTCACCGTGCGAGCCAGATTAGCAACCTCCTGAATATTGTCAATCTGACCATCAATCATTGTTCGCTTGCCATGTTCCGCTTCTTCGACTGCCAAAATCTTCAGTTTTTCACCATCCGGCTCGCCAACGACTCCGACTATGCTGCGGGTACCGATATCCAGTGCAAAAACAAGATTATTTTCCTTTTTTTCTTTCATCTGTGTACCGCCTTTATCTTCTGATTTAAATATATGTTTTGTATACAATACATTATCGATTTCCCAGTTTAGCCCGAAGTTCTGTACGCTGCAAAATGAAAATCTCTTTTATCAGCCGATCTTGATCTTTGGTGTCCATATCATAAAACTCACATCCGTATTCAATAAAATTGCTTCTTTCTACACGGCGTCTAACGATACAATTCAAATCAATCGGTGGTTCTTCAGAGACTAACACGACATTTTTCAGACAGAGTTTATCGCCCTTTTGAAAATTTTCCTTAGAAGCAAACATAACTCCAACAGCACTGATATTTTGAATTTGACATTCAATATAAGATGGATTTCTAGAAGTTTTCTGCCCCTCAACCTCCAATATTGCATTCACCAACATAGCCTTTGCTTGCAAATTAATGTTCTGACGGAAATAACTGCGTCGATTACTGCTATTCAATAATCCAAACTGATCCACGAGCCAAAATTGTTCTGCGCTTCCACTGACCTTTCCGTCCAGCAATATCATAGAAGATCCCGTATTTCCTCGTAATTTCACTGGCGTATTGTACTCAACAGGCGGAACTTTTTCTCCATCTACATCAGAGACCTGAATCGAATTGTTTTTGATACCATCAATTTTTCCAACAAAAAGCAAATGCCCTTGTGGGGATGATAATACCTCCACACGCATATTGGGAAACCGCTCTATCAAATCCGTTAATTCATCTGAAACACGGTTTTGTTCTTTTTTTCTCACCATTTCACATCCTCCTACCTTTATCAATCAGTACCAATCACCGATGATCTTCTAGCAATGGATATTGATCGCTGTCCTCACAGATAATCAACATAGCATTTTTACCATTCCAATATAGTTTCTGCGCTTTTGCCATAACACATTTGTGCAAACAGTTATTGATAACCTGAGTCGGCTTTGTTTTTCCCTTTTTCAACTCTTTGATGGGGCATTGTTCACACGGGCTGTCTTGCTGCATAATTGCTGTATAACATGGTTCACCCAATTTCAGTTGTGGGAACACTTTGCGAACTCGGTTGTTAAAGAACAGCGTTTCATAAGTATCCCCATCCACTAGGTAAATCCAATTATTACTGTGATTTAGTGCTTGTAGCAAACCACTTGCCAGCTTTCCCACATTTTGTAGATCACGCTTCTTAAAGAGGAAAAGTGACAGTATTTCTGCAAAAGATTCCAGAACGGAAATTTGCTCCACTGTCCATAGACGGGCAATATTACAATCATTAAAACCGACAAATCCGCGAATTTTTCCATTACTCTTAATAGCACAGTGCAGGAAAGACTTTGTCTGATTTGCTTTTAAGAACTTGATTACCTCATCTGGAAGTGTTTCAATATCACAGCAGGAAAAAATGTTGGAATTTTCGTAATGCAGTTCCAATGGTCTAAAAACCGTATCATATTCTATTTTCTGCTGACGCTCCTTTACAGAAGAAACTCCATCATTACACCACTCAAATGTATTATTGCAATACTTTTTATCCTTGCTGTATTCAAAGATATAAGCACGGCTAACATATGCCTGACGGCCAACCATCTCAAGCACATTCTGAATGGTATCATCAAAATTCTCAGACCGATACAAGTGATGCATGGTATATTCAAATAGTCCCTGATTGGAAAAGTTTGTATGTCCATTGGACTCGATTTCAGTCCGAACGGATTGATAAACGGTGCGGTTTTTTCCAATTTCAGAAAATGTGGCATATTGATGTTTTCCGTGCTCCTTGGCATAAAGCAGTGCCATATCCGCATTTTGGAACAGTTTTTTCAGGTCTTGCCCATCCTGCGGATATACGGCGATACCAATGGAACAGGAAATGTCGCAATCCGGCACCATACTGGACACATTTTTCTTAAAACTCTCAATAACTTTCTGGGAACATTTTTGGGCAACTTTCTCGTTTGGAATATTCCGAATCCAGATTTGAAATTCGTCTCCTCCAATTCTGGCAATGACATCCTGATTTCTGAATTGCTTGCGTATCACTTCACCGCAGGAAATCAAAATCGAATCTCCTGCCACATGACCATATGTATCGTTAACACGCTTAAAGTTATCAATATCCAGCATCAGCAATGCTGATTGATGTAAATTACCTTCTCCCTGAAGGTACTGCTCTATCCGTTTGGTGGCAGCATAGCGATTCGAAAGTCCTGTCAGCACATCTCGCTCTGACATATTCTGAAGGTTCTGCATTACCATCTTATCTGAATTGATATTGGTAATTGTACCCAGCAAACTTACAATTTTCCCATTTTCCCATTGCTGACCGACACCACGAACCCGACACCACAGATAGGTTCCATCCGCTTTCATAAAGCGAAGTTCCTGCTCAACAAAGCTTTTGCCGTTCATAATTTCGGAAATTAGTTTTTTCAACAAAGGGATATCATCTACATAAATAATACGATTGATATCTGAGGACATCTGCCCGAAGTTACTTCCGCCTATACTGTATCCAAAAGTATCTCTAAAATTCTCGGTAAAATATGCTTCATCCTTAATCAGATCCCATTCAAAAAAGATCTCGCTGGCGTTATTGAGCAGAAGCTGCTGACGCTCTAATTTTAGACGGGTATCATACAGTTTCTGACATGTTTCTGTGTTATCCAATAACACCCGGTAAACATATTTCTCGCCGTCTGAATCAAGTTCCACACGGCTTTTATCCACGACCCAAACACAAGAGCCATTTTTATGGTGTAAACGATACTGTATTTCTCCAAAAGAGGTATACTCAAATGTTTTCCACCAATAATTACAAACTCTTTCCCGATCTTCCAGACAAATCAGATTCAACAACCTGTTTTGATATATATCTTTCAGTTCAGCCAAACTGAATCCCAAAAGTTGGGATAGTCCTTCCCATCCCTCAACTATGGTCATCCAGCGGTCCTGCCGACAACGCATTAGCGGCAGTTTTCTCATCAACCTGTCACTGCTTAATTGTCTGGATGCCATTCCTCTTGTATTTTTCTTCTGCTCATCCACTTTCTTGCAGATACAGAGCAATTTTTTATCGTTTGGTCTTCCAGTATTAATACGCAGACAGGTTGCTTCAATCCAAAAATACGCATCCGTAGGAGAGCTTCTTACCCGATAGCGTCTTGACTGTCGCTGCAATCCTGCTTCAAAAAATTCTTTCTGGAGACTCAAAATACGCTCAGTTATCATGAGTTTATCATCTGGATGAACGACTGTATTCAATAGTTTTAACGATACTTCATTGAAATTGCCGCCTAAACGTAGAATATCAAAATCCCCATTTGTATCATAAACCAGATGAAAGGTTCCCTCATTCATATCTATTTCAATGACAATGCCATTGATCATCTGCAGTAATGCATGGTACTTAGCTGTTACCAGACTTTCCTTATGCATATTGAATACAGAAGAAGACAATGCCTGTGCCGGTGGCTGGAGATCATCCACTTTCGGGTTAGTTACACCATCTGCATATTCCCGCGCACATTCTTCAAACTCCGGCAGCACCATACGAAAGCATTCCAGTAGTTCCGGATTGAATACTCCGCATTCCCCATTTAAAATCATGCTGACCGCTTTCTCATGAGAAAAGGCATCCTTATAAACACGAGGTGTGGTCAGTGCATCATATACATCACAAATACCAACTACCTGCGCACATAGAGGAATGTTGTTTTGCTTGAGGCCTTCCGAGTATCCCCGACCGTCCCATCGCTCATGGTGATACCGACTAATATTATACGCATACTGCATGAATTTGCTATCCACAACATTCGGCATCTTGTCAAGAATTTTGCAGCCTGCTATTGTATGCGTTTTCATAATTTCAAATTCTTCTGCGGTCAGTCGTCCCGGCTTATCCAGAATGCTGTCTGGGATCATAATCTTGCCGACATCATGCAAAATAGAAGCATTCGCAATCAAATCAATTTCACGCTGCTCCAATTCATATTCTGGAAACCGCTTGGTAACTGCGTGCATCAAAATCTCTGCAAAGGACTTTATTCTTAGCGTATGCTGTCCACTTTCCAAACTTCTAAACTCGGTTACTGCCGCAAGCATACTGACAATTCCAATGCTGGAATCATTCAAAACTTTTTCCAAATCATCTGCACGGCTTGCCATCATTCTTCGGTCTGCAAAAAGTTCTGCCAAATTTGAGACTCTCAATTTGATAACTGTCGGATCATATGGTTTATGAATCATATCAGAGGCACCTAGTCTCAGCAAACGAGCCTCATTTTTACTATCAGCATCAGAAGTGACTATCAAAACTGGGAATTCATCTAAATACCGAAGCGCAGCCATTTCCTCCAGCGTCTGGAAACCATCTTTAACCGGCATCATAACATCTAACAGCATTGCTGCGATTTTGCCGTGATAGCGTTTCAACTGCTGTAAAGCTTGCTCGCCATTGCAGGCTTCTATCAGCTCATAATCCTCTTTAAAAATGTTTCGTAAAAAAATACGGTTACTTACCATATCGTCAACAATAAGGATTGTATTGCGATTACGCTCCATCATTCACATGACCCCCTAAATATTTTTTGTGTATGCCACAGTCTGCTGTTGGGCCACAAGCAACAGATTATCATTAGCCCTAATACATCAACCTTGTAATATACATGAAAAAGTACCTCTCTCCAGATACACCAACAATGCATTCTGGGAGAAAGGTTATTTTATACGATGCTTGTACGAATGAAATTTTCTGTACTTCTGCCAAAACATCTAAATTTAAATCACAGGTGCTTGTTGGAAGCTACCAATTCATCAATTACCTGAACAAGATGGCCTATTTCCGG